>JAYUCG010000044.1:0-6515 GCA_043740455.1 Novosphingobium sp. | reverse complement strand
TGTTGATGTGCGTGGTGCGGCCGTGATGATCGTCCCATTCGACCGAAGTGCACTTGGCCAGAATGGTGATCCCGCGCTCTTTTTCGAGGTCGTTCGAATCCATCGCCCGCTCTTCGACGCGCTGATTGTCGCGGAAAGTGCCGGACTGGCGGAACAGCTGGTCGACCAGCGTGGTCTTGCCGTGATCGACGTGCGCGATGATGGCGATATTGCGCAGGGGAAGCTGGGCGGACATGCAGATGCTTTCAAGTCAGGGGAGGGCGGCACTTGCTGCGCCGCAACATTCGCCGCGCCCGTAGCCCAAAGAGGCTGGCGGGGCAAGCTTGGAGGCTTTCGGCGCGGGTCGGATGGCTGGACCGCTTGGACCAGTCTCCATATGCAAAAATCTACCATTGTGGGTTTAAGTAAATTCAATAGCTTTCGAGAAGGGGAGACTTGGCTGCGAAGGCGCATGGACACGCGTTTGCGGGAGCAAGGTGACAGGTATGCGTCAGCGGCAGGCATGGTCACGGAATACCAGAGGCGCCCCAATTAGGAAAACGGGGGGGAAGCGCCCTAAAGCTCCCTAAGTGCCTGCGCCGGTTTCGCTCTCAGCAACGGGAGCGAGGCGGCCAGCGCGAAGCCGATTACCAATGCGAGGCCCAGCCCGAGTACCGCCATCACCTCGGTCCAGTCGGGCAGCCAGTCGAAGCCGAACAGTTTGACCACCACCAGCCAGGCGATGCCGCTGCCCAGCGCCAGCGCGACCCCGGCCAGAACGGTGGCGAGCAGGGCATATTCGGCCAGTTGCAGCACCAGCAGCTGCCGCCGGCTTGCCCCCAGCACGCGCAGGATCACATTGTCATAGACTCGCGAAGTGCGCGCCGCGGCGATCGCGCCGAGCAACACGGCGATCCCCGCCAGCACCGCGACCGAAGCCGCAGCAAGGATTGCGAGGCTGACCTGGCGCAGCAAGTCGCGCGCCTGCGTCAGCACTCCGCCAACTTCGATCACCGAGCTGGCGGGAAAGGCGCGGACCAGCGAGCGGAGCAGATCGCCGCGCGGAGTGTCCTTGGGCAGGTTGATCGTCGCAGCCAGATTATGCGGCGCGTCTTCAATCGCGTTGGGGTTGAACACCAGCACATAGTTGAAGCCCATCGAATCCCAGTCGATCCGGCGCAGCGAGGCGATCCGCGCGGTGCGCTCGACCCCCAGCAGTCCGATGGTCAGCTCGTCGCCAATCTTCAGGTTCAGCGCCTGAGCCAGCTTTTCATCGATCGAGACCAACGGCTCCCCCGCATAGGTCTTGGGCCACCACTTGCCCGCAGTGACAACATTGCCTTCGGGCACTTCGTCCGAATAGGTGAGGCCCCGCTCGCCGCGCAAAGGCCAGGCCTCTTCGGGGATTTCCTTCATGTCCGCGACGCGGGTCATCGCGCTTTCTGGCCCATAGGCGAGTATCGCGCCGCGCAGCGCCGGGACCAGCCGGACTTTGGCCGAGGGCGCAACCTTGTCGACCGCCGCGACGAATTCAGCCCCGCGCGCCTTGGGTACGTCGAGCACGAAATAGTCTGGCGCGCGCTGGGGAACCCGCGCCATGATGTTGGCATCGAGGCTGGTCTCGATCGCGGCAAGGGTGACGAAGGCGGCAAGGCCAAAGCCCAGCGCAGTGACCAAGGCGCCGGTCTGCGCGCCGGGGCGGTGCAGGTTGGCGAGCGCGATCCGCAGCAGCGGCGCCTTGGGCCGGGGCAAGCGCGCCGCCAGCCAACGGATCAGCCAGCCGAGCGCGCCGAGCAGCAGCAGCAGCGCCAGCGAGCCGCCGAGGAACCAGGCGGTAACGATCTTGGCCTTGGTGGTCAGCAGCGCCAGCGCGGCGATTGCGGTCATGCCGAGGCCGACCGGCAGCACCGCATCGCGCCAGCTTTGCTTGAGCGGCGAAACCCGCGCGCGCAGCAGCGCCATCGCCGGAAAGCGCCGTGCGGACAGCAGCGGCGGCGCGGCGAAGACCAGCGCAATCAGCAGGCCATAGAGCGCCGCCTTGGCCAGCGCGCCGGGATCGAACGCCATCCTCGGCGATACGGGGAGCAGACTGCCCAGCGCGGCGGCCAATAGCGGGGTCACCAGCACCCCGGCGACCAACCCGGCGGCGCTGCCGACCAGCGCCGCCGTGCCGACCTGGAGCAAGTAGATCCGCGCGATATCGCCGCTGGTCGCGCCCAGCACCTTCAAGGTCGCCAAGCTCCCGCGCCGCGCCTCAAGGTATGATGACACCCCGCCGCCGATGCCGATCCCGGCGATCGCCAGGGCAGCGAGCCCGACCAGCACAAGGAAATCGCCCATCCGGCTGACGAACCGCTCGGCTCCGGGTGAGGCATTGTCGCGGGTACGCAGTTCGAAGCCCGATGAAGGGAACTGCTTTTTGAGTCGGTCGGCCAGGCCCTGCGCATCGCTGCCGGGGCCCATCGCAATCCGGTATTTGGCCCGGTACATTGCGCCGGGTGCGGTGAGGCCCGCGCGCTGCGGAACATCGGCGGCGACGATCACCACTGGGCCGAGCGTGAAGCCTTCGCCCAGCCGGTCTGGCTCCGATGCGATGATGCCGCCGACCTTGAGCGGCAGGCTGCCAATCGTGATGGAGTCGCCCGGCTTCACCCCCAGCCGCTGCGCTGCGCCTTCGGCGATCCAAGCGGTATCAGGTGGCGGAGCCCCGGCGCTTCGCCCGTCCTGCAGGGTAAACTGCCCGACCAGCGGCCAGGCCTGATCGATCGCCTTCAATTCCACCGGCGCGGCCAGATCGTCAGCGCGCGCCATGGCTTGCAGGCGCGTGCCGCCCGAGACCTTGCCGGCCTTGGCAAAGGCAGCGTTTTCAGCCGGACTGGCCGCGCGCTGCCACACCGCAACTTCAACGTCGCCGCCGAGGATCGTGCGGCCGCGGCTGGCCAGTTCGCTCTGGATCGCGCCGGTGAGCGTGCCGATTGCCGCCAGCGCACCGACGCCAAGGAACAGGCAAACGAGCAGCAGCCGCAGCCCCTTGAACCGCGCCGACAGGTCGCGGCGCGCGATGGTCCTGGCAGTGCGCCAAGGGGTCATGCGGCGTCGTCGCTTGCGATGCGGCCATCGGCGAGGGTAACAATGCGCTCGCACCGCGCTGCCAGCGCGGGATCATGGGTGATCACCACCAGTGTCGCCCCGCTCTCGGCGCGGCGGGCAAACAGCAAATCCATCACGCTGCTGCCAGTCGCGGCGTCGAGATTGCCGGTGGGTTCGTCAGCGAACACTAGCGCGGGCTTGGGAGCAAGCGCGCGGGCGATGGCAACGCGCTGCTGTTCACCGCCCGAAAGCTGGGCCGGGTAGTGGCCGAGCCGCTCGCCAAGCCCGACAGCAGCTAGCTCGGCCTCAGCCCGCGCTTTCGCATCGGGTATCCCGGCGAGTTCGAGCGGGGTCATGACATTTTCGAGCGCGGTCATAGTCGGGAGCAAGTGGAACGCCTGCAGCACCACCCCGATCCGCCCGCGCCGCGCCAGCGCCAGCGCATCCTCGCTCATCGCCGAAAAGTCTTCGCCCGCGACCCGAAGGCTGCCGCCGCTGGCCCGTTCGAGGCCGGAGAGCACCGCCATCAGGCTGCTCTTGCCCGAGCCTGAAGGGCCGAGCAGCGCGAGCGTCTGGCCATAAGGGACACTCAGGTCGATCCCGCGCAGCACTTCCACTGCGCTGTCGCCGGAACCAAGGCTGAGGGTAAGATTATGGGCCGCAATCGCGGGCAGGGGGCTTGTCACGTCGCGGGGATGCCATAGCTAGAGGGCAGACAGAAGGAAGTTGCAGAATGAAATGGAAGTTGATGGCTCTGCTTGCAACCCCCCTGGCACTGGTGGGATGCAAGGAATCGACGCAGGCACCTGCACCGCAGCCCACCGCCGCCGTCACTGCTGCACCCGTGGCAGGCGAGATGACTGTGCTCGCGCTCGGTGATAGCCTGTTTGCTGGATACGGATTGGGTCCGGGCGAAAGCTATCCCGCGCACTTAGAAGCGGCGCTCAAGGCGCGCAGTGTGCCGGTGCGGATCGTCAACGCAGGCGTTTCGGGTGATACCACTGCAGATGGACTCGCGCGGGTCGATTTCGTCCTGAGCGGCATGGGCCAGAAACCTGCGCTCGCTATCATCAGCCTCGGCGGTAACGACATGCTGCGGGCCGTTCCGCCTGCAGAAACGCGCAAGAACCTTGAGGTGATCCTTGCCAAGTTCAAGGCGGCTAAGGTGCGCGTGGTCCTGCTCCAGCTGCTTGCCGCGCCAAACCTGGGCAAAGAATACGCGGACCAGTTCAACGCGATCTATCCGGCGCTGGCCAAACAGTATGGTGCCACGCTGGTTCCGTTCTGGCTCGCGCCGTTGCAGGGGCATCCGGAATTGCTGCAAGGCGATCACATCCACCCGACCTTGCCCGGGGTCGACAAACTGGTTGCGGCAACTGTCGATCAGGTGGCCGAGGCTTTGCCGAAAGGGAAGTGACCCCTCCGTCACGCCCTTCGGGCGCGACACCTCCCCATCGCAAGTCGATGGGGAGGAAACGTAAACTTAGTGATCCTCCCCATCGATTTGCGATGGGGAGGTGTCATCGCAAAGCGATGACGGAGGGCTGTTAGATCCGCTCCGCCCGTCCCCCGCTGACGCGCCAAACCGCAGCACGGCCAATGATCGCCTCGAACGGGGCGAGCTCGGTGCCGGTCAGCCAGACTTGCGCCGTGCCTTGACCAAGCCGGTCGAACAGCGCTGCGCGGCGCAGCGGATCGAGGTGTGCGGCCACTTCGTCGAGCAACACTACGCCAGGCCGGTCGGCGGATAGCAAACCGGCGTGGGCCAGCGTGATCGCGATCAGCATCGCCTTCTGCTCGCCGGTTGAGCAAGCCGCGGCTTCCTCGCCCTTGCCCGCCATGGTCACGCCCAGTTCGTCGCGGTGTGGGCCCACCAAGGTGCGCTGCGCCGCGCGGTCACGGCGGCGGCTCTCGGCCAGTGCGGCGGTCAGTTCCGCAGAATCGAGCGGACCGCCGGGTCGGTATTCTAGCGCAGGCCGGGCAAACGGCGCGTCGGGCAGTTGGCCAAGTGCGGTCATGAGCGCACCGACCAGACGCGCCCGCGCCTGCGCCACGGCTGCGCCAGCCTCACCGATCTGGGCTTCGATCGCGGTCAGCCATTGCGGATCGGGTTCGGCCGGTTCGCTGAGCAAGCGGCCGCGTTCGCGCAGGGCCGCCTCGAGCTTGGCCGCATGGCGCGCGTGTCCGGGTTCGAGCGCGAGCACCAGCCGGTCCAGAAAGCGCCGCCGCGCGCCCGCGCTGTCCATGAACAAGCGGTCCATCGCCGGGGTTAGCCAGCCCATGCTGAGCCATTCGCCGAGTTGGACGGCGGGCATATCGGCGCCATTGACCTGCACGACGCGGCGGCTGGGCTTTTCCGGCCGGGTCCCGGTGCCGAGCTGAACGTCACCGCCAAGGTCAGCGCTGACCGCGAATCCCACTTCGGAACCGTGCGCCGCGACATCGGCCAGCGCAGCGCGGCGCAGGCCGCGTCCCGGCGCCAGCAACGACAGCGCTTCGAGCACGTTGGTCTTGCCCGCGCCGTTCTCGCCGACCAGCAGGTTGAACTGCGTTGTACCATCAAGCGCGGTTTGGGCATGGTTGCGAAACTGGGTCAGCCTGATGCGGTGAAGCGACATGGCCGGGCGATAGGTTGGCAGGCTTGCAGTGTCACGCAAAAGACGAATCCTGAAACTTGGGGAATTTTCCCAACTATTGTTCATTCACCTTGGCGCAAGATTCCATTCAGCTAAGCGAAAGCATGAAATTCCGGGGTTTTTCGAAATTGGCACGGGCGATGCAGTCAGTCTGACATCTGCCGATCTCGGCGGAACCAAACAAACCAGGAGACTGACAATGACCAACACCAATTTCACCAGCCGGCTCGCCGCCGCCGCTTCGGCCTTCATGCTTTCGCTCGTGCTGCTGACCGTCACGGCGACCAGCCCTTCGGCGGCACATGCCACCGTTTATGTCGGAGAAGTCGCATGAACTTGATCGACCACAATGATCGCGCCGTCGCTCCCGCCCGCGGCTTCCGCCTGGGCAAAGCCAATGCCAAGTTCATGGGCGTCTGCTCGGGCATCGCCGATTTCTTTGGCTGGGACGTAAACCTCGTCCGAATCGGCTTCGCGCTGGGCACCGTCCTCGGCTTCGGTTCGCTGCTGGTAGTCTACCTCGTGATCGGCCTCATCGCCGATTGAGGCAAATCGCGGTGAGGCCCCACCTCCGGGTGGGGCCTAAACCGCCGGACTTTTCGCGAACGGCGAAAAGTCGGTACCAGTATCGAATACCTCGACCCCCTCGCGGGTCTTCAAGAACCCAACCACCGCGTAAGTCACCGGGGTCAGCACGACCTCCCACAGTACTTTCAGCAGCCAGTTGGTGAACATGACGGTCAGCACCTGCGCATTGGTCCAGGTGCCGAGAAAGGCGATCGGATAGAAGATCGCGCTGTCGACCGCCTG
>JAYUCG010000043.1:0-11716 GCA_043740455.1 Novosphingobium sp. | reverse complement strand
TCGGTACGGTCGCTCGCGGCTGATGCGCCCACCTTCGAGCGTGCCCGCGACCGAGGCAACCATCGAGGTTTCGAGCGCTTCGGCCGGCGACAATTCGGGCAGGATGCCCGGCAGGCACGCGGCGAGCAACGATTTGCCTGCGCCGGGCGGCCCGATCATCAGCAGGTTGTGCCCGCCCGCCGCTGCAATCTCCAACGCGCGCTTGGCGGTTTCCTGGCCCTTCACTTGCGCCAGGTCCGCGCCGCGTTTGGCAGGTTCCGCCACGCCCGGCTGCGGCGGCGGCAGGCGGCTGGTGCCCTTGAGGTGGTTGAGCAGGCTGACCAGATCGGGCGTTGCCACCACCTCGATCCCGCTGGCCCAGCGCGCTTCGGGGCCCTGTTCGTAAGGGCAGATCAGCCCTTTCTCGACTTCGCTGGCGCGAATCGCGGCGAGCAGCACTCCGGGCGAGGCGATAACCCTGCCATCGAGCGCCAGTTCGCCCACCGCAATGAATTCTCCGACCGTATCACGATCGACGACGCCCATTGCCGCGAGCAGCGCCAGCGCGATCGGCAGATCGTAGTGCGAGCCTTCCTTGGGCAAGTCGGCGGGCGAGAGGTTGACCGTGATCCGCTTGGGGGGCAGCGCCAGCCCCATCGCCGAAAGTGCCGATTGCACGCGTTCGCGGCTTTCGCCCACCGCCTTGTCGGGCAGGCCCACGATCTTGAATGCGGGCAGCCCGTTGGCGAGCTGGCACTGCACCTCGACCGCGCGGGCCTGCAACCCGAGATAGGCCACCGTCGATACGAGCGCGACCATCAGGTTCCTTTCCGCATACGCGTTTTCTACGCGAGTGCGGGCGGGAGTCGCGGTCAACTGCGACCGGTTTGGAACGACTTACGGAAAGCAGAACTTGTAGTGGTTAAAACCACTTTAACCATGCCGCTTACCAAAACGGCAAGGCGTTGCGCTGTAAGCGTAAATCTCGATGAAAAGGTTCCTCGTTTCCTGCTCTGCCGCCCTGGCGCTCGCCGCGTGCCCCGCGCACGCGCACATCGCACGTCCTGGATCGACAGCGCCGCAAACGGTCGAAGCCGTTATCGAGGAAACGCCCGATCACAGCGGCGGTGAACGTTTGCTGGAAATCGCCGCTGCATCCGAACAGGGCGCGCCCGATTTCAAATCGCCCGACCTCAAATCGATCGCCGCATTCGGCCCGTTCCGCGTGATCGACACCGGTCGCGCCGCGCTGGTCCGCGAAACCGACAGCGCCAGCCCGGCTGCGTTCAAGGCCATGCTGCGGGCCTATCCCGGCATCCGCACGATCGAATTCGTCGAATGCCCCGGCACGCTCGACGATGTCGCGAACTTGCAGCTCGGCCGGATGATCCGCGCGCGCGGGCTCGATACCGACGTGCCCGACGGCGGCTCGGTGCGCTCGGGCGCGGTCGAACTGTTCCTGGCAGGGTTGCACCGCCGCGCCGACGCCGATGCCGATTTCGCGGTCCACAGCTGGCGTGACGATACCGGGCGCCAGCCGAGCGACGTGCCCGAGGCCGATCCGGTCAACCGCACCTATATCGCTTACTACCGCCAGATGGGGCTCACGCCCGAGAAGGCCGCGGCGTTCTACGCTCTGACCAATTCGGTGCCCAACGAACAGGCGCTATGGCTCAAAAAGGCCGATATCGCGAAGTTCGCCGCGGTCGACTAATTCAGGCGTCCTCGCCCGCCCCATCCAACCCGGCCTTGGCGAGCGCCGCCTTTACCCGGCGCCGCGCCAGAAGTCCCGCCGCCACCGTGAGCAGCAGCGCCAGCCCCGCCATCAGCCAGCCGCGCTTGCCTTTGCACGCGGCCTGGTGCGCGCAAGGGATCAGTGCGTTGGCGATGAGCGCAAGGCACAGGAACGGCGTGCCCACCGCGATTCCCATCATCCACGCCAGTCGCCCGGCCATCAGCGCCCTCCGCTGGGGCGAAAGCTGTTCGGACGAACGCTGTTCAGGCGCCGGCGGTTTGGGTGGCTCGGTGCTCAATGCGCCTCGCCCCAGCTGCGCCCGACCCCGATGTCGACCCCCAGCGGAACGGTCAATTCCACCGCCGGCCGGGCCGCTTCGGCCATCACGCGCTCGATCACCGGGCGCGCGGCATTCACGTCGGCTTCGGGCAGTTCGAACACCAGTTCGTCATGGACCTGGAGCAGCATCCGCACATTACCCAGCCCCGCCTCGGCCAGCGCAGGCTCCATCCGCGCCATCGCGCGCTTGATGATATCGGCGCACGTGCCCTGGATCGGCGCGTTGATGGCCGCGCGTTCGGAGCCCTGGCGTTCGGCCTGGAGCTTGGAATTGATCCGCGGAAACCACGTCTTGCGGCCGAACAGCGTCTGCGAATAGCCGCGCTCGCGCACGTCCTCCAGTGTGTGGACGATGTATTTCTGGATGCCGGGAAACCGCTCGAAATAGCGATCGATCATGGCTTGCGCCTCTTCGGCGTTGGTCCCGAGCCGCGTCGCCAGCCCCCAGCGCGAGATGCCGTAGAGGATCGCGAAGTTGATCGTCTTGGCGCGGCCGCGCGTATCGCGATCGACGTGCCCGAACATTTCCATCGCGGTGCGCGCGTGGATGTCCTCGCCCGCCGCAAACGCCTCCTTCAGCGCGGGCACGTCGGCCATGTGCGCGGCGAGCCGCAGTTCGATCTGCGAATAGTCCGCCGCCATCAGCAGGTTGCCCGGTTCAGCGACGAAAGCCTCGCGGATCTGGCGGCCGACTTCGGTGCGGATCGGGATATTCTGCAAGTTCGGGTCGGTCGACGAAAGCCGCCCGGTCTGCGCGCCAACCAGGCTGTAGCTGGTATGGACCCGCCCCGTCGCCGGGTTGATCGCGGCCTGCAGCGCGTCGGTGTACGTCGATTTGAGCTTGGACAACTGGCGCCAATCGAGCACCAGCCGCGCCACGTCGGCGCCGGGGCCGCCATCGAGGTGCGCCGCGATCGTCTCGAGCACCGACTGATCGGTCGAATACTGCCCGCTCTTGCCCTTTTTCCCGCCCTTGTGGCCCAGGCGATCGAACAGCACGTCGCCCAATTGCTTGGGGCTGCCGATCGTGAACGGCCCTCCCGCCGCCTGATGGATCACGGTCTCCAGTTCGGCAATCCGCTGTGCGAACTCGGCCGAAAGCCCTGCCAGCCGCTCGCGATCGACCTTGATCCCGCGCTGCTCCATCCGCGCGACGACCGGGATCAGCGGCCGATCGACGCGGCTGTAGATGCGAGTCGCAGATTCATCGGCCATGCGCGGCTGGAAGGTCTTGTAAAGCCGCCAGGTCACGTCGGCGTCTTCGGCGGCATAGCGCGTGGCATCGATGAGCGGCACTTCGGCGAACGTGATCGCCTTTTTGCCCGTCCCGCACAAATCCTTGAACGTCATTGTCTTGTGACCGAGGTGCCGGCTGGCCAGTTCATCCATGCCGTGCCCCGCCAGATCGAGGCTGCGCCCCGCATCGAGGCAGAAACTCATCACCATGGTGTCGTCGATCGGCGAAACGTCGATGCCCCCGACAGCCTCACCAGCGCGCGCCAGGATGGTGATGTCGTATTTGATGTTCTGCCCGATCTTGAGCACCGTATCGCTTTCGAGCAGCGGCTTGAGGATCGCGAGCGCCTCGGCCATCGGCACCTGCTCGGGGGTCTGCGCAAACATGTCGCTGCCGCCGTGGGCCAGCGGGATGTAGCAGGCGTCCCCGGCGCCGAGCGAAAGGCTCACCCCGGCAAGGTCGGCCCGCATTGCGTCAAGCGCGGTGGTCTCGGTATCGACCGCGACCAGCCGTGCGGTCATGGCCAGGTCGATCCAGGCCTGGAGCGCCGCAGCGGTTTGTACGCATTCGTACTTTGACCGGTCGATTGGTGGCAGTTCGGGCAAAGGCTGGCGCCCGCCTGCTGATCCAGCTGCCGTCTTGGCGCCAGCGGTTACCGCTTTGGCCGGCTGCAGATCGGTGCGGCGTTCGGGGCTGCCGCGTCCGTCGCCCAGGCGCTTGAGCAGGCTGGTAAAGCCGTGTCTGGTCAGGAACGTGGCCAGCGGATCGGGCGGGATCGCGCCCAGCTTGAAATCGTCGATGGCGATCGGCAGCGGGCAGTCTTCTTTGAGCGCCACCAGCACCCGGCTTAAACGGGCCATGTCGGCCTGTTCGATCAGGCTTTCCTGCATCTTGCTCGGCTTCATCGTCGGGGCCGCCGCCAGCGCAGCTTCTAGGGTGCCGTATTCCTGGATCAACTTGGTTGCTGTCTTGGGGCCGATGCCGCGAATGCCCGGCACGTTGTCGACCGCATCGCCCATCAGCGCGAGCACATCGCCGACCAGATCGGGCGCAACGCCGAATTTCTCCATCACTTCGGGAATGTCGATCCGCTGGTTCTTCATCGTATCGAGCATGTCGATACACCCGCCACCTTCCGCACACTTGCCGACCAGCTGCATCAGATCCTTGTCCGATGAAACGATCGTCACGTCCCAGCCGCGCAGCGTTGCGGCGCGGGCATAAGAGGCGATCATGTCGTCGGCCTCGACGTTGTCTTCCTCGACCAGCGGCAACGAAAAAGCGCGGGTCGCGTCGCGGATCAGTGGAAACTGCGGGACAAGGTCTTCGGGCGGTGGCGGGCGGTTGGCCTTGTATTTGTCATAAAGGTCGTTGCGGAACGACTTCGATGACTTGTCGAGGATCACCGCCAGGTGGGTCGGTCCGTCAGCCTTGTTGAGATCGTCGGCCAGCTTCCACAGCATCGTGGTGTAACCATAGACCGCTCCAACCGGCGTGCCTTGCGGGTCTGTCAGCGGGGGGAGCCGGTGGTAGGCGCGGAATATATAGGCCGATCCGTCGACCAGGTAGAGGTGCTGCTTGGCGTCCATCGCGCCACGCTAGCAGGTGCTTAAGGCGGGTGTAAGAGGGCCTTGGGACCCGAATCGTCCATTTGCGCTTGATCGAGCGCAACGGTCACGCGGCTGCCACAATTGCGGGCCAAAACGCCCGAAGGGCAGAATTGCGCCTGTTTGGAGCAGTCTGGCGACAATCGCTTGCGTCGCGCGGTGAAGGTGACTATTTGGGCGTCGAAGTCTACCGTCTTGGTTGGCTTTCCGTGCGGTGTGTCTAGCCTTCAGCCCGATCTTCCGTACGTGGTCCACTAGCTGTTCAAGGAATACTATTCATGCGCAAGATCATTTTCGCAGCTGCTGTTGCCAGCGCCGCTCTCTCGCTTTCGGCTTGCAAGAAGGACGCTGACGACACCGCAGCCGTCGCTTCGGAAGTCGCCACCGACGCCGCCACTGCCGCTGCTGATGCTGCTACCGACGCCGGTAGCGCTGCTGGCGCTGCTGCTGCTGCTGCCACCTCGGCTGCTGCTTCGGCCAGCTCGGCTGCCACCGATTCGGTGAAGGCTGCTGGCGCTGCTGCTGACAAGGCTGCTTCGGACGCTGCGACCAAGATGTAATCTTCGCCGTCAGGTAAACGGATCGGGGCGCCGGGGTAACCTGGCGCCCCTTTTCTTTGCCCGCAGCGCACACCGGCTTGATCTTATTTAATCGCGCGATTAAACCCGCAGGTGATCGGCCGCAGCGCCGTCAGGAGGATGCGGCGTGACCACTTCCCCGGCCCTGGGCCAGACTGGAGCGCACGGCGAAGCGCTGATCCGCGGGCTGACCGCGGCGCTCGCTCGCGTTGGCCTGGCCGAGCCGCACGCGCTGGAACGCCTGTCCGGCGGGGCCAACATGGAAAGCTGGCAGTTCCTCTCGGGCGACGAAGTCTGCGTGTTGCGCCGCGCTCCATCGCTGGAAATGATGGCCGGGCGGCCGCTGGGCCACGCCGCCGAAGCCGCGCTAATCCGGGCTGCCCACGCTGCCGGAGTTATGGCGCCCGAAGTGCTGACCGAACTGGAACCGAGTGACGGCATCGGATCAGGCTATGTCATGCGCTCGATCCCAGGCTCGCCCGATCCCAACCTGTTCCTCGCCGAAGCCGACCCGGCACTGGGTATCGCCGATATCGCGCGCGAACTGGTCGCAACCCACCGCATCGATCCCGCCGGCCTCAAGGTCCCGATGATGGACACCGCCGCGGCATTGGGCGAGCTGCGCCAGCGCTTCCTCAGCTATGGCGGCGACCGGCCGATCCTGGCGCTGGCCTTGCGCTGGCTCGAAAGCAACATTCCACCCCCCGTAACGCCGCGGCTGGTCCATGGCGATTTCCGGCTGGGCAACCTGATGTTCGCGCATGGCCGGTTGACCGGAGTGCTCGATTGGGAACTGGCCCACCTCGGCGATTGGCACGAAGACCTCGCCTTTGGCTGCATGACCGTATGGCGGTTTTCGCGGCCCGATCGGCCGGGCTACGGCCTGACCTCGGTCGAGGATCTCGCGCGTGCTTACGAAGCTGCCGGCGGGGAACGCTTCGACCCCGAACGCTTCCGTTTCTGGACAATCTACCGGACCTTCTGGTGGGCGCTCGGCTGTTTGCAGATGGGCGGGTTCTGGCGCGCCGGGCATGATCGCTCGGTCGAACGCGTCGTGGTCGCGCGGCGCACCGCTGAACAGGAGCTCGACCTGCTGCTGCTGCTTGAAGACCAAGCCCCGGCGGAGGAACGTGAGCGCCCATTGCCATCGGCCACTGCCCCGTTGCAGCCCGGCGCAGGTGAACCGAGCGGCGCGGAAATCCTGAGCGCCGTATCCGAATGGCTGGCGAGCGACATCAAGCCGCTGGTCAGCGGGCGCGGTAAGTTCGATCTGGCGGTTGCGCGCAATGCGCTGGGGATCGTGACGCGCGAGCTTGAACAGCGGCCGATCGCCGAAGATGCTGCGCTGGCTGCCGAATTGATCGAGGGCAAAGCCACCCTCGCCACACCGGGCCTATTGGCCAGGCTGCGCCGCATGGCGCTGGGCAAGCTCGCCGCCGACATGCCGAAATATCCCGCCCTCGCTGCGGCGCGGGCGCACTGGGAAGGAACCTGAGATGGATTTTGCGATTGCCCCCGAACTGACCGCCTACCTCGCCGAGCTGGACGCGTTCATCGAGGCCGAGATCAAGCCCCTCCAGGCTCAGGACGACAATGAGCGTTTTTTCGACCACCGCCGCGAATATGCCCGCACCGATTTCGAGAACCAGGGCCTGCCGCGTCATGAATGGGAGATGCTGCTGCGCGAAGCGAGCATCCGCGCCGACCAGGCCGGGCACTGGCGCTTTTCGGCACCGAAGAAGTACGGCGGCAAGGACGGATCCAACCTGTGGATGGCAGTGATCCGCGACCGGTTTGCCGCGATGGGTCTGGGCCTGCACAACGACCTGCAGAACGAGCATTCGATCGTCGGCAACTTCCCCTTCGTCAACATGTTCGAGCACTTCGGCACGCCCGAACAGCAAGAGGAATTCATCCTCGGCGGGTTCGAGCGCAAGCGCCGCGTGGCCTTCGGGCTGACCGAACCGGACCATGGTTCTGATGCCACCTTCATGGAAACCAAGGCAGTGCGCGAAACCCGGGGCGGCGTGCCGGGCTGGCGGATCGATGGGCGCAAGATGTGGATCACCGGGATGCACGTCGCCACCCATTGCGCCGCGTTCTGCCGCACTTCGGGCAAGGACGGCGATGCCAAGGGGATCACCTGCATCCTCGTGCCGATCGATACTCCCGGCATGGTGGTCGACGAGTATATGTGGACTTTCAACATGCCGACCGATCACCCGCGGATGCATTTCGAGAATTGCTGGGTGCCGGAAAGCGCCGTGCTTGGACCGGTCGATGGCGGACTGTCAATCGCGCAGAGCTTCGTCCACCAGAACCGCATCCGTCAGGCGGCCAGCTCATTGGGAGCGGCGACTTACTGCGTCGAGGAATCGGTCGAATATGCGCGGGAACGCAAGCCGTTCGGGCAGGAACTGGCGCGCAATCAGGGCATCCAGTTCCCGCTGGTCGAGCTGGCGACCCAGTGCGAAATGCTCCGCGCGATGATCTACAAGACCGCGTGGGAGATGGACCAGCTGCCGCACAAGGAGCTTGAGCACCAGCTCTCCGACAAAATCAGCATGTGCAACTACTATGCGAACCGGCTGGTCTGCGAAGCCGCCGACCGCGCCATGCAGGTTCACGGCGGGATCGGCTATTCACGCCACAAGCCGTTCGAACACATCTATCGCCATCACCGCCGCTATCGGATCACCGAGGGTGCCGAGGAAATCCAGATGCGCAAAGTAGGCGCTTACCTGTTTGGCTATCTGGGACCTAGGAAGGCGAAGTTCGCGAAGGACTAATGCTGAACGGCGACGCGGTAGCCGCTGCTCTCAACCTGGTAGCCATCGTAAAGCGCGCGGGTGATCGAGGCGATCTTCTCGTCGCGTCCGCTGTGACCACCCTGCCCGGTGACGTAGATTGCCACCGAGTAGACATGCCCGTCGCCGGTCTGGATCAGGCCGACGTCGCTCGAGGTGTTGGACAGCGTTCCAGTCTTGTGCGCGACCACCACATCGCCGGGCAGCTGTGAGCGCATGCGGTGCTTGCCGGTGACGCATTGTTCCATCGTTGCAAACAGGAACGAGCGGCTGGCGGATGAGAGCCAGCGGCCCTGATACAGTCCCGCGAGCAGGCTCACCATCGCGTGCGGCGTGGCGCTATCGCGGCTGTCGATCATCCGCGCGGGGTCGTATTCGCCATCGTCGCGCACCAAGGTGGCGATGTCGCGGTCAACATGGAGGCCGGAATTGCCCGTCGCGCGGAGCCAGCGATTGACTGCCGGCGGCCCGCCGACTGCCGCGAGCAGTGCATCGGTTGCCGTATTGTCCGAATGGATCAGCGAGCGTTCGATCAGCTGCTGCCCGGTCATCAGCGACCCGGCGCGGACCGGGGCGACCAGCGAAGAATACTTCCTCGACTTGACCGGAACCATCAGCGGATAGCTTGCCGAGAGGCTGAGCTTGCCCTGATCAACCATGTCGAGGAACGTCGCCGCGATGGCGACCTTGACGGTCGAGGCCATCGGGAACGGCGTATCACCAAGGACGTTGACCGAGCGGCCGGTGGCAAGATCAATCGCCGCGACGCCGATGCGGCCCGAGCTGCCATCAGCCAGCGCATAGACCTGCGAATCGAGCGCGGAAGCATAAGAGACCGGGCGCGGCTGGGCGATATAGGGCCGGACCGATCCGGGGAGCGCGCGCTGGGCAGATTCGCTGCTGGTCTGGACCCTGGGCTGAACCTTGACCTGAACGGCCTTGGCCGGGGTCTGGATCTGGCTGCTGCGCTGCGGCACCGAAGCGACAAAAGCGTGGTCGAATTCGCTTTCAAGCGAACCGGCATATGCGGGCGCGATCGGCGCAAATACCGACCCGGCCAGCGCAAGGCTGGCAATCACCCGCGAAATCAGTCCCTTGGTCATGTGAGTTGCGATACCCCAAACATGCTTTCTGTTTGGCTAACGCGCAGAAGAACGCCTAGCCGAACGCGACGAACCGCGCGATTTGTGCGGGGAGGCGAGTATTATGGGGGAACCCATAGAAAAATGGGGCCGGGAAGATCGCTCTTCCCGGCCCCGATTTGCAGTTGGACGACGCGGTCCGGACTCTTAGAAGTCCATCCCGCCCATGCCGCCCATGCCGCCGCCGCCCATGCCGCCCATGGCCGGCTTGTCATCAGGCTTGTCCGAGATCGCAGCTTCGGTGGTGATCAGCAGGCCAGCCACCGAGGCGGCATCCTGCAGTGCAATCCGCACCACCTTGGTCGGATCGATCACGCCGGCCGCAACCAGGTTTTCGTAGACGTCGGTCGCCGCGTTGAAGCCCTGCGTTTCGTCGCCTTCGCGCAGCAGGTTGCCCGATACCACGGCACCATCGTGGCCTGCGTTGGCCGCGATTTGGCGCAGCGGGGTCTGGATCGCCTTGCGGACGATGTCGATCCCGCGGGTCTGGTCGTCGTTGGCGCCCTTCATGCCGTCCAGAGCCTTGGTGGCATAGAGGAGAGCCGTACCGCCGCCGGGGACGATGCCTTCTTCAACCGCAGCGCGGGTGGCGTGGAGCGCGTCGTCGACGCGGTCCTTGCGTTCCTTGACTTCGACTTCCGAAGCGCCGCCGACCTTGATCACGGCAACCCCGCCGGCCAGCTTGGCCAGACGTTCCTGCAGCTTTTCCTTGTCGTAGTCGCTGGTCGTGGTTTCGATCTGGGCGCGGATCTGTTCGACCCGGCTCTTGATGTCTTCCGCCGAACCTTCACCGTCGACAATCGTGGTGTTGTCCTTGTCGATGGTGACGCGCTTGGCCTGGCCGAGCATGCCCAAGGTAACCGATTCAAGCTTGATCCCGAGGTCTTCGGAAATCATCTCGCCCTTGGTCAGGATCGCGATGTCCTGCAGCATCGCCTTGCGGCGATCGCCGAAGCCGGGAGCCTTGACCGCAGCAATCTTGAGCCCGCCGCGCAGCTTGTTGACCACCAGGGTCGCCAGCGCTTCGCCTTCGATGTCTTCGGCGATGATCAGCAGCGGGCGGCCCGACTGGACCACCGCTTCGAGCACCGGCAGCATCGACTGCAGGTTAGACAGCTTCTTCTCGTGGATCAGGACGTAAGGATTTTCCAGCTCGACGATCATCTTGTCGGGGTTGGTGATGAAATACGGCGAGAGGTAGCCGCGGTCGAACTGCATGCCTTCGACGACATCGAGTTCGGATTCGAGCGATTTGCCGTCTTCAACGGTGATCACGCCTTCCTTGCCGACTTTGTCCATCGCATCGGCAATGATCTTGCCGATGGTTTCGTCAGAGTTGGCGGAAATCGAGCCGACCTGGGCGATTTCTTTGGACGTGGTGGTGGCTTTGGAGGCTTTTTTCAGCTCTTCGACCAGCGCCGTCACGGCTTTGTCGATACCGCGCTTCAGATCCATCGGGTTCATGCCGGCGGCGACATATTTCATGCCTTCGCGAATGATGGCTTGGGCCAGCACGGTGGCCGTGGTGGTGCCGTCACCAGCGATGTCAGAGGTCTTGGAAGCAACTTCCTTGACCATCTGCGCGCCCATGTTCTGCAGCTTGTCTTTGAGTTCGATTTCTTTGGCGACCGAAACTCCGTCTTTGGTGACGGTGGGGGCGCCGAACGAGCGCTCAAGCACCACGTTGCGGCCTTTAGGGCCAAGGGTTACCTTGACTGCGTTGGCCAGGATGTTGACACCCTCGACCATGCGTGCGCGGGCTTCGCCGCCGAAAATTACGTCTTTTGCTGCCATGAGTAGCTCCTGGAAAGGGTTATTGATCTTGAAATATGCCGCTAGACCACGTATTTCGTGCGCAAGCAGCTATGAATTTTGTAGCGTTAAAACCTGGAAGATTGGTGGGGAGAATTACTTCTCAATCACTGCAAACAGGTCTTCTTCCTTCATGACCAGCAACTCATCGCCGTCAACCTTGACTGTCTGGCCGCTGTACTTGCCGAACAAAACGCGGTCGCCGACTTTGACGCCGACAGGGCTGATATCGCCTTTGTCGTTTTTTCTTGCCGGGGCCAACAGCCAAAATTTCGCCCTGATCGGGCTTTTCAGCGGCGCTGTCAGGAATGACGATGCCCGCAGCGGTTTTGGTTTCGTTTTCGACGCGTTTGACAATCACGCGGTCGTGCAAAGGACGAAGTTTCATAAATAGCTCCTTGTTTTCCTGCTCGCTTCTCCAGCGCTTTCCTGTTCGCCTGCCTTGTTTGATCGTACCACGCCTATCGAATTTCGGCATGG
>JAYUCG010000042.1:0-8249 GCA_043740455.1 Novosphingobium sp. | reverse complement strand
CCGCTGGTGACGGTGCTCGCCAAAATGGGCGTCCACACGATCTACTGCAACACGCGCTATCGCGGCAACGACACCGCGCTGATCATGGAGCGCGCAGTGATGGATTTCGGCGCCTGCATCCGCCACGCCAAGGAGAGGCTCGGTTATACCAAGGTCTACCTCGGCGGCTGGTCGGGCGGCGGGGCGCAGAGCATGTTCTATCAGGCCGAAGCGCAGGACCCGCGCGTGACGCATACCCCGGCGGGCGATCCTTACGACCTGACCGCCGCGAGGTTCATTCCAGCGGACGGCGTGCTGCTGCTCGCCGCGCACCTGTCGCGCAACCTGACGCTAACCGAGTGGATGGACGCCTCGATCGAGGATGAAAGCCGGCCCTTTGAGCGCAATCCCAAGTGGAACCTTTACGCAGCGGATGCCCCCAAGCCGCCCTATTCGACCGATTTCCTCGCCGAATACCGCGCCCGCCAGATCGCCCGCAATCGAAGGATTACGGCTTGGGTGCAAGATGAACTGGCGGCGCTTAGGGCACAGGGGCTTGAGCATCATGAGCGCTGTTTCACCGTGCAAGGCACCATGGCCGATCCGCGCTGGCTCGATCCCGCGGTCGATCCCAACGACCGCCAGCCGGGTCACTGCATGCTGGGCGATCCGTTTGTGGTCAACGATTGCCCGGTCGGCCTCGCGCGGTTCACCACGCTGCGGTCGTGGCTGTCGCAGTGGTCGTACGATCTGTCGAACGGCGATGGGCTCAAATGCGCGGCGCGGATTGCGAGCCCGATGCTGGTGATCGAAAACAGCGCCGACGATGCCTGCACTCCCAGCCATGCCGCGCGGCTAATGGCGGCGGCTAACAAGTGCAGCATCGATCATCACGTCATTCAGGGCGCGAACCATTATTATTTTGGCCAGCCACAACAGGTGAATGAGGCGGCGACGCTGGTGCGCGACTGGATTGCCGGGCAAGGCTGATGTTGGTGGCGCTGACAATCGAGATCGTCGAAGTCGGCCCGCGCGACGGACTGCAGAATGAGGCCTTGCTGGTCTCGACTGCAGACAAGGTCGAGCTGCTCCATCGCTGCATCGCCGCAGGCGCGCGGCAGATCGAAATCGCGAGCTTAATCAATCCGCGCAAGGTGCCGCAGATGGCCGATGCCGAGGCGGTGGTTGAGGCGCTGGGGCGGCCTGCAGGTGTGACCCGGATTGGACTGGTGCTCAACCAGCGCGGGGCCGAGCGCGCGTTGGCCGCCGGGGTCGATCAGCTAGGCGCAGTCGCGGTTGCCTCCGATACGTTCGGCGTGCGCAACCAGGGACAGGATAGTGCGCAGTCGGTGGACGAGGCCAAAGCAATCATCGCCTTGGCCAAGGCTGCAGGGCGTTCAGCGCAGGTGACCATTGCCACCGCTTTCGGCTGCCCGTTCGAAGGTGAGATCGACCCGGCGCATGTCGTCGCCATGGCCCGCAAACTGGCCGAGGCCGGCCCTTGCGAAGTGGCACTCGCCGATACGATCGGCGTAGCTGTCCCGGCGCAAGTGACGGCGTTGGTTGCGGCAGTACGCCAAGCCGTCGCGCCGCTGCCGGTGCGGGCACATTTCCACGATACCCGCAACACCGGCGTCGCAAATGCCTGGGCGGCAGTCGAAGCCGGGGCCGCGACGGTCGATGCGTCGCTTGGCGGACTCGGCGGTTGCCCGTTCGCGCCCGGTGCCGCAGGCAACGTCGCCACCGAGGATGTGGCCTATCTGTTCGCGCGTTCGGGAATTGCGACCGGGCTTGATCTGGACAGGCTGCTAGAGGCTTCGCATTGGCTTTCCGGGATCATGGGCAAAGCGCTGCCGAGCAGTCTTGCCAAGGCCGTCCCATTCCCGCCACAGGCGCTGGCATGACAGACCCTACCAACACTGGCGCGCTCGCCGGGATCAAGGTGATCGAGCTTGGCCAGTTGATCGCCGGGCCCTTCTGCGGGCAATTGCTCGGCGATATGGGCGCCGACGTGATCAAGGTCGAGCCGCCAGGTAGCGGCGATCCGATGCGGACCTGGGGTAACGGGGAGCACAAGCTGTGGTGGCAGGTGATCGCGCGCAACAAGCGCGGGGTCAGCGCCAATCTGCGCGTGCCCGAAGGCCAGAACCTGCTGCGCCGCCTGCTTGAAGGCGCTGACATCCTGATCGAGAACTTCAAGCCAGGAACCATGGAGAAATGGGGTTTGGGTCCAGCGGAGCTGCAGGCTGAGTTCCCGCGCCTGATCATCGTCCGCATGTCGGGTTACGGCCAGACCGGGCCTTATTCGGACCGCGCGGGTTACGGCGGTATCGGCGAGGCGATGGGCGGCTGGCGCGCGATCGTCGGCGACCCCGACCGGCCGCCTGCAAGGATGGGGGTCTCGATCGGCGATACGCAGGCGGCGACCTATGGCTGCATGGGCGCGCTCGCGGCGCTGCACGCGCGCGAAGCCAGCGGCAAAGGCCAAGTGGTCGATTCCGCGCTGTATGAAGCGGTGCTGCAGGTGATGGAACCGGTGGTGCCTGAGTACGCCGCGATGGGGCTGGTGCGGCAGCGCTCGGGTTCGATCCTGCCGGGGATCGCACCCAGCAACGTCTACCCCTGCAGCGATGGCGAATACATGATTGGCGGCAACGGCGACACGGTTTTTGCCCGGCTGTGCGCGGCGATGGGGCAGCCCGCACTGGCTTCCGATCCGCGCTTTGCCACCCACATCGCGCGGGGCGAACTGCAAGGCGAACTCGACGCGCTGATTGGCGCATGGACCGTGCAGCATACCTTGGCCGAGCTTGAGGCGCTGATGATCGCGCACTCGGTGCCCGCAGGGCGCGTCTACACCGGGCGCGAGATGCTCAGCGATCCGCACTTCGCCGCGCGCAGCGCACTGGCTCAGGTGCCGCATTCCGAGCTGGGCGAGGTCACCATGCAGGCACCGATGCCGCGCCTGTCAGCGAACCCCAGCGCGATCCGCCGGGCGGCGCCGCAGACTGTGGGGGCAGACAACGCAGAGGTTTACGGCGCGCTCGGGTTCGATCAGGAAAATTTGGCCGACATGGCCGCACGGGGAGTGATTTGATGGCGGAGCAATTGATCGGGGCAATCGAGGCGGGCGGGACCAAGTTCGTTGCCGCTGTGGCTCGCCCGGATGGGACCAAGCTTGCCGAAACCCGGATCCCGACCGAAACCCCGGCGACGTGTTTCCCCGCGCTGGCGCAGTTCTTCCGCGATGCCGCCAAGGAACACGGCGCCATCGGCGCGTTCGGCGTGGCGAGTTTCGGCCCGATTGACATCGACCCAGTCTCGCCCGCTTATGGCACGTTCACCACCACACCGAAGCCCGGCTGGTCCGGCGCGCGGTACCGCGATGTGCTGGGTGAATTCGGCGCGCCGATCATGGTCGATACCGACGTCAATGGCGCGGCACTGGGCGAATGGCAGAGCGGCGCGGGCCAGGGCTGCCAGACGCTGGCTTACACCACCATCGGCACCGGGGTAGGCTGCGGAGTGCTGCGCGAGGGCAAATCGCTGATGGGCTTTTCGCATTACGAAGGCGGCCATATCGGCGTGGCGCATGACCATGCCGCCGATCCCTACGCCGGGTTCTGCCCGTTCCACGGTGATTGCCTCGAAGGCCTTGCCGCCGGACCGGCAATCAAGGGCCGTTGGGGGCAGAGCCTGTCGGACCTGGGCAGTCCGGCCGACAAGGTGACGCTGATTGCAGGCTACATCGCCCAGCTCGCCGTCAACCTGGTGCTGCTGCACATGCCCGACCGGCTAATCTTCGGCGGCGGAGTGATGAAGACCCCGGGACTGGTCGAAGCCCTGCGCGCCGCGACCGAACAGCGGCTCGCGGGCTATATCAAGGCGCCGCAGCTCGATCCGGGTCTGGTGAAGTACATCGTCTCCCCCGGGCTGGGCGACGAGGCGGGGATCACCGGCGCGATCGCGCTCGGCAAACGCGCGATGGGCTAAGCCGCCGCGCAGCTTTGCGAAACCCAATCGGCGCGAGCGGCTCCCCACCTGATCCATCGGCAATCGTTTGAAGGCTGCTCCGATCTACGGTCCAAATTTTTCCTAAGTCCTTGTCGAAATTAATAAACCTGCTTATGCCAAAGCCGGTTCGCTAGTGTTGCTGTTCGCAAAGCCACCACCTAGCAAACAGCGATTGTCTAGGAACCCTCTCCGGCCATGCCAGATATCTTGTCCAACCCGAATCGCATCCGCAATATCGCCGAACTAGCCCGCCTTGCGGGTGTTTCCACCGGCACTGTGTCGCGTGCGCTGGCTGACAAATCGCTGGTCAACAAGAACACGCGCGAGAGGATTCAGGCCTTGGCGCGCGAACACGGGTTCCGCCCGAACCAGATGGCCCGCCGCCTTCGGGTGCAGGAAACCAAGGTGATCGGCGTGGTCGTGCCGCTGGGTCACGAACAGCGACAGCATCTGTCCGACCCGTTCTTCATGGCGATCCTCGGCCATCTCGCCGACACCCTGACCGAAAACGGCTATGACATCATGCTCAGCCGCGTCATTGCCGATGCCGACGACTGGCTTGAGCGCATCGTTGATTCGGGCATGCTCGACGGCGTTCTGCTGATCGGGCAATCGAACCAGTTCGAAGCGATCGAACGGGTTGCGCAGTGGTACCGCCCGATGGTTGTCTGGGGCAGCCATCGCCCCGGCCAGCTCCATTGCACGGTCGGGGTAGACAACCGCAAAGGCGGACAATTGGCAGGCGAATGCCTGATCCGCGCCGGGCGAAAACGGTTGGCCTTCCTCGGCGAAGCAGTCGCGCCCGAGCTTAAAGACCGCTATGCTGGCATGTGTGACGCCGCTCTGGCCGCCGGATTGCCGGAACCGCTCAGGCTCGACACGCATCTCGCCATGGATCTCATGACCGAAGACATTGCCGAGCAAATGCATCGGATCGGGTCAAAGGTGGACGGGATCGCTGCTGCGTCCGACCTCATCGCGATGCACGCGGTGCGGGCACTCGCCGATCGCGGCATACGGGTCCCGCAGGATATCTCGGTCACGGGGTTCGATGACTTGCCGCTGGCCGAGCAGACCATCCCGCGCCTGACGACGATCAGTCAGAGCATCCCCGCAGGCGCACGCGCAATGGTGAGCGCTCTGTTTGAACGTATCTCGGGCAGCGATGCTGCATCGGTCGAAATGGAACCGAAGCTGATCCGGCGCGACACCGCCTGAGCCGGTCGGGCCGCCGATGTCTGCGATCCGCCAAGACACCAGTCGATCGCAAACATCAGCTGTGCGCTGCACCCAAAGCGAGCAGCGCGAAGGTCGCGAGCCAGTGTTCGCCCATGTAATCGCCCGCGATATGCGGCAGCGCGGCGGCGAGATGCGCTTTGGCGCTGCGGCGGGCGCGGTCGGCTGCCGGATGGTCAGCGGGTAACACTCCTACAATCTCACGCCAGCACCACGCGCGGCTGAAGTTGAGCCCATCGAGGTGCGCGATCTTGCCGTCGCTACGGTCGGACACGGTGGCGGGCTTGAATAGCGTCGTAGGCTGGCCTGTCGCGCAATCTGGCAGGAAAGCATCGAACCATGCAGCGAAGTTGGTGCCCAGCACACGGCTCATGACCAGCGCCTCGCACAAGGCGGAAGAGAGAAACTCATCGCCTCCAGGTTCCCATGCCTGGCAGGCGCGATCACCGCCAAACCAGTCGATTGCGCGCGCTTCAACCAAGCTCGCCAGCGCAGGGTTATACTCACGCGACCAGTCGAGCGCGAGAACCATCGCGAAGGCTGAATTGAAGTGCGTGCCGGTCCGGATCGGATAGGTCTGCAGCGGCAGGAACGCCTTGAACCGCGCGGCAAATGCTGCAGCAAAGGCATCTGCATGCTGCGCCCATGCTGCATCATGTTGCACCATCTCGCCGTGCAGCATAAGCGCCCAGGCCCAGCCGTAAGGCCGCTCGAATCCGCGCGTCGACGGCCGGGCGAGGTAGGCCGTTTCGGTGGCGAAATTGGCCTCAGTCAGCATGGTCGCGGCTTGCGCGCGCACCGCTGCTGCTTCGGGCAAGTCGGGGAACAAGCGCGCCAGCCGCAGCACTTGCCACCAGCCGTGGACGCAGCTGTGCCAATCGAAGCTGCCGTGGAAGATCGGGTGAAGCTCGCGCGGGCTCAGCGCATCGGCATCGCAGGCCAGCACGTGATCGAGCTTGTACGGGTATTGCTGGCCGAGGTGGCCTAAAGTCAGCCGGGCGAAACCGGTGGCCATATCGGCGTTCAGAACGGTCATCGGATCACCATGAGCAGCAGGACGATATTGAACACCAGCAATGGCACCGCGGTCGGCACTTGCGCGCGGATCACGCCGTAGCGGTCCTTGAGGTCGAGCAATGCGGCGGGCACCAGGTTGAAGTTGGCGGCCATCGGCGTCATCAGCGTGCCGCAGAACCCCGCCAGCATGCCGATCGCCGCCACCCGCGCGGGATCGGCGTGGTGCGCGTGGATCAGCAGCGGCAGGCCGATGGCGGCGAACATAACCGGGAAAGCCGCGAAGGCGTTGCCCATGATCGCGGTGAACAGCGCCATGCCCAGGCCATAAGCGATCACCGCGCCGACCAGGCTGCCCGACGGGATCACATGGCCGATCAGCGCGCCGACCACATCACCCATCCCCGCCAGCGCAAACACCGCGCCCAGGCTGGCGAGCAGTTGCGGTAGGATCGCGGCCCAGCCGATCTGGTCCATCAGCCGCGCGCCTTGCCGGAATGGCTCGGCCGGCGCAGGCCGCAGCCACGCGTAGCAGAGGCCCAGCGCCAGGATCACGCCCAGCGCCAGCGACACCAGCGTAACCTGCTTGGGATCGACCAGCCCTGGGATTTGCGCAAACACCAGCGACCCCGCCAGCGCGGTGATCGGGATGACCAGCGCGGGCACGAACAGCATTGAGCCACGCTCGTCCGTGGCGATTTGCGTCTCGGCGCGCGGGCGCATCCGGCCGAGCGTGGCGACTGTGACGATCGCCAGCACCAGCAGCCCATTGCCGAGATCGCTCAGCCGGTCGCCGATCAGGAAGCTTGCCGCGATCAGCGCATAGAACGCCGCATTGCCCGGTCGGCGCGGGCGTTCGGCCAGGCTGAGGATCGCGAACGCGGCGAAGGTCACGCCGGCGACGGGGTAGAGGAAGTTGAGGCCGATCATGGCTGCCGGCCCAGTTGATTTTGGCCCATGCGGTTGAGCCGCCGATCGGCCCACAGCAGCCGGGCGCCGTGGATCACGAACGCGGCGATCGCGGTCGGGATCGCCCAGACCGACAGTGACAACGGCGCAAGCTCGATGCCATTGGCCTGGAGCACGCCCTTCATCAGCAGGATCGATCCGATCGCGATGAAGATGTCCTCGCCGAAGAACAGTCCGACGTTGTCGGTGGCGGCGGCCATGGCCTTGGCGTGATCGGTATCGACGGCGCCGTGCGATTGCGTATCGGCCGCAGCCTCGGCCATCGGCGCGACCAGCGGCCGGACGGTCTGCGCCGGGCCGGCGATCGAGGTCAGCCCGAGCGCCGCGCTGAGCTGGCGGAACAGCAGGTACACGATCAGCATCCGCCCCATCGTTGCACCGCGAATACGCCCGATCAGCGCCCGCGCCCGCGCCTGCAACCCGTGCGCTTCGAGGATGCCGACCACCGGCAGCACGATGTAGATGATCGTGACATAGCGGTTGGTGTTGAACGCCTTGCCCAGCGCCGACAGCACCGCAACCGGCCCGAGATGCGCGGCCATGCCCGTCACCATGGCCGCCACGACCACCACCAGCAGCGGGTTGAAGCGCAGCAGGAACCCCACCACGATCACGGCGATACCGGCCAGGACCAGCATCAGCGGATCGATCGCGGGATGTGAGGAAGATGGGTTGGCGACGGGGCTGCTGGGATCATGCCGCCGTCATGCCACTGCGCCCATGCGGGGGCCATCCATAAATCCCCTTGCGCTCAAGGGCATTCATGGTGGGCGCGGCAGGGATTGAACCTGCGACCCCACCCGTGTGAAGGGTGTGCTCTACCACTGAGCTACGCGCCCGTCCTGCGCTGGACAGGCGCGCGCCTTTGCCACGGTGCCTGCGGTTTGACAAGTCGGGTGTTTGAACTATGGCTCGCGTCCCATGAGCGATGACCAAACCCCGACCGAAGCCGAAGTTGTCGGCGTGCCTTCGAACGACGTGCCTCCCGCCAACGTCGCGCAGACCGACGTGCCGCCGGACCGCCTCGCGATCAACCC
>JAYUCG010000041.1:0-22665 GCA_043740455.1 Novosphingobium sp. | reverse complement strand
ATCATCCTTGCGGTCGCTTCGTCAGTTGTGTCGGCGCGAGCAGATCCCGCCAGCGACGAAGCCACTCGTCAGAGCATGATGGCCGATATGCAGGCGAGTGCAGCCGCAAATGATCGGGCCAATTTCGAGAGCCAGCAGCGCCAACAAGCAGATGCCGCGCGCTACAGCAGCAGCAGCGGGAATTCTGGATCGAGCACTGGCAGCAGCGGAACTTCGACATCCGCTAGCGGCGCTGGCACCGGCGGCTATCGATCAGGTGGCCCTCGCAGTGTCGTTTCCACCTACACCTTTACAGTCCGCCGCCAGGAAAGTCCCGCTGCGCTCGTCGGCAGGCTTGAGGCCGAGGCCACAGGCGGCAACGCGCTTTCCGCGTTCAATCTCGGCCGCATACTTTACACCGGGTTCGACGGAATCCCGCGCAACGACGCCAGCGCCCGGCATTGGTTCGGGCAAGCTGCGCGGCTGGGCCATCCAGGCGCACAGTCACAGTTCGGCCATATGTTGCACGATGGCGTCGGCGGGCCGGCAGACGCCGCAGGCGCGCTCGACTGGCTCAAGAAATCAGCAGATCAGGCCGATAGCTACGGACAGGCGCTTTACGGCTTTTACTCGATCTCGGCAGTCGTGGGTGATGCTCAGGCACCTGAAGCGGTTGGTTATCTGACGCGGGCGGCCGACAAGGGCGAGTTGGTCGCCCAGGCGACGCTCGGGACGGTGGTCTATGCATTGGGCGTTGGTGCGCCTGCCGATAGTGCCCAGTCGGCACATTACAGCGCGCTCGCCGCCGCACAGGGGCATCCTGGATCACAGGTCCAGCTTGCACGGCTGTTGCTGACCGGCCACGGCGTCGCGATGGACGAAGCGGCGGGAGTGAGCTGGCTCCGCAAAGCTGCAGCCCAGAATAGCAGCGACGCGATGGCGTTGCTGGGTCAACTTGCGTTTACCGGCAAGGGCATGGCCCAAGACAATGCTGCGGGCGCGATGTGGTTCAAGCGCGCTGCCGACGCTGGTAATCCTGCAGCGGCCGGACAATGGGCCCAGCTTTTGCTTATGGGCGACTACGGCGTTGCCAAAGACGAAGCAGAGGGTGCTCGTTATGCGCGTATTTCAGCGGAGAAGGGCGACGCCAACGGCCAGATGACGTTGGCGCGCTGCTATTACAACGGCAACGGCGTGGCGGTCGACATGAGCCAGGCTCTGTTCTGGTTTCGCAAAGCTGCGGCACAGGGAGACGCGGGCGGCCGGCAGGCGCTCAACGATCCGAAGATGGTCGAGGCGGCTCGCGCGCGATAATCTGTCTTTGATCGACGCCATCCGCCCCCACTCCGCCAGATAGTTCCTTCGATTTTCGCTAAAGCGGTGCCTGTTCAGGCCCGTTTCTGGCCTTTCCGGCGCAGCAGCTCACTGGCGATCTGTTCGTGTCTGGCGCGGCTAATCCCATAGGCGGCCAGGATCAACAGGGCGGCAACCGCGATGACTGCCGGTACGGGTCCCCAGATCGAGACAAGCCGGAACTGCATTGCCTGAGGCAGCACCGCCGCAACCTCTTGCCCGGCTGCGCGGGGAAACCGAATGAGGTCAAGCGCCACGCCGGCGACCATGACGCCGAGCCCGGTCGCCGTCTTGCCGGCGAAGCCGAGCCCGGCGAAATAAAGCCCCTCGCGTCGCTGGCCGTAAAGGAATTCGTGCTCATCGGCGGCGTCGGCCATCATCGAAGGATAGGCGACCGAGACGAAGCCCGTACCGATCCCGGCAATGAACGAGTTAAACTGCATCGGGCCAAGCGCGGCATCGCCCAGCGGGTGATAGATCCCGGCCAGCATCGCCCCTTGCAGCACCAGCCAATTGCCGATCAGCAGCAGGAAGCCGATGATCACGACGTTCTTCTTTTCCATGATCTTTTGCAGCAGTGGTGCACCGAGCACCCCCAGGAGAATGCCGATCAGGTAAGCATAGCCGATGAACTGGATCTTCTCGCTCTTCATCTGCCAGACGAAAACGAAGGCGTGGTTGTTAAGGCTCATGTTGACGCCGATTGCGATGAACAGGACCACTGCGGAAATGAACAGCAATCGGAACGAGCGGTTGCCGAAGATCTCCTTGAGCTCGCTCGGCAGGCGGCGTAGCATCGATTCCTTGGTCGCTTCCGGCTGGGGCAGGGCAGCGGCATAGCGGCGGATGCCCAGGCAGCAGATGGTCATGCAGACCAGCAGGAGCAGCGCCACTGACCAGCCGAACCCCGGATAGCCATCTGGCCGCTGCAGCCCGCCATTGGCGAAGAACACCGAATAGCCGATCGCGGTGACCGCAACGCCCGAACAGATCCCGGCAAAGGCCCGGTAGACCACGACGCTGGTTCGTTCGGCATAGCCGCTGGTCAATTCAGCGCCGAGTGCGATGTAAGGGACGTTGAACAGCGAAATGAAGCTTCGCACCGCCACCGACATGACCGCGAGCCACGCGAACAGCCCCATTTGGCCAAGCCCGTGCGGCGGCGAAAACAGTAATCCGATCGACAGGGTGATGAACGGTATCGCCACGATCATCAGCGGCAGCCGCCGGCCGAGCCGCGAGGTCATGTTGTCCGACCACGAGCCGACCACCGGATCGACTACCGCGTCAAAGGCCAGACTGACTGCCAGCGCGGCACCAACCAGCATTCCCGAAAGTTCGAGCACGGCGGAATAGTAGAAGAAAATGAAGCCGATCGCGGCATCGAAGCCGCCGTTCTGCGCTGCCTGGCCAAGACTGTAGGCCAGCTTTACGCCCAGTGAGGGACGCATCGCCGCCGTGCTCGCCGGCTGGGCCAGCGCTTCTTCATTCCCCATTGATCCCACTCCCGTTCGCACCTGTTGCCTCAAGGCATTTCGTTGGCTTCGATGAATTGCCACATTGCCGCCAGATAGGCTTCGAAATTCTCCCGCCACCGGCAACCGCGATGACGTCGTCCTTCAGGATGGCGTAACCTCGCTGTTCGATCACATGACCGGCGCGGAGCGCTATCTCCTTGTCTACCGCGAAACGCGCCACAACATCGTCGGCAACGAATTCGAGCTGTCGGAGGGTGACCCGTTCATGGCGGTGGAATTCCTCAAGAAGCCGGTGTGGCGCAGTGACCGGCTCAATGCGATCAACCGGCATTTCGTCAGCGCGGTTCTCGATCTCAATCTCAAGGGCGATGAAGCAAACCGCGCTTACCTAAATGTGCCCACGATCGATTCCGATCAAGGTGAGTGGCCAACCTCATTTGCCGAACAATTCAACGGCACGCACGCCGGGCCGGACCAGCCCGGCTATTGCCGCGGGTTCCGGCAGCGCTGGGCCTTGGGCCTCGAACTGCACAAGGCGCAGCCAAGCCGCTGAAGCTGGTCTGGCTGGGCCAGAGCGGGATTGCGCGGCCTCAGTCGGAATCGTCATCGTCAGGTGCGACCTTGTCAGGTGCGACCTTGCAGTTGCCTGACAGGCAATAGGGCGGGATCGTCAGGTTGCCCGGATCGATCAGGGCCGAAAACACCTTGTAATAGTAATAATCAGCCAGCGCGAGGCTGGTGCCCTGGCTGAGCTGCGACTGCGATTGCATGAAGGTGACCGGGCGGCTGGCCGTGCCGTCGCCGCCATGATCGGGGACATACCAGGTCCACAGGTAAGTCGCCTCGGGATAGTTGGGCTTGGAAGGCGGAAACAGCACCGAATAGACGGTAATCGTGTGGCCCGGGCACAGGTCGGGATTGTCGACGATGGTGCCTTGAAGGGTGCCGTGCGCTCCGGGGATCGAGACCCAGTCCGGCGGTTCCTGTCCGTATCGGAAATGGCCCCCGCTGACGCAGTCTTGGCTGCCGTCCTCGTTCTGGGTGTAGAGGAACCCTTTCCCGGCATGAGCGGGCGGAGTGGGCATGCTGGGCGGTGCAAAGCCGGTCAGCAGCGCAGTCTGGTTGGCGATCGGCTTTTGCAAAGGCGGCTGTTTGGGGTTGTAATTGTAGTGCATCAGCGTGTTCTGCACGCGGTCGGTATAGACCTTGTAGTCGGCATCGGTGGCCCAGCGGTACAGCACCCGGGTCGGCAGCGGATCATAGTACCCGTTGACCGGAGTCATGAACGCCGTGATTCCGGAATTGCCGTTCCAGACGAAGGGCTTGAACTGCTGCGGATTGCCCGCTGTGAAGCCCGAAATCGTCGGCTTCGACCAGCCGAACGGCTCTTTCGGGGCATCCTCGGCGGGTAGTTCGACATAGCCGGTGAAATAGCTGAACGAAAACATCTGCAAGAAGGCAAGCTGCGTCGGGTCACCGAAAAACGGCAGCGGCGGGCCATATCCGAACATCATCCGCATCGGCGCCTTGGTCTTTGCATCGAACCACATCCAGGTCGCCGCGACCGGCGGGGGTGGGAGCAGCGGAGTTGGCGTCGATGGCGGCGACGGCGGCGACAGGGGCACGGGGGCGGGCGGAAGCGGCACCTTGATTGTCCACCACTCGGCCAGCCGGTCGCTCATCCAGTTGAGCGGCGCGGCGCCTGGGCTGTGCGCGGTGCCGGCTTGCGCGCCGTACCAGTTCGCCGGCAGCGACCAGCCCATGTTGACCGGGTTCCAGAAAATCCCTCCGTCGGTCGAAAGCTTGGTCCCGTCAGGCGTGATGATGTACCACCACTGGCCGTACTGCGTCCCCACCACCTTGGCGGAGAAGTATTTGCCCTCAAGGTAATCGAGCTGGGCGATGCACAGCTGGTAGAACGGCTGGTTCACCTTCGGATAGGCGCTGGGCGGCGGGCTGAACGGGTGGAGCAGCACGGTGGCGCTCCACGCCGGGGCCATGACCGGGGCGGGGGAGTTGACCGGTGAAAACGTGGGCAGCGCGCTTGGCGGAACCGGATCGATTTCGGCGTGTTGCGGCATGATCGTCGCGTCCTTGTTCAGGCGGGTACCGTTTCCATTTCGGCATAGTTCATGATCGTGGCGATGGTCCGCACCTTCACCTGCGGTGCGCAGGAGTACATGCCGGTGATGATCATGTGCACGATCGGCGGCGATGCGTTGAACTGGATGCCATTGGGATCGTGCACCAACAGATCGCGCGCCTTCTGGAAGTCGGTCTGGATCGCGGCCATGAACGCATCATAGCCCTTATCGAACGGCAATTGGCCCGCAGCCATGATCGCGTCCCAGTCGGTTCGCACTAGGTCGAGCGCTAGCCAGGCCATCACGTCCGGTCCCATTTCGTTGTTCGCCATATTGAGCAGGCGCTGCCACAGGCTGGCCCCGGGCGCGGCTCCATCCAGTACGGCCAGCGCCGCATCGGCATCGGCCACCTTGCCGCCCATAGCCGCATAGAGCGCTGCAAAGCGGGCATGATACCACACGCTGTCGCGATAGCTCGATCCGGGCACGGATGGCGCATTGATCGTCGCGTCGGCGCGCATGGCCTGCTGGGCGATCGGCATGGCCTCGAACAGGTATTGCAGCACCGGGATCTTGGCGCGCTCGCAGACCGGAGCGGACAGGCCGAAGACTGTCGCGGTGAAGGCGATCGGTCCGGCATCGACGAAGTCGGCATAGGTCTGTACAAAATCGTTGACCAGATCGGCGTTCATCTGCGCGCCCCACGGCAGTCCGGCGCCGACCGGTACGGGCTTGAAGCCCGGGTAGCTGCCCAGCACACCGCCCAGCCGCGCCGAGTCCCAGGCGATATATTCGGGCAGGACGAAGGGCTTGATCTGGGCTGGGGTCAGGCCCTGCTGCTTCCACAGCGGAGTGAAACTGGTCTGCAGGTCAGGCGTAAAGGGGACGCCAAAAATCTCCATGTGATAAATGCAGAAGGTGTTCCAGAACTTGGTGCCTTCGTCCTGGCCCCAGATCTCTTGAAAGCTCGCCAGATTGTGCGGCAGGTTGAAGCCGATGTTGGTGACTACTGTCTTGTGCGCGGCGCAATAGGTGAACCACGAGGTGTCCTCGCGCAGGTAGTGAGCCTGCTCGACCCAATCGCGGTAGAACATGAAAGAGGTGTTTAGGTCGATCATCCGAAACTGCGAGTTTTTGTAATCCGCCGGGAAGCGCACACCGCAGTTGAGGATATCGTCGACCAGGTTGAGGTTGCGATTGAGCGTGATCTGCGCGACCCCGTCGAGCGACAGGACCGCCAGGTTGGCCGGGTAGCCGAAATCGTTGCCCACGTCGGGGCCGACGCTCCACGCCCGGTTGTGGTATAGCTCGGGCGCGTTGCTGGTCCGTCCGTTGCCGTGATAGGCACCGCAGTGGCTGATCCCCATCTCGGTCTTGTCGGTCTTGGCGAACTGCAGCACGGTCCCGCTGTTGAGCTCGGGATGAAAGTAATACATCAGCGCGAAGATCGGATCCTGCGGGCCGAGGTTCATTTCCTTGCGCAGCAGCGCGTCGACCATGACCGAACCGTGCACCACCGTGCCATCGGGGCAGATCCCGTCGCCGGTGTCGCACACCGGCAGGAAAGTCATCCCGACAGACCCGCTAGCGAGAATATACTGCGCGTCCTTGACCCGGAAGGTCGACCCGTCGGCGTTGATGATCTGGGTGGTGCCGAACAGATCGCGGGAAATCTTGTATCGCGCCAGCGCAACGTCGGTAATCCGGAAATTGCCTGGATAGCTCGACGGCCCGCGATCGTGGATGACCGGATTGCGATATTGCGGCGGAATGACGGCTGCGGGTGAATCGGCCATGGTCGCGGGTGCCCCTCGATACGAAATTTCGCGCGACCCGGTCGGACAAGCGTCCATGCCCGTAAGCCTATGGGTAACACGCGCCTTATGGCCCGTCACGTACAATTACGGGTGGCTTATTGGGCCAGTTCCGCCTTGGACCGTGCCTTGTAGCGCGGCAGCTCGTCCGCCAGTTTGGCGCATTCGGCGCTGAGATCGTAAGCCGGAGCCAGCTCCACCGTGCAGTCCGGCCAGCGGCCCAGTTCCTTCCAGCCTTCATAGAGCCCCAGCTGAATGCACACCCGGGCAAACCGGGGGTCCTGGCGCAGAAACCCGAAGTTGGGCATGAACAGGCCCAGCGTGACCGAGCCGCCGGTTGGATCGCGGCCGTCGTTTTCGCCGATGAATTCCAGCGGCCGCCCCTCGGCGATGGTGTCGAGCAGGTATTCGATGCCCTTTTCGCGCTCACCCACAGCACCGGCGAGGCTGATGTCGACCAGGAAGCTGCGGGGATATTTGCGCCGCATCATCTGGTCGACCGTGACCGCCCGTGCGGCCGGTTCAAGCGCCGCCACCGCGCGCATGAAATCGACCAGCGCGTGCAGCGAGGAGACCGCGCCGGTGGCCGAAACCTCGTCATCGCGCGCGGCGGCGCGTTCGACATCGGCATCAAAGATCGCGATCACGCCGCGGGCATATTTGGGATATTCGGCCTGCGGGAAATCCTTGATTGCCTGTTCGCACACCGCAATCGCCTCACGCCCGCGCCCGGCATAGCGATAGGCCAGCGCCAGTCCGCCGGCCACCTGCGGGCTCAATGGGTTGCGCTGGTAATTGGCGAGCGCCACCGCGCAGGACCGTTCAAGATAGCCAAGAGACATCAGCGCCGACATGTAGACCCCGCAGACCAGCTGATCATCCGGCTCAAGCTCATAGGCTCGTTCGGCATAGTGCAGCTTTTCTGCGTGGCGCGCAAACGGCGGGCTGTTCAGCGCCAGTGCCGCGTGCGAAGTCGAGCAATTGGGATTGAGGTTCAGCGCATGCCTGGCCGCCGCGACTGCGCCGCTGCCGCGGCGATAGATCGCCAGGGCACCCCAGGCTTCGGCAAAGTTCGGGTCGGCCTCGATCGCCTTTTCGAGCAGTTCGATGCACTTCTGCTGCGCTTCCCAAGACAGGTCCTGCGAAAAGATCGCCCGGGCCTGAAGGTAGAAGTCGTATGCGGCAGGATCGACTTGCTGCGGCGCGCGATCGGGCGAGAAGTGCCGGTCGAGCGCTTCGGCGATGGCCGCTGCAATCTCGTCCTGCAGCGCGAAGATATCGGTCAGCGCGCGGTCGTAACGATGGCTCCACAGTGTCTCGAGGCTGGCGGTGTCGACCAGTTCGGCGCTGATCCGGATGTGATCGCCCGAGCGCCGCACCGAGCCGTCCAGCATGTGGGTCGCGCCCAGCGCGGTGGCAACGTTGCGCGCGGTCTTTTCCGGCCCGCGGAATTGAAAGCTGGAGCCCTTGCCGATTACCCGCAACCCTTTGGTGCGAGCGACGGTATAGAGGATTTCCTCGCTCACCCCGTCGGAGAAATAGCTGAGCTCAGGATCATTCGAGAGGTTGTCGAAGGCCAGCACCGCAAGCAGTGTTTCGCGCGGCTTGGGCGGCTGCTTGCTAGCCGGTATGACCGACAGGTCGAGTTGGCGTTCGCCGCCGACGAAATGCTGGACCTGATCGACGAAGGCCTGCCAGGCGGCATCGCCGGTATCGCCCTGCCAGTGGATTAGATCAGCGGTCTGGGTCAGTTCGAACATGATCGGGCGGTCGCACGGCTCGATCATTACCGGAACCAGCGTATGCGCGCGGTCAGCTAGAGTGGCTTCAGAACGGACCCAGCGGGATACCACCGAACGCGGGCTCCACAGGACCACCACGGCCTTGGCCCCGCGCAGAGCGGCCTCGGTCACCTCATCATAAGCTTCGCCGACGCGCAGCGTGGTGTCCCACCAGACACTCAGCCCATTCGCCTCGAATGCTTCCGCATACCGGCGCGCAACCGTTTGATCTTCGCGATTATAGGAGAGGAAAATATCTGCCATGGCCCCCACATCGCGCCCCGCTGGGCAGCCTATGCGCGTTTGCCGCGCGAGTCGATCAGTTGTTATTTTCGGACCGGTAACGCCCAGTGGCAAGGCGCGTTGCGCCAGGTGCCAGGCTTGCCCTGACCCGAATCTACCAGACCAGAACCCGCGGCAGGAACAACCGGCCAAGAACGCCCATCAAGACCACCGTTCCGCCGTGCCAGATGCCGATATGGATCAGGTCGTTGTGCGGGCAGCACAGCGATACTCCGAATATACCGGCCGAGCCTGCGGCGACACCTACCAGTGTTCCGGCAAGCGTCGGAAAGGTCGGCGCACCGCGGCGCAGCCAGGTAACCAGCGATGCCAGCGTCATCGATCCGGCTGCAGTGCCGATGGCAAGGCATTCATAGCCACCGGGCGCCGTCCGGACCGGCTGCCCGGTGAACAGATCGATCGCGATCAGGCCCAGCGCCGCCACAGGCAGGACCGCCGCCATCATGGCGGTCCAGGCCCAGCCATCGCGGCGCGTGCCAACCGCAGGGCGGGCCATGTCGATCGCCGCCCAGGCCGACGCCAGAGCCAGCACCAGGAACAGTCCGCTGGAGGTAAGGAACATGGGGTCGGGCCGGCCGGCCATGATATCGGCGCGGACGCCGATAGCGTAAATCACGATGCCGACACTGACCGCAAAAGCCAGCATGGTTCGAACCATGCCGGTCCGCTGACGCAGTGGGCGGACCGGGGTGAGATCGGCGACCAGGCGGCCAATCATGTCATCTGTGTTTGTATTCATGGCGCTAGGCCTTCTCAACCATTCCAGCGAGGCGCCGAAGGCCGCGGTGGATATTTACCTTGATCAAAGCCTCGCTTTGGCCCGTCTTGTCGGACGCTTCGCGAATTGACAATCCTTTGATTTTTACGAGTTCTATGGCTGCCCTCTGACCATTGGGCAGGACTTTGAATAGCCGTTCGAGGCAGATCCGCGCGGCTATCGCGTCTTCACCGGAATCAACCGCAAAGTCCGCATTGTCGGAATGCGTCTCGACCGACTGGCGATAGACCAGCCGCAAATGGTCGATGAAGCGGTAGCGCGCAATTGCGGCGAGCCACGGGTAGAACGAGCGATCCGGATCATAACTCGCCAGCCTGCGATGAAGCGACAACAGCGTGTCCTGGATCAGGTCGTCGATCTGAACGGGGGGAACCTTGCGCCGGTAATACCGGGCCAGCCAATCGCGGCTGGTGGTCAGTAGCGTCCCGTAAGCTTGACGATCACCGGCCTGAGCCATCAGAGCCAGCCGCGACATTGTCGCGTCATCGGCAATCATCCGCCGCGCCTCGTGTCTGGCAATCTATCCAACGGCCACTTGCCTCCTTCGCGCACCACTTCGAGTCAGTTCGGAAGCCACGTCATTCTGGTTACACCGGCTCCGAAAATTAGCGCAGGTTTGGCCAGCGTCAGCGTTCTGCCTGCCGGCTTCTGGCAATTCAAATCTAGGTCGCATCAATCAACTGCATGGCGATCCGGCAGGAAATCTCCTGCCCTGGCGCGGGGACCGGCATCGGCGACGAAGCGGACGGCATGTTCAAGGCATTGCTCAGATGGGCGACCGGCTCGACGCAGAGCGCGCCTGCGGCACCGTTCGAGTAAACCACCGCGCAAGGCAGCCCTTCCGACCCGTGGATCGACAATTCCTCGGCGCAGCCGTGCCAGCCGATGCGCACCGGCCATTCGACCGCCTCATAGCAATTGTCGATCGCGCGGTTTTCAACATCCCGGCCATCGGACAGGTCGAAAGCGCCGGCGGGAACCTCCGCGCGAAGTGGAAGATTGTCGGCGTCGGCGTGCCAGAACCGCTGCGCTGTCAATGCAAGCCGTGCGGCGCGGCGTTCGAAATAGGGATGGTAGCCGATTGCCAGCGGCACAGCCTCGTCAGCAGTGTTGCGCGCGGTGAGCGTGATGGTCAGGCCGCGCGCGGACGGGGCGATCTCCTGCCGGGCGTTGAAGGGCCACGGCCAGTCTGAATCGCCGCCATGGACGAGCTCCATGACCAGGCTGTCGCTGGCCTGCCGGGTCAGATCCCAAGCGCGTTGCCAGCCGATCCCGTGCAGCGCATGCGGCTCACCCGCGCGGTTGAGGCGCAGGCAAATGGTCTTCCCGGCCCACTTGAATGAACCGCCAGCCAAACGGTTGGAAAAGGGGACGAGCGGAAATCCGGCGAGGCTGGTCGGATCGCCATTCGCCCATTCCTGCACGGGAGTTTCGCGCAGCAGCGCGCGCTCACCATGCCACCAACCGGCCAGACTTCCGCCGTTACCGGGCAGGACCACGCAGCGCATCGCGCCCGCGCGCAATTCGATGCTCTCGTTCACGGGGCGGAGCCGATCGCCACTCCGGCCGGAGCGAGGGTCTGGCTGCCGCTCAGCAGTGCGCCGAACAGGCTTTCGGGCAGGGTCCGTTCTTCCGCCGCATAGTTGAAGGCGAAAACCAGATTGGCAGTTCGCCGCACCCTGACCCCATCAGGCAGCGGCACCGGGTCCAGCCCGGCTGCGGCGGCCAGCTCCGGCAGCAGATCGTCAAGCAGGTCTATGGCAGGATAGCGCGCCAGATAGTGGAACCTGCCGCTTACGAACTGGCCGGGCCGCGGCTGGTCCAGCTTGGTCTCGACCTGTTCAAGCCACTGGCAGGGCTGCCCGCGCAGCGTTTCGGTCCGGGCGATGCGCAGCGGCAGCTGGGTGGCCAGCGGCCCCGGTGCGAGCCCAGGAGGAATCGCAAAGTCCGCAGTCTTGCTACCCGTTGCCGCGCCGATTACCACTCGCGCGCCGCTCGCCGCCAACCGATCGACGAAAGCCTGATCGACGATCGGCTGGCAGGGGACCACCACCAGTTCATATCCGCCAAGCTTGGCATTTGAAGACACGATGTCGATATCGAGGCCGAGGCGGCGCAGCGCGGAATAGTATTCGAACGCGATCCTGAGCGCGCTGAACCCTTGGCCTTGCGGCATGATGTCGGTGACCCAAGCGCTGGCATAGTCGAACACCAGTGCGGTCCGGCGGGGAGGCGGCCCGGGATCGGGCAGGGCGGCAATCTCTTGCGCGACCTGGCGGACTTCGCCCGCGCCTTCTGCCTCAACGCTATCGGGCCGCAGCAGCCCGGCGTGCATCTGCTCCTGCGCAAAGGGCACCTGGCGCCAGCGGAAATAGCTGACCAGCTCGGCCCCGTGCGCCATGGCTTCCAGCGTCCACAGCCGGACCATGCCGGGCAGCGGCGCCGGGTTGAACCGGGCCCAGTTCACCGGGCCGGGCTGCTGTTCCATCACCCACCAGCGCCCGTCCTTCTGGCAGCCCCGATAGAGATCGTGGTGGAACGCAGCGATATCGGGGTGGCCCTGCCGGGCGTAGCGCTGCTTCTCCTCTGCCGAGAACCAGAACTGCTCCAGAAAGCCCAGCGGATAGCTGTCCCAGCTCGCCACATCGAGATCGGCCCCGACCGCGTGATGATCGAACTGGGTGAAGAACCCCATGAAGTTGTGGATCACATCGCGACCCGGCGAATGCGCGCGCAGGATGTCTGCCTGCATCCGGTTGAAGCGCACCACCTGGTCCGAGGAAAACCGCTGGAAATCGAGTTCGTGCGAGGGGTTGGGCACGGTCACGGTCAGGTTGGGCAAGTCGATTTCGCCGAATCCGGCATATTCCATCGACCAGAACACGTTGCCCCAGGCCGCATTGAGGCCGGCCACGTCGCCATATTTGGCGGCCAGCCATTCGCGGAAGGCCTGCGCCGCCGCTAGCGAGTAGCTGATTGCGGTATCGTGACAGCCGTATTCGTTGTCGGTCTGCCAGGCGGCCACGGCCGGATGATTGCCGTAGCGCTGCGCCATCGCGGTCACGATCCGGCAGCATTTCTCGGCATAGCCCTGATGGCTGAAACAATAGTGACGGCGCGAACCGAAGCGGCGCGGGCGCCCGCCCGCATCGATCGCGATCATCTCGGGCATGGTATCGACCAGCCACTTGGGCGGCGTTGCAGTGGGCGTGCCCATCACTACCTTGAGGCCAGCATCGGCGAGGACGGCGACCGCGCGGTCGAGCCACTCCCAGGTATAGGATCCGGCCCGGGCCTCGATCCGGCTCCAGGCGAATTCGCCGATCCGCACATGCGAAATGCCCAATTCGGCCATGCGCCGCGCATCGTCGGACCAGCAGCTTTCGGGCCAGTGTTCGGGGTAATAGCAGATGCCGAGCTTCATGAATTGCTTAGATGTCAGAATTGCGGTTGCGGCAACAGCGCTTGAAACGCGTTTCCCGCAGCGATCACATCGGATGGATCGTGTGGCCGCCGTACAGCACGATCGATTGCCCGGTCATCAGGCGAGACTGGCGCGAGGCTAGGTACACCGCGATGCCTTCCATGTCCTCAAGCGTGCCGATCTGGCCTGACGCCGCGCGGCGCATCACGTCATCGCGGAATGCCTGCAGTGTATCGCGCGACATCTCGGTCGCGAGGTAACCTCGTGCGCGACGCCCCCGCCGGTCCGAAGCGAGGCGGGAGCCCGGTATCTGTCTGCCGGTGTCATATCCGCTTTTCCAATGCTGTGGCCCGGTCTATGTTAATTTGCATTGCCACCGCGATGCGGGGCGAGCTTGGGAGAGCGATATTGGACCAGCCAGCTAGTGCCCCGGTCGAACCTGTGACCGGCGATGACGTCCAGGGCCATTCGGCCAGGCGGCTGCTGATCGCACTGATGTTCTTCGGCACGATCATCAACTACATCGACCGGCAGGTGCTCTCGCTGCTCAAGCCTACAATCGAAAAAGCTTACGGCTGGGGCGATGCGGAGTTCGCGCATTTTGCCTCGGTTTCGCAGCTTTCTGCAGCATTTGCGCTGGTCTTCGTGGGGTGGATGATCGACCGTTTCGGGGTCAAGCGCGCCTATGCTGCGGCGGTTGCGATCTGGAGTCTGGCGGGCATGGCGCATGCCTTTGCGGCCAACGTCACCCAGTTTGTCACCGCGCGCGCGGTGTTGGTTGCCGCAGAATCGGTCAACACCCCGGCGGCGGTCAAGAGCGCGGCGCAGTTCCTGCCGTTGCGGCTGCGGACGATGGCCGTGGGGATCGTCAACACCGCGCCCAATATCGGAAACATCCTGGCGCCGCTGACCGTGGTGCCTTTTGCCGTCGCCTATGGCTGGCAGGCTGCATTTCTGGTGACCGGTGCGCTGGGCTTCATCTGGCTGGCGTTCTGGATCGTGGGCACTCGCAACCTCCATCCGATCGGCCGCGCCGCCGGGACTGAAACCGCCCGGCCAAGAATTGGCGAAGCGCTGGCGGACCGCAAAACCTGGGCGATTGCCGGGGCCAAGGCGATTACCGACATGTTCTGGTGGTTCTTCACCTTCTGGCTGCCCGACCTGTTCAGCAAAGTGTTCCATCTCAGCCAATCGGAGCTGATCGGGCCGACGGCGCTGGCCTTCACCCTGGCGGCGCTTGGCGCGCTTACCGCGGGGAAACTGTTCGGGGTGCTGCTCGGCCGCGGGGCCACCATCAACGCTGCACGCAAGCGCGGGATGCTGTTTTACGGACTGGTGATCCTGCCGATACCCTTTGCGCTGATGGTCAGCAGCCCATGGGCTGCGGCGGCGATCATCGGCCTCGGGCTGTTCGCCCACCAGGGCTTTTCAACCAACATCTTCGGCTTTGCTGCTGATGCGGTTCCGGCCAGCCGGGTGGCGACGGTGATGGCGATCGGCGCGATCGCCGGCAATCTCGCCGGCTTCGCGATCCAGGAAGCCACCGGCCGCCTGCTCACGCACGGTTATGGCTACCAGCCGTTGTTCCTGGCCGCCTCAGTTGCCTATCTCGCGGCGCTGGGCTGGGTCCACCTGATGGTCCCGCGGATCGTGGCCGAGGACGAACTGGTCTGACAGCAAAGGGCCCCCGCATCCTGAGATGCCGAGGGCCCCGCTTGCGACCCGTCTGGATTCCAGCTCGGCTCTAGAAGCTGATCTTGCCGGTGACACCCCAATACCGATCGGCATCGCGCGGGATCTGGTAGCGATAGGCTCCATCCGGACCGCCGTTGACGATGGCCGCAGCATAGGACCGGTCGAACACGTTGCGGACCTGGAAAGTCAGCTTCCAGTGATCCTCGGGATCGCCGATCCCCACTTGGAAATTGACCAGCGCATAGGCCGGAATGGTGCCGAGCTGGCGTTGCACTGCATTGGCTGAGAACAACGACAGCTGGCTCGACTGGAAGTTCATCTGGCTGCCAAGGAACACGTCGGCAAACCCGCCGGTCCGGACCCGGTAGTCCATCGCCAGCGAGCCCTTCCACTTGGGCGCATATCCCAGCGGCGTACCTGACGGGATCGGGGCCGAGCCGAGCGGCGCCTTGAACGCATCGACGTGCGCGTTGGTATAGGCCAGCCCGCCAGTGATCGTGAAATCGCGCATCGGCCGGAAGTTCATGTCCACTTCCACGCCGCGGGTCGAAACTTCACCCGCGTTGGTAAAGCGGGTGACGACGACGCCGGCCACGAGATCCGGGTTGTTGGCCTGGAAGTTGTGATACTTGGCATAGAAGCCCGCGATGTTGAGCGTCAGCTTGCCGTCCAGCAGGGTGTTCTTGAGACCCAGTTCGAACGCGTCGGACGTTTCGGCGTCGATCACGTTGGTGCCGGTCGCGGTCAGGTTGAAGAACACGTTGTAAGCCGGACCCTTATAGCCGCGCGCGTAGCTCGCATAAGCGATCACGTTGCGGGACAGGTCGGCCTGCAGGGCAACCTTGCCCGAGACGTTGTCCTTCTTGGTCGAAGCGATGAACACCGTCGCCGGGGCCCCGGTGCCGGTGCCGGTAACCGGGAAGCTTGGCTGGATGCCGGGCCCTGCCAGCGTGGTGTTGCGGCTGTGGAACACCGACAGTTCATCGTGGCTGTAGCGAAGGCCCATGATCACGCGGAAGCTGTCAGTTGCGCGGGCCGTGGCCTGTCCGAACAGCGCGAAGTTCTTGAACGTCGAACCGAAGTCCGCCGTCGCGGTCGGGAAGGTCGAAGGCAGAGCGTTGGCGCTGCCGCACGGGATCAGAACGTTGGCCGGAGCGCCGACAATCGGCGCGCAAACGACGTCGCTGCGGGTGAAGATTCGTTCCGACTTTGCGCGTGAGTAATATCCGCCCACGACCCACGACAGCGGCTGGTTGCCGGGCGAGGTGAGGCGCAGTTCCTGCGTGAAGGTGTTGCTGGTCTGCGGTCCGCTGTCATGGAGCTGGCCGAAGTTGGTAGTGGTCGTTCCGTTGGTCGAGGTATAGGCCCGGTCGAGCCAGTCCCCGTCGCGGATTTCGGTGTTATCGTACTTGCGGTAGGCGGTGATGCTGGTCAGCGTATTTTCGCCCAGACCCACATCGGCCTGCATCGACATGCCCCAGCCTTCTTCCTTGGTGGCAGTGACCAGATTCTGCGTGACCGCGCGGGTATCTGCGCCCCGCGGCGTCGGCAAGACGCTGCTCGACAGGCCGGTGGTGATCACGCCGGCGCCAGTGATGGGCGGCGTGGCAATGATATCAGCGCAGCAATAATCGTTGTTCTTGTGATAGTCAGCGGCGAAGTAGAGCTTCAGGTTGTTGCCCGGATCGTAGAGCAGCTGCCCGCGCAGGCCCCAGTGCTTGTACCCGTTGACCCACTGGTTGGTGGTGAGGTTGCGGATGTTGCCGTCATAATCGCCGTAGAACGCGGTCATGCGGGCAGCGAGGTCGTCGCCCAGCGGCAGGTTGATCGCGCCCTTGAGCCGGAATTCGTTGCGATCGAAATAGCTCGCCTCGACACTGCCGCCCAGCTTGTGCTCGGGCATCTGGGTGGTGATGTTGATTACCCCGGCCGAAGCGTTCTTGCCGAACAGGGTGCCTTGCGGTCCGCGCAGCACTTCCATCTGCTTGATATCGACAAGGTCGCTGAACGCCTCGCCCGAGCGGGCATAGACAACGCCATCGACCACGGTCGAAACCGAAGGCTCACCGGCGATCTAGAAGGTTGCAGTACCAACCCCGCGCAGGAAGATCGTCTGGTTGAGCGTCGTGCCCGACTTGAGGAAGTTGAGCGAGGGCACCATCTGCGCCGCGCTTTCGATCGACGGACGCGAGCTTTGCGCAAGGGTTTCGCCCGACAGCACCGAGACCGCGAGCGGCACCCGCTGCAGGCTTTCGGAGCGCTTTTGCGCGGTTACGACGATTTCGCCGGGGGCGGCATCGTCGGCTTCGGCAGCAGGATCTGCAGCCGGTGCGGTCTGGGCAATGGCCGGGGCGGCGAAGGCGGCAAGCGCGAACGCAGCGAGCGGCATGGCGGATGTTGCACGCAGCAAGGTCTTCATGAAATTGTTCTCCCTCACGCCGGCCAGCGTCTTCGCGCCATCCGGCCAAATCTGCACAGCCGTCGACAAGTGGCTGCATCAGGCCGCTTGAATTGCGTCGCCATGCTCGATATGTCAAGCGGTGTCATACGAAGCGGACAGGCTGTTGCAAAAAATCAACAGCCGCCGCCCCGGGGAGAGGAAAAGCGAGCCTTGGCATTCGAGCTCAGCGATGCGGATGACGGTTTCGACCTGCATTTTGCCGGGCGACTTGTCCTGTCGCATCGCCGCGAGGCGCCGGTGCTTTCGCTCGCGATGGGCCGCAGCGAAGTGGCCATGGTCAAGGGCAACTTCCGGATTACCGACGATCCCCATGACGCGATCGAACCGGCAGAGTGGCAGCGTGACGAGGACGCGGTAACGCTACTGTTCGAGGGCCAGCCTGCCGCGCGGCTCGCCTTTGCCGACAACATAATCGAAGTGACTGCGCTGCGCAGCGGCCATGACCGGATCCACCTGCGCTTCCATGCCGAACCGGAAGAAGCCGTCTGGGGCGGGGGCGAGCAGATGAGCTACCTTGCGCTTAATGGCCGCGCTTTCCCGATGTGGACGAGCGAACCCGGTGTCGGGCGCGACAAGTCGACTGCGCTGACCCAGGCGATGGACGCCAGCGGCATGGCCGGCGGCGATTACTGGAACACCAATTACCCGCAGCCGACCTTCCTCACCTCGCGCTGGCTCGCGGTGCATCTTGATGCGAGCAGCTATGGCGTGCTCGATTTCACCGATCCGGCCGCGCACCGGGTGGAAGTGTGGGCGGGCGCGGCGAGGTTCGAACTGTTCGCAGGCGATGGCCCGATCGACCTAGTCGGCCAGCTTTCCGCGCGCTTCGGCCGTCAGCCGCCGCTGCCCGACTGGATCATCGACGGTGCGATCGTCGGCCTCAAGGACGGACTGCGCAGCTTCGAGCGGCTTGAGAAATTCATCGAAGCCGGAACTGTTGTGTCCGGCTTGTGGTGCGAGGACTGGGCCGGGGTGCGCGAGACCAGCTTCGGTCGCCGTCTGTTCTGGGACTGGCGCCGCAGTGAGCAACGCTTCGCCGACTTACCAGGCAAGATCGCGGCACTGGCGGTGCGCGGCATCCGCTTCCTCGCCTATGCCAATCCCTACCTCGCCAATGACGGCATCCTTTACGAGGCGGCATGCGAGGGCGGTCACTTCGCGCTGCGCCAGGACTGCGATGAGCCCTACCTGGTCGATTTCGGCGAGTTCGAAGCCGGTGTGCTGGACTTCACCCGGCCCGAAACGCGCAATTGGTTCGCTGAGGAGGTGCTGGGCCGCGAACTGCTCGACATCGGGATCGCCGGATGGATGGCCGATTTCGGCGAATATCTGCCGACCGACGTGCGGCTCGCCGATGGCTCCGACCCGATGGAAGCGCATAACCGCTGGCCGGTGCTGTGGGGTGAAGTCAACGCCCGGGCGCTCGCCAGCCGGGGCAAGACCGGCGATGCGGTGTTCTTCATGCGCGCGGGCTTTTCGGGCGTGCAGGCGCATTGCCCGCTGCTTTGGGCGGGGGACCAATCGGTCGACTTTACCCGCCATGACGGGATCGGCACGGTCATCACCGCCGCGCTTTCGGCGGGCCTCGTCGGCAATGCCTACAGCCATTCGGACTGCGGCGGCTATACCTCGCTGCTCGGCAACGTGCGCAGCGAAGAACTGATGCTGCGCTGGTGCGAACTGGCCGCCTTTGCCCCGGTCTTGCGCAGCCACGAAGGCAACCGGCCTGACGATAACCTGCAATACGATTCCACCCCCGAACTGCTCGCCTGCTTCGCCGGATGGAGCCGGGTCCATGCCGCGCTCGCGCCTTACGTCCGGCATTTGTGCGATGATGCCCAGGCGCATGGCCTCCCGGCGCAGCGCCCACTGTTCTTGCACTACCCGGAAGATCCCGCGCTCTGGACGGTGCAGGATCAGTTCCTCTACGGTGCCGATATGGTGGTGGCTCCGGTGGTCGAAGAAGGCGCGGTATCGCGTCAAGTGGTGCTTCCCGGCGACATGCCGTGGCGGCACCTGTGGTCGGGCAAGATCTACCAGCCCGGCATTCACGTAGTGTCCGCCCCGATCGGTGAGCCGCCGGTGTTCGTTGCGCCGACCAGCCGGTTTTCCGATGTGTTCGCCGGTCTTCCGGGCGCGCTGGGGGAATGAGCGAACGGTCCAACATCCGCGACGTCGCCGCGCTCGCCGGAGTAGCGGTGAAGACGGTCAGTCGGGTACTCAACGGTCACCCTTACGTCAGCGCCGAAACCAAAGCGCGGGTTGACGAAGCGATGAAGGCGCTCGACTTCAGTCCTAGCATTGCCGCGCGCATTCTGTCGGGCGCGAAGTCGGGCCAGGTCGCACTGATCTATGACAATCACAGCCCTTACTACATGTTCCAGATCCAGACCGGGTGCTGGGAAGCCTGCAAAGCGGACGGCATCCGCCTGCTCGCCCAGCCGGTCGACGTGGCCGATCCGGACGTCGGCGAACAGGTCCGCGGGCTGATCAGGGAAACTCACGTCGACGGGATAATCCTGTCCTCGCCCGTGACCGATTGCGATCCGGTGCTGCGCACGCTTGAGGCAATGAAGGTGCCGTTCGTACGCATCTCGCCCGGCACCAACCACGCGCTGACCAGCTCGGTTTACATGGACGATGCACAAGCTGCGGACGACATGACCACGCACATAATCAATTGCGGGCACCGGCGGATCGGGTTCATCAAAGGTCACCCCAACCACATGGGCTCACTGGACCGCATGCGCGGGTATTGCCGCGCGCTTGAGCGGGTGGGTATTGCCGTCGATCCGGCGCTGGTCTGCGATGGTGAATTCGACTTCGAAAGCGGGGTTCGCGGGGCCAACCACCTGCTGGGACTGCCTGACCGGCCGACAGCAATCTTCGCTTCGAACGACGATATGGCCGCAGGGGTGCTCGCGGTGGCGCACGACCGCAATATCGACCTGCCAGGCGCGCTATCGGTCGCCGGATTCGACGATACCACGCTGGCCCGCACGGTCTGGCCGCCGCTCACCACGATCCACCAGCCGATGGCCGAACTGGCGCGGACCGCCGCGGAAATCCTCATTGGCGGCGGCGGTCTGACCCATCGCCGCCTGCCCCATACCCTCATCGAGCGCGCATCGGTCGCGCCGCCAACTAGGACGACATCATGAGCCAACTCCCCGCCGTTCCCGCCACCCGCACCCTGGGAGGCAGCGGGATTGCGGTCTCGCCGATCGCCTGGGGGATGTGGCGCCTCGCCGAAGACGGGCGCAGCGCCGCTGACGCTGCAAAGCTGGTTCATGCTGCGCTCGACGCCGGGATCACCCTGCTTGATACAGCGGACATCTATGGTTTCGACGGTTCAGGCGGGTTCGGCGACGCCGAGGCCTTGCTGGGCGAAGTGCTGGCGACGGAACCGGGGCTGCGCGGGCGGATGGTGCTGGCGACCAAGGGCGGGATCATGCCGCCGTTGCCTTACGACCAGAGCAGCGAATACCTGAACGCTGCGATCGATGCCTCGCTGCGCCGCCTCAAGACTGACGTGATCGACCTGTGGCAGATCCATCGCCCCGACATTCTGGCGCATCCGCAGGAAGTCGCGCGCACGCTCGATGCAGCCGTTGCTGCAGGCAAAATCCGCACGCTGGGCGTTTCGAACTTCACCATTGCGCAGGTAACGGCGCTCAACCACTTCCTCGGCCACAAGCTGGTGGCGACCCAACCGGAGATTTCGCCGCTGCGGATCGACTGCTTCGAGAATGGCGCGCTCGATCAAGCGATGCAGCTTGGGCTGACCCCGCTGGCTTGGTCGCCGCTTGGTGGCGGGCGGCTGGCGACCCCGGCAGGCGACCGTGCCTTGCAGGTCGCAACAGCGCTCGATGTCGTGGCCGAACAGGACGGGGTGCCGCGCAGCGTCGCCGCTTACAGCTGGCTGATGGCGCACCCCGCCGGGATCATCCCGATCATCGGTTCGCAAAATGCCCAGCGCATCGCTGAGGGTGCTTCGGCGCTGACGGTGCGCTGGACGCGTGAGGATTGGTACGCGGTGCTGGTCGCCGCGCGTGGGGAGCGCCTGCCGTGAGTGAACAGCAATGCGAAGTCGCCTGGTTTTCGGCACTGTGCGACGACGACTACGAATTCCTTGGGGTGCCCGACCCGCGGCTTCAGTCGAGCTGGGAGCACTGCCGCAATATCGTGATGACCGCCGAGGAAGGCGGGTATGACAATATCCTGCTGCCCTCGGGCTATGCGCTCGGGCTCGACACCACGGTGTTCGCCGCGGCGATCGCGCCGTTCCTGAGCCGGCTCAAGCTGCTCTGGGCAACTCGCATCGGAGAGGACTGGCCGCCGCAGCTGGCGCGGCGCATCGCCACGCTCGACCGTATCCTCGGCACCAATGCTGCGGGCACCGGCGGGCGGCTCAACGTGAACATCATCTCGTCCGACATGCCGGGGGAAAAGATCGGCAGCGCCGAACGCTACGCCCGCACCACCGAGGCGATCAAGATTATCAAGACGCTGCTGGCGGGCGAGCACCTTAATCACCAGGGTGAGTTCTGGCAGATGGAGCTCGATCCGCCGCGCATGACGACGATTTCGGGCAAGCCCCCGGCGCTCTACTTCGGCGGGCTCAGCCACGAAGCGCGCGAATGCGCCGCCGAGGGCTGTGACGTCTACCTGATGTGGCCCGACACGATGGACAAGGTGCGCGAGACTATTGCGGACATGACGGCGCGCGCGGCACGTTATGGCCGCACACTCAAGTTTGGCTACCGCGTCCACGTGGTTGTGCGCGATACCGAGGATGAGGCGCGTGCCGCAGCCGACCGGCTGGTCTCCAAGCTCGATGACGACATCGGCCGGGCGATCCGGGAAAAGTCGCTCGACGCCGCCAATTACGGGGTTCAGCGTCAGGCCGAACTGCGCGCCGCCGCGCATGCCGACGGCTATGTCGAGGAGAACTTGTGGACTGGCGTCGGCCGTGCGCGCTCGGGCTGCGGTTCGGCGATCGTCGGTGATCCCGACCAGGTGCTCAAGAAGCTGCGCGCTTATCAGGCCGAAGGGATTGAGGCCTTCATCCTCTCCGGCTACCCCCATGCGGCGGAGGCTGACCTGTTTGCCCGCCATGTCCTGCCCCAGCTCCAGCATGGACCGCTGGACTTCGGCTAACGAAGGAATTCATTTTGCCTATCCGCATCGTCGCCATCGGCGGCACCGTCAATCCGGGCAGCACCACCGAGCAGGCCTTGCGCCTTGCTGCTGCCGAAGCCGGCAAGGACGGGGCTGAGGTGCAGGTTTTCGGCGGATCCTATCTGGGGGCGCTGCCGCATTACCGGGGTGAAGGTCACACCTTGGCTGACGGCGCGGACATGGTCGAAGCGGTGCGCCAGGCCGATGGGCTGCTGATCGCCGCACCGGGCTATCACGGCACCATCTCAGGGCTGGTCAAGAATGCGCTCGATTACCTTGAGGAACTGGCGAAGGACGAGCGGCCCTATCTCGATGGCCGCGCGGTCGGGCTGAT
>JAYUCG010000040.1:0-8912 GCA_043740455.1 Novosphingobium sp. | reverse complement strand
ATGAAAAGCCAAAGCCCTTCACATGGACCGCCGATCCAGACCGGATCATCGCCGCTGTCAAAAGAGGGCACCAAGCGTTAGATTCTATCCACTAGCTTGAGGCGGAGCCGAGGAATGTCCGCCCTTTGCCGGAGCGACAACCTTCAAAGTGACATAGCCCTTTTCCGCCACGCCGATCATGGCCGCCGGACCGTTGATCATCGGCGTATCAGTGGCGATCAAGCCGCCCTCGTCGATCGTGAACAGCGCCTTGGTGTGGTGCGCCGCAAGCCAATCCGCCGCAGCCTTGGCGCCGGTTCCGCCAACTTCCTCGTCGTGTCCCGAGACAAGGATGATCGTCCGCTTGGGGATAAAACCTTGCCCCGCCAGCGCCTCAAGGCCCTCGAACAGTGCGACCAGCGAACCCTTGTCGTCGACCGAACCGCGCCCCCACACCGCGCCATCTGCAATCTCGCCCGAGAACGGTGCGTGCTTCCAATCGCCTTCGGTGCCGGGGGTGACCGGGACAACATCCTGATGCGCCATGATGATGATCGGCTGGGCCGAAGGGTCGCTGCCGGGCCAAGTGTAGACCAGCGTCTGACCCTGTTCCTGCCGCTGCATTTTGGCGCTGGCTTTGGGATAGGTGGCGGTCAACCAGTCATGCAGCTTGGTCCATTCGCCAAGCTGGTTTTCGGCCGGGTCCTGATGGCTGACGGTCTGGATCCGCACGGCTTCGCCAAGGTGCTGCGCGGCGAGCGCGTTATCGAATGTCGGTGCCGCCGCGACGGTAATGCCCGCGCCGGTTCCGACAGCTTCGGGCGCGAACATCGCGGTACGCGCCGCGATCACGCCGCCCAGCACCAGCACCGCGCCGCCGAGGCCCCAGACCCACTTGTTCATTCGCTCTCTCCCGCCGTTTGCCGGGAGAATGCAGACAAGCGGTGTCTGTGTCGAGCTTTACCCAGCCATCAGGCTTGCGTTGCCGCCTGCCGCCGTGGTGTCGATGCAGGTCACTCGCTCGGTCGCGAAACGGGCCAGATAGTGCGGACCACCGGCCTTGGGACCGGTGCCAGACAGGCCTTCGCCGCCGAATGGCTGGCTGCCAACCACCGCGCCGACTTGGTTGCGGTTGACGTAGAAGTTGCCCACGCGGGCCTTGGCCTCGATCAGCCGCCGGGTTGCATCGATCCGGCTGTGGAGGCCGAGTGTCAGCCCGAACTGGCAGGCGTTGATATCGGCCACGACCTGTTCGAGCTGGTCGGCTTTGAACCGTGCGACATGCAGTACGGGTCCGAAGTTCTCGTTCGCCAGATCGCGGATCGAGCCGATCTCGATGATCGCCGGGGCGACGAAGTGCCCAGCCCTGCATTCCTTCGGCAGTTCGCGCTGCCACACTTTGTGCCCGGCGCGCTTCATCGCGGCGATGTGCTGGTCGAGCTTGGCCTTAGCCTCGGCATCGATCACCGGGCCGACGTCGGTGGTCAGATCTTCGGGGCTGCCGATCACCAGCGCCTCGAACCCGCCCTTGATCATCTCGATCATGCCCTCGGCGACGTCGTCCTGCAGGTAGAGCACCCGCAATGCCGAACAACGCTGGCCGGCGCTCTGAAAGGCGCTGGCGAGCACGTCGCGGGTGACTTGTTCGGGCAAGGCCGAGCTGTCGACGATCATCGCGTTCTGTCCGCCAGTCTCGGCGACGAGGATGCCGAGCGGTCCGTCGCGCCCCGCCATCGCGCGGTTGATCGCGCGCGCAGTTTCGGTCGATCCGGTGAAAGCGACCCCGGCAACGCGCGGATCGCTGGTCAGCATCGCGCCGACCTTGCCATCGCCGGGTGCCAGCTGAACCACGCCGTCCGAGATGACTTCGTGGAACAGCCGGATCGCGAGGTCGGCGATCAGCGGCGTCTGTTCGGCTGGCTTGGCGATCACCGTATTGCCCGCAGCGAGCGGCCCCGCGATCAGCCCGGTGAAGATCGCCAGCGGGAAGTTCCACGGCGAAATCGCCACGAACATCCCGCGCCCGGCGAGGCGCAGGCGGTTGCTTTCGCCAGTCGGGCCGGGCAGCGCCACTCCGTCGGCGGTGAAGTGCGCGCGGGCTTCGGCGGCATAATAGCGCAGGAAATCGACCGCCTCGCGTAGCTCAAGCACTGCGTCGACCAGCGACTTTCCGGCCTCGCGCTGGCATAACGAAAGGAATTGAGGAGTATGCGCCTCGTACTGGTCAGCGACTCCTTCGAGCAAGGTCGCCCGCACTTCGCCGCCAAGGCCATCCCATTCGGGCTGGAAGGCTACGGCGCGAGCGATCATTTCGTCGATTTCGGAGGCGCTGGCGCTTCGCACTGCGCCGACCTGCCGTGCCGTGTCGAACGGCGATACGATCGGCTCGGGCTGGTTGCCGCGCTTGTGTTCGATCGTCGGAGCAGCTTCCCAATCATTGTCGCTTGCCGTGCTAGCAAGCTCGACCAGCAACGGCTCGCGAACAAGCGGATCGGCAAGATCAACCCCCGCGCTGTTGCGTCTCCCAGCGAAGATATCGCCTGGCAAGGGAATCGCTGGATTGCGCCGCGGACTCAGCGCCGTCAGCTCATCCGCCGGATCGCCAACCAGTTCGGCCACCGGCACTTCGGCATCGGCCATGCGGTTGACGAACGAGCTGTTCGCCCCGTTCTCGAGCAGACGCCGCACGAGGTAGGCGAGGAGATCCTTGTGCCCGCCAACTGGCGCGTAAATCCGCACCGGTGTGCGCGGACTTCCAGCGTCGGCTTCAATCCGAGCGAACTCTTCGTAAACGTCTTCGCCCATACCGTGGAGGCGCTGGAATTCGAATGCCGCGCTGCCCGCCAAAGCCTTGATCGCACCGATGGTGTAGGCGTTGTGCGTGGCGAAAGCCGGATAGACCGCGTCCGGGGCGGCGAGCAGCTTGGCCGCGCAGGCGAGGTATGACACATCGGTCGCGACCTTGCGGGTGAACACCGGATAATCCGTGTGCCCGCCAACCTGGCTGAGCTTGATTTCGCTGTCCCAGTAGGCGCCTTTGACCAGCCGGATCATGATCCGCCGGTTGCGGCGCCGGGCGAGCGCGATTACCCAGTCGGTCATCGGGACGGCACGCTTCGAATAGGCCTGCAGGGCAAGGCCGAAGCCCTGCCAGCCGCCCGCGAAAAGCTCGTCTTCGCTGGCCAGCGCCTCGATGATGTCCATCGACATTTCGAGCCGCTCGGTCTCTTCGGCATCGATGGTGAAGTGGATATCGGCATCGCGCGCTTGCGCGGCGAGGGCCTTGAGCATCGGCACCAATGCCGCCTTGGCTGCATCGGCGTGGAGGAAATCGTAGCGCGGATAGAGCGCCGAAAGCTTGACCGAAATTCCCGGCGAGCGGACGATCCCTTCGCCAGCTTCTGCCGCAATCGCGGCCAGCGCACCTGCGTAGGACTGCCGGTAGCGTTCCGCATCTGTAAAGGTCATCGCCGCCTCGCCCAGCATGTCGAAGCTGTGGGTCAGCCCCTGCTTGCGCTCTGGCGCAGCGCGGTCCAGCGCTTCCAGGATGGTCCGTCCGAACACGAATTGCCCGCCAAGGATCTTCATCGCCTGCAAGGTCGCCTGGCGTATCACTGGTTCGCCCAGCCGCCCCACCGCGCGTTTGAGCGAAGCGCCAAGTCCAGCGCTATCGGCGCGGCGCTGCTGCAGGACCGTTCCGGTCAACATCAGCGAAAAGGTCGCGGCGTTGACGAAAGTGCTCGAACTTTCCCCGACATGCTCGGCCCAGTCGATATGGCCCAGCTTGTCGTGGATCAGCGCGTCGGCGGTGGCCGCATCGGGCACCCGCAGCAAGGCTTCCGCCAGACACATCAACGCAATGCCTTCATCGGTGCCGAGCCCGTAAGTCTGCAGGAATGCATCAAGCCCAGAGGCCTTGCGCGCCCGGGCCCCTGCGACCAGCAGCGCGGCGATCCGGCTGGCCTCGGGATGGACCGCGCTGGCGGGCGCCGCCTGGGTCAAGCGTTCGGCGATACAAGCTTCCTCCTCCATCCGGTAAGCGATGCGGAGGGCCGTGCGATCAAGAGCTGCAGCCATGGCAGCGCCTTTAACACTGGTTGCAACGGAAACCAATCGCGCGCGCGCGGCAGCAGGGGATTGGCCATAGATCGGGAATTGCGGTTTTGCGTGACTTGGCTATGGCCGGATCGTCGCAAGCATGAACAACATTTTCCGCATCTTAGACCCAGTTGCCCTGATTTCGAGCACGCCGCTTTTCGGCGCTGCCGATATGCCGCTTGGCGGGGGCATTTCCGGCGGGGATCCGTTTGCCGGGGCGGCGGCGCGCACAGTCAAGGCGATCGTCGACTATACCGCTGGCCGCAGAAAAAGGGCCTTCTGACCTTCTGTGTCGCGGGGGATGCGCGGCATGCCTCGCAAATTGGCAGCTGGCGAACAGCGGCAGGGCAGGAAGTGCAGCGCAGCAACGTGGCCGCGCAAGGCAGCGCGCTGGGCGGCTGCGACATCGTTTATATTGGATCGGTCCCGGTCGCGGCGCAGCGGCAGCTTACTGCAGCGACGCGCGGCAAGGGCGTGCTGACGATTGCCGAAGCCGATCCGGGCAATGCCGGCGAAGCCATGTTCGCGCTCGCTTACCTGCCCCAGTCGCTGAGCTTCCGGCTCAACATCGATGCGGTTTCGCGTTCGGGCCTCAGGGTCGATCCGCGGGTGCTGCGCATCGCTAAGGTTAGGTACTGAGCATGGTCGGGACGAGCCTATCGCCGCCCCAGACCCTGCGCGACCTGCTCGCCAAGGTGCACCTGCGGCTGATCGTGTTCGCGGTGATCCTGGCGGCCGCCGGTCTGACGGTGAGCGGGGTGACCGCGCAGCAGGAAGCGGCACTCACCGCACTCGACTTCAAGCCGGTCGGCGAGAATTACGAGCTTGGTCTCAATGAGCGTCTGCTGTTCGATATCGACAGCAGCACCATTGCGGGTAGCGCGCAGGCGAGCCTCACTCACCTGACCGAGATGTTTGGCCAGGTCGGCATCCATGGTGCGGCGATCGAGGGGCACACTGATTCTACCGGCACTGCCCAGCACAACAAGGATCTGCGTTTGCGGCGGGCGGATGCTGTGAAGGCAACGCTGGTCCAAACCGGGATGGTGGCCGCTGGCCTGCGCACCTCAGGCAAGGGCGAAGGGCAGCCCATTGCTGACAACCGGACGGCCGAGGGCCGGTCGCAGAACCGCCGCGTGGTGATCATCGTCACCCCCGAAGATGCCTCCTAGCGCGGCGCTGTCCGATCGGTGATAGTGCCGCGATGACGGCAAGTGCGCCTTGGCAGTTCTGGATCGACCGCGGCGGTACATTTACCGATGTGGTCGCGCGCTCGCCGGACGGCGCGGTGCACACCGCCAAGCTGCTCTCCGAAGATCCGGCGCGGCATGAGGACGCCGCTATCGCGGCGATCCGCCAGCTGACCGCCTGCCTCTCTGGCCCGCTGCCGCAATGCGAGGTGCGGATGGGAACCACCGTTGCCACCAACGCCCTGCTCGAGCGCAAGGGGGCGCCCAGCTTGCTGGCGATCACGCGCGGCTTCGGTGATGCCCTCATCATCGGCACGCAGGACCGGCCGGAGCTGTTCGTACGCGAAATCGTGCTGCCGCAGCCGCCGCATGCGCGGGTGCTCCAAGTGGACGAGCGGATCATGGCCGACGGTACGGTGCTGCGCCCGCTTGACGAAGAGCAGGCCAGCGCGGGTCTGGCAGCGGCCTATGCTGCGGGCTTGCGCTCGATCGCAATCGTGCTGGTGCACGGCTGGCGCTTTACAGCGCACGAGGCGCGACTTGCGGAACTGGCGCGCGCGGCGGGGTTTACGCAAGTGTCGGTCAGTCACGAGCTGGCCCCGTCGATCAAGCTGATTGCGCGCGGCGATACCACTTTGGTCGATGCTTACCTCTCGCCGGTGCTGCGCCACTACGTGGACCAGTTCAGCGCCGCGCTGGGGGCAGGCAGCACGCCGCAGTTCATGCAAAGCTCGGGCGGGCTGATCGACGGCCAGCACTTCCACGGCAAGGATGCGACGCTGTCCGGCCCGGCGGGCGGCATCGTCGGCATGGCGCGCACCGCCGAAATGTCGGGGGTGAGCAGGGTGATCGGGTTCGACATGGGCGGTACCTCGACCGATGTCAGCCACTATGCCGGGACCTTCGAGCGTGACAGCGAAACGCGCCTGGCCGGCGTGCGGATCCGCACGCCGATGCTGCGCATTCATACTGTTGCGGCAGGTGGCGGGTCGATCTGCCGGTTCGATGCCGGGCGGCTGGTGGTCGGGCCAGAGAGCGCGGGGGCACTGCCGGGACCGGCGTGTTATCGCCATGGCGGGCCGCTGACCCTCACAGATTGCAACGTGTTGCTCGGCAAGCTGGTGCCTGATGAATTTCCCCGCGTCTTCGGGCCCGGCGGCGATCAGCCGATCGATGCGGAGATCGTCGCGGCAAAATTCGCGAAGCTCGCGGCGCAGGTTGCGGCGGAAACCGCACAGGCGATAACGCGCGAGGCGCTGGCCGAAGGCTTCGTGCAGATCGCCGTCAACAACATGGCCAATGCGATCCGGCAGGTCTCGGTCGCGCGCGGTCATGACGTGACTAAGGCTGCACTGTCATGTTTCGGCGGAGCGGGCGGGCAGCACGCCTGCCTGGTCGCCGATGCGCTGGGGATCGAGACTGTGCTGGTTCATCCGCTCGCCGGGGTGCTCTCGGCCTATGGCATGGGCCTCGCGCAGGAAGCGGTTGTGCGTGAAGGGAGCCTTGGTTTGCAGGTCGTGCCCGGGGTCGAAGCTGCAATCGGTTTGCTGCGTGACGATCTCGTGCGCGCGGCCACCAGCCAGCTCGGCGTCGCGCCGGACCGGACCGAGGTGCGGCTGTTCGTGCGGCGCGAAGGGTCGGACGCGGCGATCGAGCTGGCACCTGCCTCTGCGGATGAGCTTGCCGATGAATTCGCCAACCGCCACCGCGCCGAATTCGGCTTCGATGCGGCTGGACCGCTGGTGATCGACCGCATCCGGGTTGAAGTTCTCGCGGTCGGCGCGCAGGTGCAACAGCTCGACTGGCCGCTCCCGGCGCGCAGCGGCGCGCCGGTCGGGGAGCAGCGCTGCTGGATGGACGGCGCGGCGCGCCAGGTTCCGCTTTACCGGCGCGAGGCTCTTGCTGCCGGGTTCCGTGCTGCAGAACCGGTGATCATCGTCGATTCGCTGGCGACCACGGTGGTCGAGCCGGGCTGGCAGGCGCTGGTCGATCCGGACGGCACCTTGCGTTTGACCCGAGCGATCCCGCGCCGTGCAATGGCGGGCGATACCAGTGCCGATCCGATCCGGCTCGAGGTGTTCAACGGGCTGTTCATGGCAATCGCCGAGGAGATGGGTCTGGTTCTCGCGCACACCGCTTCATCGGTGAATATTCGCGAGCGGCTCGATTTCTCGTGTGCGGTGTTCGATCGGGCGGGGCGGCTTGTCGCCAACGCTCCGCACATGCCGGTGCACCTTGGCTCGATGGGCGAGAGTGTTGCCGCATTGCTGCGCATGCGGGGCGATGGCCGCGATGGTCGCGGGATCAGGCGCGGCGATGCCTATGTTCTGAACGCGCCTTACGCTGGCGGTACGCACCTGCCGGATATCACGGTGATCATGCCGGTGTTCGTGGCAGAAGATTCGGACACGCCCAGTTTCTATGTCGCCGCGCGCGGGCATCATGCCGACGTTGGCGGAATTGCGCCGGGATCGATGCCGCCGGGCAGCACATCGATCCTCGATGAAGGCGTGCTGATCGAGAATGTGCTGCTGGTCGACGAGGGGCGCTTTCTCGACGCGGACATGCGGACCCTGCTTGGTTCAGGCGAGCATCCGGCGCGTAACATCGATCAGAACATGGCTGACCTTGCCGCGCAGGTTGCCGCCTGCGCGCGCGGTGCGGCGGGGCTTGACGCGGCCTGCGCCGAACACGGACGCGCGGTGGTGATCGCCTACATGGACCACGTCCACGCCAATGCCGAGGAAGCGGTGCGGCGGCTGGTTTCGCGGCTCGAAGACGGTGCATTCCGGCTCGAGATGGATAGCGGCGCGTTGATCGCGGTGGCGGTGCGGATTGACCACACGGCGCGTCATGTCACGGTCGATTTCACCGGGACCAGCGCGCAACTTCCGGACAATTTCAACGCCCCGTTCTCGGTCGTCCGCGCCGCGACGATGTATGTCCTGCGCACCATGATCGACGAGCCGATCCCGATGAACGAGGGCTGCCTTGCCCCGGTGACATTGATCGTGCCCGAAGGCTGCATGCTCCGCCCGGCCTATCCCGCCGCAGTGGTCGCCGGGAATGTCGAGACCAGCCAGGCCGTTACCGACGCGCTGTTCGGTGCCTTCGGCGCGCTCGCCGCGAGCCAGGGCACGATGAACAACTTCACCTTCGGCACCGACCGCTACCAGTATTACGAAACCATCGCCGGCGGGGCGGGTGCGGGGCCAGGGTTTGCCGGGGCTTCAGCTGTGCAGACGCATATGACCAACAGCCGCCTGACCGATCCCGAAATTCTGGAGAACCGTTTCCCCGTGCTGCTCGAGGAATTTCGCATTCGGCACAGTTCCGGCGGCGCAGGCGAATGGCCCGGCGGCAATGGTGCAGTGCGGCGCCTGCGCTTCCTTGAGCCGATGCAGGCCGGGATCCTCGCCAATCGCCGCCGCACTGCGCCGTTCGGGCTGGCGGGCGGCGGTGATGCTCTGCCTGGCATCAACCGCGTCGAACGGAGCTCAGGTGAAGTTGAGGTTCTTCCCGCGACCGCCAGCGTGATAGTCGGAGCGGGCGATGTCATGGTCATCGAAACGCCGGGCGGGGGAGGATACGGCACAGTATGACTTCCAGTTGTAATTCTCCCCTCCCGGTTGGGGAGGGGCCGGA
>JAYUCG010000039.1:0-13279 GCA_043740455.1 Novosphingobium sp. | reverse complement strand
GCTTGTTGAAGGCGTAAAGCTTGACGGCTTCGGGTGCCTTCACCGGCTTGCCGTCGACTGTCACGCCTTTGAGGCTGGTGAGCACGGTGTTGGGCGTGGTCAGCACGTCTTCGCCCAGTTTGACCCGGCCATCGGAAATCATCCGCTCAACTTCGCGGCGGCTGGCAATTCCGGCGCGGGCGAGAAGCTTGGCGATTCGGTCACCCTGACGGACTGGATCGGAATTGGTCATCGCCGCGCCTTAGACGCGGAAGGGCTCCACGTCACCCTGCCTTAGGTCTTCTCCCATTTTGCGAAGCCAACTGGGGAGGGTGGCAGTCGCTTTAGCGAGTGACGGAGGGTTCTCAAACGCCAGCGTCGACGCCCCTCCGTCTCGGCTTCGCCGATCTACCTCCCCATTTGTGACTGACGCCAAAAATGGAGAGGACCTCATGGGGAGCTGTGAGCGATGATTTTCCTACGCCGGCGAATGGTGATATGCCCGGTCAGGCTCTTTCCACCCGTCAAACCGATTGGCTCCGCCGAACCAGTCCGCGCCAAGTGCGTTTTGGTGTAAACTTAGTGTGAACTTTGGCGCGCGATGGCTATCCGGATACAGCCATCTGTTCTTCCAGGATTTCATGGAAGCGCCGGATCCCGCTTTCGAGCGTGCCCAGCGTCAGGTGGGGGATTACGCCAGTGCTCAGACCCTGCTGGCCAAGTTCGGCCGCGCGGAAGTCCTCGCCAGCAAAGACCCCGCCATCGAGCAGGTCCCAGCTGCGCTGCCAGTGGCGCTGCGCCTTTTCATCTTGCGGCGCCTCGGGGATCAGCATGAAGTCTTCGACCAGCGTCCGGTCATGCGCCTGCGGCCACAGCGCCATGACGTTGATGTAGTCGGGACTGACCACCACCACAGTCGCCGGGAACAGCTGATAAGCGAAGGTTCCGACGCGGCGAAGTTCGGTCATCTGGGTGAAGTCCACCCCTTCCAGTTCCTCGGCGCGGCAGACCAGGCTGCGCTGGTGCGGGCCGATCTGGTCACCGCTCGATACGCCGTCCTTGAAAAACGGCCCGATGGTGGCGGCGTGAAGCCGGGTGACGTGGTAGCTTTCGAGGAACGCATCCATGATCAGCTTCCAGTTCGACGCCACCACATGCGTGCGGCGTTCGAACAGGTGGAGCCCGCGCATATTGAAGCGGTCGAAATCTTCGCCCAGTTCGCGGACCAGAGTGAAATCAGGTTCTGCTCCGGGACCATACCAGATCAAGCCGCCCGCCTCGCAGCTGGGCAATTCGACCAAGCCGTTCGCGCCCTTGTCGAGCCCCGGGAAGGTTTCGGGGCGAGGCAACGCGAGCAGGCGGCCGTCGGTGGCATAGGTCCAGGCATGATAAGGGCAGGTCAGCCGTTTGGAGCAGTGAACTTCGCTGCCCTCGACCAGCCGGGTGCCGCGATGGCGGCAGACGTTCATGAACACATGCACCGCGCCATCGTTATCACGGGTGACGAGCAGCGGTCGGCCGGTCGCATCGTGCGGCACGCTCATGTTGCTCTCTGGCAGCAAGGCCGATGGGCACAGCACTTGGGGGGCGCGCGCGAACAGCAATTCAGCCTCGCGCTGCCAATGTGCCGGATCGGTGTAAACCGCCGCAGGTACGGTCTGGATGCCGCGATTTTGGCGGACTTCACCCGCAGCGTTTTGCCGAGCCAGCGCTAGCTGGCCCGCGGTGGGGTTCATCGCATCCGCTCTGTGGATCGTCGCCATCGGGACTGGTCATAGCGCGTTTGTTCGCTAGTCTCGCCCAAAATTTGCGTGAGTGATAGAATGGCCGACGAAGCAGCACCGAAAGTACGGCCAAAAGGGCTGAAACTGCTCTCCGCAGCGGTGGGCAACCGCAAGGCCGCGACGATGCTCGGGTTCGGCTTTGCCTCGGGCCTGCCGTTTGCGCTGCTGGTCGGTACGCTCAACGCCTGGCTGGGCGAGGTTGGGGTCAACCTTGCGACCATCGGCGTGCTGTCGTGGATCGGGCTCGCCTATTCGTTCAAATTCCTGTGGTCGCCGATTGTCGACCGGGTCAAGCTGCCCGGGCTCGAGGCCATGGGCCGCCGCAAGAGCTGGATCCTGCTGTGCCAGGGCATCCTGATGCTGTCGTTCGTGGTGCTTGGCTTGACCGATCCGACCGGCGCCATCGGGCGGTTCGCGCTGGTTGCATTCATCGGCGCAATTGCCTCGGCGACGCAGGACATCGCGATCGACGGCTGGCGGATCGATCAAGCAGATGCCGATGCGCCGATCGAGTTGCTCTCCGCGCTCAACCAGTTCGGCTATCGCACCGCCTCGATCGTGGGCGGCGCAGTCGCGCTGGTCATGGCGAGCACGATGCTGTGGCCAGTAGTCTATCTGGTCATGGGCGGGGTGCTGCTGGTGACTGCGCTGGTGGTAACCCTGCGGGCGCCTGACAGCCCCCGGCCTGATCCGGGCAAGCTGCACGGCGTTCTTGCGGAACCCGGCGCGCTGCGGCCGCGCTACCGCTCTATCGCGCTGATCATCGTCGGGCTGGCGTGGCTGTGGGCGATTTCCATCATCGTCAACTTCATGATCGGAATGCTCGCGGCCGGCGCTGCTCCTGCTGGCACGCCGCCGCCATCGGCGAGCGATTTCACCAAGCATTTTGGGCCATGGATCATTTTTGCGACGGTGCTCGTTCCGCTCGGCGTGGCCGCGCTGACCAACTGGATGGGGAGCCGCAGCAGCTATACTTTGAGCGAAGCCGACCACACTCACCACCCGGTGCGAACCGCCACGAATCACCTCTATTCCGCCTTGGTCGCGCCGCTGGGTGAACTTTCCGGACGATTGCGCTGGGGCGTGCTCAGCGTGATCGGGTTTATCCTGACTTACGCGATCTGCTACAATATCTGGGCGAGCTTCGCTTACCCGTTCTACCTTCAGGAAATGAAGTATTCGAAGGACGAAGTGGCGTTTGCCTCCAAGGTCTTCGGCATCTTCATGACCATGGCGGGGATCAGCCTCGGTGGATATTTCTTCGCCAAGCTTGGCCGGTTCCCGACTATCCTGATGGGCGCAATCCTGCCGCCGCTGGGCAATTTCCTCTACGCCGATCTTGCGGAAGGCGGGGCGGGGCTCGACACCTTCTCGCACCTGCTGCGGCTCGATGTCTTGGCCGCTTGGTTCGGTTCGGATGAAAGGATCGTGCGGCTGCTCCTTGCGATCTGTTACGAAAACATCGTTACCGGCCTCGCGCTGACCGCTTTCGTTGCTTACGTTTCCAGCATCGTCAGCAAGCAGTACGGCGCGATCCAGTATGCGCTGCTTGGCTCGCTGGTCTCTCTGGTCGGCACGCTCGGGCGCGGCTGGACCGGCGAGGCATTCCAGCAATACGGCTATCCCGCAGTGTTCCGCTGGACTGCGCTGACCGCAGTGGTCTCGGTGACCTTCGTGCTGCTCGAATGGGCGCGGGTCGCGCACCAGGAGCGCAAGGTCAATCCGGCCACTCCTGGTTGAGCCGCAGCACTTCACCCGCGAGGTAAAGCGAGCCGGCGATGAGGACAGTTTCGGCACCGTCCAGGTCTGACGCCAGCCATTCTGCTGCCTGCTGCAGCGTGAACGCCGGATAACACTCGCGCGGGCTGGCCTTGGCTTGAGAATAGGCTGCGACATCGCGCGGATCGTGGTGCGGATGGCCGCCAAGCGGGACCACGTAGGCCTTGCGCACGCCCGGAGCGAGCGGGAACAGCACGTCTTCGATCTTGCGGTTGGCCAGCAGTCCGAAGATCAGATCGTACGGCGCGTGCGGCGTCATCGCCAAAGCCAGCGCCTCGGCGGCGGCCCGGTTGTGGGCGCCATCGAGCAGTACGGTCTTGCCGGGGAGCAGGTTGGTCAGGGGGCCGGGGCCGAGCTGTTGCAAGCGCGCGGGCCAGCGCGCGTCGCGGATGCCTTGCGCCATCGCTTTGGGCGAGACCGCGACCTGCGACTGATGGCGCAACATCGCCACCGCCAGCGCGGCATTGTCGGCCTGGTGCGCGCCAGCCAGCGCGGGCCGGGGCAGGTCGAGTTCGCCGTGGCGGTCGCTGTACGCGATGCCTTCGCTCACTTCGGCGAACCAATCGAGATCGCGGATCGCGGTTCTGGCGCCGACCAGCATTGCCTGTTCGATGATCGTGCGGATCATGTCGGGGCGATAGGATTGAGTTACCAGCGGCACGCCGGGGCGGGCGATCCCGGCTTTCTCGAACGCGATGCGGCGCAGCGGATCCTGCGGCACGCCTTCTTCGGGCACCAGCAGGAAGCCTTCGTGGTCGATCCCCAGGTTGGCGATCCCGCTGGCGGCTTGGCCATCGAGCACATTGGTCGCATCGAACCGGCCGCCTAGTCCTACCTCGATTATGCAGGCGTCTGCCTCTTCGCGACTGAACGCCAGGAACGTCGCAGCTGCAGTGACTTCGAAGAAACTTGGGCCAAGGTCTTTGTCTGCATCGAGAACTTCCTTGAGCAGCGCGGCGAGATGCTCGTCTTCGATCAGCTTGCCCGCGATGCGGATGCGCTCGTTGTAGCGCACCAGATGCGGCTTGGTCGCGGTGTGGACCTTGTAGCCTTGCGCCTCAAGCATCGCGCGCAGGAAGGCGCAGGTCGAGCCTTTGCCGTTGGTTCCGGCGACATGGAAGACTGGCGGCAGATCGCGCTGGGGGTTGCCAAGGCGGTCCAACAGCGCGTGGATGGTCTCCAGCCCGAACCGGCCCTGCGGCAAGCTCAGCGCGGCAAGGCGGTGGAGCTGCGCCTGGACTGCAGGCGAATCGGAGGTGGCGAAGTCGCGCAAGCGGATCAGGCCGCCCGCGCCGCGCCCAGAAAGTCGAGCACGCTCGCCAGCGTATCGCGCAGCTTGTGCCGGTGCGTCACCATGTCGATCATGCCGTGTTCGAGCAAATACTCGGCGCGCTGGAAACCTTCGGGGAGCTTTTCGCGGATCGTGTCCTGGATCACCCGCTGCCCGGCAAAACCGATCAGGCAACCTGGCTCGGCAATCTGCACGTCACCGAGCATGGCATAGCTGGCGGTCACACCGCCGGTGGTCGGATCGGTCAGCACCACGATGTAGGGCAGCCCGGCACGCTTGAGACGGCTGATCGCCACAGTCGCCTTGGGCATTTGCATCAGGCTGAGGATGCCCTCCTGCATCCGCGCGCCGCCCGCTGCGGTGCAAATCACGTAAGCGCACTTTTCCTTGATCGCGCGGTCGGCCCCAGCGACGAAAGTCTGGCCCACCGCCATGCCCATCGATCCGCCCATGAAGCCAAAGTCCTGCACGCCGAGCACGCATTTGTGCCCTTCGATCGCGCCGAGCGCATTTGTCAGCGCATCGGGGTGCGGGTTCGCGAGGCGCGCTGCCTTAAGCCGGTCAGGGTATTTTTTCTGATCGCGGAACTTGAGCGGGTCTTCCTTGACCTTGGGCGTCTCAAGCACTTCGAAGCCCTCATCGAGCAACTGCGCAAACCGCGCGTCGGCGCCGATCCGGCCATGATGGTCGCAGCGCGGACAGACGCTGAGGTTTTCCTCGTATTCCTTGGTGAACAGCATTTCCTTGCACGAAGGGCAGCTGGTCCACAGGTTGTCGGGGGTGTCGCGCTTATCCTGAAAGGGCAACGCTTTGCGAACGCGGTCGAGCCAGCTCATGCCCGCCTACCTAGCACCGTGGACGGCGGCGGCAAGCGCGGCAGTCAAGAGCTGCACCGGACCTGCTGCATTCGCGCCATGCTGCGCGACCAGTTCGACCAGCGCGGAACCCACCACCACGCCGTCTGCAACCTTGGCAATCTGCGCCGCCTGTTCAGGCGTGCGCACGCCGAAGCCGACCGCGACCGGGATCGTCGCACTGGCCTTGAGGCGGGCGACGGCGAGCTCGATGCTCGCCTGCGCGGCCTGTTGCAGCCCGGTGATCCCGGCGACCGAGACGTAGTAGAGGAACCCCGACGAGCCATCGAGCACGGCCGGCAACCGCGCCGCATCGGTGGTCGGGGTGGCGAGGCGGATCAGCGCGACACCGGCACCGCGCAGCGCCGGGCCAAATTCGGGGTCTTCTTCGGGCGGGATGTCGACGCAGATCACCCCGTCGACTCTTGCCTTGACGCACTCAGCCGCGAACCACTCCGGCCCGCGCGTGATCATCGGGTTGGCATAGCCCATCAGCACCAGCGGCACTTGTGGGTGGCGCGCACGGAATGCCGTCGCGATACGGAAGATCTCGGCAGTGGTGGTCCCAGCGCCAAGGCTGCGCAAGTTGGCCTGCTGGATCGCCGGGCCGTCAGCCATCGGATCGGTGAACGGCATGCCGAGCTCGATCACATCTGCTCCGCCCGCGACGAGCGCGTCGAGGATCGCTGCGGTCGGTCCATCGCCGCCTGTGACGAAGGTGACCAGGGCAGGGCCGCGGGAGAAGGCGTTGGAAAGGCGGGTCATTGTTTGATTGGTCCAGTAAGTCGCAGCCAGGGTGCTATCAACTGCGCAACATTGTCGAACACCAGACAAGGAACGCAAAACCGATTCCAAGCCAAGCACTCCAGATCAGCAATCCAATCACTCCGCGTTGGATGCGATAGCGCCTTGAGACCGTATCGCCAGCATCGTGGGTCATCGCCGACATAGCCATGAGAAAGATGGTCGCGACGCCGTAAACCGGCACTGCAATGATCGCAGCGATGGCCACAAGCCAATTCATTGGAGTGGGAAATTGCTGCTGTTCGTCGGCATCAAAGCTCCACCCCCAGATGCTCCGCCACCGCGAAGATATCCTTATCGCCGCGTCCGCACAGGTTGAGCAGGATGATCTGATCCTTAGCCATCGTCGGCGCGATTTTCTTGACGGCGGCAATGGCGTGGGCTGGTTCGAGCGCGGGGATGATGCCTTCGGTGCGGCACAGCAGCTGGAACCCGTCGAGCGCTTCCACGTCGGTCACGCTGGTGTAATCGACCCGGCCGACGTCGCGCAGCCAGGCGTGCTCCGGCCCGATCCCCGGATAGTCGAGCCCGGCGCTGATCGAGTGGCCTTCGGTGATCTGGCCGTCGGCGTCCTGCAGCAGGTAAGTCTTGTTGCCGTGGAGAATGCCGGGGCGACCGCCCGCAAGACTGGCGGCGTGTTCCTTATCGAGCCCGTGCCCGGCCGCTTCGACACCGAGCATTTTCACCTCGGGATCGTCGAGGAACGGATGGAACAGCCCGATCGCATTGCTGCCCCCGCCGATCGCCGCGACCAGCAGGTCGGGCAGGCGGCCCACCCGGCTCAGCATCTGCGCGCGGGCTTCCTTGCCGATCACGCTTTGGAAATCGCGGACCAATTCGGGGTAGGGGTGCGGGCCGGCGGCGGTGCCGATGATGTAGAACGTGTCATGGACGTTGGCGACCCAATCGCGCAGCGCCTCGTTCATTGCGTCCTTGAGCGTCGCGGCCCCGGCAGTGACCGGCACCACTTCGGCACCGAGCAGCTTCATCCGGAACACGTTGGGGGCTTGGCGGGCAACGTCGGTCGCGCCCATGAAAATCACGCAGGGCAGCCCGAACCGCGCGCAGACCGTGGCGGTGGCAACGCCGTGCTGGCCCGCGCCGGTTTCGGCGATGATCCGGGTCTTGCCCATGCGGATCGCCAGCAGGATCTGGCCGATGCAGTTGTTGATCTTGTGCGCGCCGGTGTGATTGAGCTCGTCGCGCTTGAACCAGACCTGCGCGCCGCCCAGTTCTTCGGTCAGGCGCGGGGCAAAGTAGAGCGGGCTGGGGCGTCCGACGTAGTGTTCGAGCAGGTCATCGAATTCGGCTTGAAATGCCGGATCAGCCTTGGCTCTGGTGTACTCGGCTTCCAGCTCGAGCACGAGCGGCATCAGCGTTTCGGCAACATAGCGCCCGCCGAACTGGCCGAAATGGCCGCGTGAGTCCGGTTGATTCCGAAAGCTGTTCGCTTTCGCGGGAGGTTGGGTGCGAAAAGAATTCTGGGTCGGGGCGGTGGTCATATCGCGTTCGCACTTGGCAGAGGCTTGCGGGGAAGTCTAGCCTCGGCGCTGCGATCAATGCTTAACCAGTCGGTAAGATTACATTCCATTCATATCTGTATCTGTGGCAAAATTAACACAATAAAACGTGTATGTGGAACTTCTGAACGCTTCGTTCATTGCACTGACAGGTCCCGCCACCCATTTTACCGGCCTGTCCTCTCGCAGGACTGGAACACCAAGGAGCATACCATGCGTAAATTCATCCTGCCGCTCATCGCCTCGCTGGCGTTCGCCACCCCGGCGCTGGCCAACGACACCCGCGTCGAAGTGCGTGGCGGTGCGATCTGGTCGAACGGCACCACCGAAGCCACCTATGGCGCGGCTGCCGGTTACGATTTCGACCTCGCCCCGATGACCTTTGCCGGCGTCGAAGTGTCGGCTGACAAGATCGACCAGAGCGGCACCAAGGTCGCTTATGGCGCCACCGGCCGTTTTGGCATCAAGGCTGGTCCGCTGACCAAGGTATTCGTGGCTGGCGGTTACACCACCAAGCCATGCGATCTGTGCGAAGGCAGCTGGCATGCTGGCGCGGGCGTCGAGCAGAGCCTGGGCATGGGCCCGGTTTACCTCAAGGCTGAATATCGCCACTATTTCACTGGTAACAGCGTTCCCGATTCGAATGCTGTCGTCGGCGGCGTTGGCGTACGGTTCTAATTCACGAGTTTGGCTGGACGCCACCTCCGGCCAGGCAAGAGAAGGGCGGTCCGCAAGGGCCGCCCTTTTTCTATGCGGCGCGAACCGCGGCGCAGAATGCGGCGATCAGGGCTGGGTCTTTGACCCCCGCCGTACTTTCAACACCTGAAGCCGCGTCGACCAGCTGAGCACCGGTCACGGCGATAGCTTCGGCTACGTTGGCGACGTTCAGACCGCCCGCAAGTCCCCACGGCAGCGGTGGCGTCCAACCGCTCAACAAGCCCCAGTCGAACTTGAGCCCCATGCCGCCGGGCAAGCTGCCGGACGGCGTTCGCGCATCGAGCAGCACGAAGTCCGCCGCACCGACGTAGTTTCCAACGCGTTCAAGATCGGCACGGGTGGCGACTGCGATGACTTTCCACACTGGCAGCCGGTGGTGGCTGCGCAATTCCGCCATCCGCGCCGGACTTTCCGCGCCATGAAGCTGCAACACATCCAGCGCGCCGGTTGCCACTGCCTGACCTATCGCAACATCCGCTGCATCGACGAACAAGCCCACTCTCTGGAGCTGGCCAGCGGCTTGCGCGCCCAGAGCCTGCGCCTGATCCAGCGTCACAAAGCGCGGACTGGGCGGGTAGAAATTGAACCCGACATAGCCGGCGCTGGCGGCGATCACCGCCGCCAGCGTTTCCGGAGTCGATATTCCGCAGATCTTGATGGCAGGGGCAGGCATAACCCGCCCCTTAGCCGATCATGTTCACGGCGCCAGTTCGAATTGCACCGTGACACTCACTTGCGCTTCGACCTCACCCGCCGAAATCGGGGCGGAATCGGCCTTGGCGCGCACTGCCATGGCGTACATCGGCTGCGGCGGGGAATAGCCACCGCTTTCGCTGATCGAAACGATCCGCACCACGCGCAGGCCAGCGGCGCGGGCGTAGAGATCGGCGCGGCCGCGCGCACCCTTCATCGCGTTCAACCGGGCCTCGTCGGTGGCCGCGTCGCTATCGGCCAGCTGGAAGCTGGGGCCGCTGACCTGGTTGGCACCCGATGCGACCAGCGCATCAAGCACCTTGCCGAAGTTCTTGATATCGCGGCTGCGGATCGAGACCGTGTTGGTCGCCTGATAGCCGACGATCTTCGGCTCCTGGATCACCATGCCGTTGGGCTGGACCACCGGCTGGCCGTAGATCGGGTTGAGGCTGATCTGGCTGGTCTGAATATCCTTGTCGGCGATCCCGGCCTGCTTGAGCGCGGCAATCACCCGGGTCATGTCCGCGGAATTGGCGCTGAGCGCCGCGCCGGCGGTTGCGCCTTGACTGGTCACCCCAGCATTGAACACCGCAAGGTCGGGTACGCGCGCAGTCTTGCCATCGGCGGAAACGGTCAGCAGCGTGCTGGTCGCGGCGATCGGGGTCTGCAGGTCATTGGCCATGGCGGCTCCGGGAAGGGCGAGGGCAAGGGCAAGCGGGGCGAGGGCGAACTTGAACGATTTCATGGGACTAACTCCTTTGCCCGCACGGCTAGCGGTGGCGAGCTTGCGCCAAGCTGAATTCTAAAGCGTCGCTTCGATTGCACGGGCTGCCGCAGCCGGATCCTCAGCGCGCGCGATCGGCCGGCCGATCACCAGCACGCTGGCCCCGGCATCGCGCGCCGCTCGGGGCGTAACCGCGCGTTTCTGATCGCCCATCGCGTCGCCTGCAGGGCGTAGTCCTGGCACGACGAAGAAGCCGTCTTTCCACTGCGCATGGACCGCGCCAACCTCGTGGCCCGAGCAGACGATCCCGTCGAGCCCCGCCGCCTTGGCGAGTTCCGCCAGGCGCAGCACGTGATCATGCGGCTGCCCGCCGATCCCGGTTGCTGTCATGTCGGCTTCGTCGAGGCTGGTGAGGAGCGTTACGCCGACCACCCGGCAATGTTCACCCGCCGCAGCTTTGGCATCCTCCATCATCGCTTGCCCGCCGCTGGCGTGGACGGTAACGATCGAGGGTTCGAGTACGTGGATTGCCTGCATCGCGCCGGCAACGGTGTTGGGGATATCGTGCAGCTTGAGGTCGAGGAAGATCGGCAGACCGAGTTTGTGGACTTCATGCACCCCGTGGTGACCGTGGGCGAGGAAGAATTCCAGCCCTAGCTTCAGCCCGCCAATGTGGGCAGAGGCCTTTTTCGCGACTTCAATCGCAGTATCGAGCCGCGGAAAATCGAGCGCCAGATAGATTGGGTTGGTGTTCATAGGGTGCCGAACGGCGGCTCCGTCGTGGTGGTTACGACCGGGGCCGGTGCGGTCTCAACCGGCGTGGAAACGCTCGCCGCGCGCACCGAATTCTCCAGCGTCCCGATCCGCCGGCGCAGCCGCCATGCCGCAGTCTTGTGCAGCAGCCACATCGGCAGCAGGCCGAGCAGGAACGAGGCGACCACCAGCGCGGGCAGCTTGGTCTGGAGGATCAGGCCTTCCCAGATCTTTACTTCGACATCCTGCCAGTTGTTGATCGAGAACAGCAGCAGCGCGATCAGCAGGATGACCCAGACGATGGTGCGGATAATCTGCATGGGACTTTCTCCTGTTCGCTCTGACCTCTACAACGAAGCTAGGCGGTATTGGTCGCAATGAAAAGCGTCAGTCGCTTCCGAACACCCGCGCGAAAATCGTGTCGACCGCCTTGAAGTGATAATCGAGGTTGAACTTCTCTTCGAGCTCGCTGGCGGGCAGCGCGGCGGTCACTTCGGGATCGGCCTTGAGCAGTTCAAGGAGGTTGAGCGCGCCATCGCTTTCCCACACCTTCATCGCATTGCGCTGGACCAGGCGGTAGGACGTATCGCGCTCCAGCCCGGCCTGGGTCAGCGCCAACAGCACCCGTTGCGAGTGGACCAGCCCGCCCATCTTATCGAGGTTCTTTTGCATGCGCTCAGGATAGACCAGCAGCTTGTCGATCACCCCGGTCAGCCGCGCCAGTGCAAAGTCGAGTGTGATCGTCGCATCGGGGCCAATGTAACGCTCGACCGACGAGTGCGAGATATCGCGCTCATGCCACAACGCCACGTTCTCCAGCGCCGGGGTCACCGCCGAACGGACCACCCGGGCAAGACCAGTGAGGTTTTCGGTCAGTACCGGATTGCGCTTGTGCGGCATAGCCGAGCTGCCCTTCTGCCCGGGCGCGAAGTATTCCTCGGCCTCAAGCACTTCGGTGCGCTGCAGGTGCCGGACCTCGATGGCGAGCCGTTCGATCGAGCTGGCGATCACGCCGAGCGTAGCGAAGAACATCGCGTGACGATCGCGCGGGATCACCTGGGTGGAGACCGGCTCGACGCACAAGCCAAGCTTTTCAGCGACGTACTCTTCGACCGCCGGATCGATATTGGCGAAAGTGCCGACCGCGCCCGAGATTGCACATGTGGCGATCTCTGCGCGCGCCGCCACCAGCCGCGCCTTGCAGCGATCGAACTCGGCATAGGCCTGCGCGAGCTTGATACCGAACGTCGTCGGCTCGGCATGGATGCCGTGGCTGCGGCCGATGGTGGGGGTGAACTTGTGCTCCAGAGCTCGGCGCTTGATCGCGGCAAGCAGCGCGTCGAGGTCGGCCAGCAGCAGGTCGCTCGCCTGCGCCAGCTGCACCGACAGCGTGGTGTCGAGCACGTCGGAGCTGGTCATCCCCTGATGCATGAACCGCGCCTCGGGGCCGACTTGCTGCGCGATCCAATCGAGGAAGGCGATCACGTCGTGTTTGGTCACCGCCTCGATCGCTTCGATCGCGGCGACATCGATCTTGGGATTGGTCGCCCACCAGTCCCACAGCGCCTTGGCCGCGCTCTCAGGCACCACCCCGAGGTCAGCCAGCTTCTGCGTCGCATGCGCCTCGATCTCGAACCAGATCTTGAACCGCGCCTCAGCCTCCCAGATCGCGGTCATCGCGGGGCGGGAATAGCGGGGGACCATGTTCGACTCCTGTTTGGCAGATGGTGGAGCCGCTAGGGGGAGGGGGGGCGGAAGGCAAGGGTAGCGGGTGAAAGGTCACACTAAGTTTACACCAAAACCATGCCGCAGCGCTGAGGGGAGGGACCGCGTACGCGGTCGATCAAATGAGAATCGAAGCTGAGAATGAGCGGGTTGGCGTGAGTGTGGCAGTTTGCGCAAGTGTAGGAAAGCAGGTCGTCCTAACCGCTTGTGTCGGCCCCGGATGTAGCTCAGCAATAATCAAGATACTCGACGCCCGAAGCCCTTCGTCGGCGGCGTGGCAGGCCGCGGAGATTGATCGCGCTTCGTGAGGTAGTTGGCGAGCGCAGCATCGGGATCGAACGGTTCGTCAGGGCGTTGAATCTCCTCAAACACCTGCGCGGTGCGCTTGGGGGTCTCCTTGTTGGAGCCGAATAGGCCTTGCTTGCGGACCAGAGCGCGAAGGAACATCACGCCGCAGGCGATGGCGCCGATCAGCAGGGCAAGCGCGAGCAGGTGAAAGACCAATGCGGTGCCGCTGTCGCCCTTGGCGAAAGCGATATCGCCAACGGCTTCAAATCCGTGTGAAAGCCCGAAGGTCAACGCGCCCAACGCACCCCAGGTAATCGGTTTCTGTCCAAGGCTCATCGCTAGAGGCTCCCGCTGATACCTTGAATTCT
>JAYUCG010000038.1:0-14989 GCA_043740455.1 Novosphingobium sp. | reverse complement strand
GACAGTTCAAGCTGGCCTGCGGGCTCCAGGCTGACCGCGCCGTCACTGCCTGACAGCGCGATGACGTTCCCGCCTTCGATTACAGGCTCCCAGCCGTAGTCCTCCAGCGCCTTCAGCATATCGCGGATGCCGCCCTTTTCGTCATAGGACGGGGCGTGGTGATCGCTGGTGCTATAGACCAGCTTCTCGTGCTCGGTCCCGATCCGCCAAGCCTCGCGCGGCTTTTCGCCCTTGATCATGGGCGCCAGCAGCTGGTCGCGGCTCTCGATCACAGGATCGTTGCGATTCGAAACTTGTCTCGTGCTCATGGGGCGGAGTTAGTGGGTAGATTGCAGCTGCGCTAGCCTAAAATCCTCCCCGAAACGGGGAAGGGGACCGCCCGAAGGGTGGTGGAGGGGGCCATCCTCAAGGCGCAAGCCCGCGTGAGGCCGCGAGCCCCCTCCGTCATCCTGCGGCTGCCACCTCCCCATGCCGGGGTGGAAACGCGATCACCAATCGCCGCGCGTGCCCATCCACAGCGCAGTAGCGGCAATCGCAGCCGTCTCGCCGCGCAATATCCGCGGGCCAAGCGTAATGGCGCGGGTCTGCGGCAGCGCCCCGATCGCCGCGCGCTCGGCCTCATCGAACCCGCCCTCAGGCCCCGTGAGCAGCCAGGCGGGGCCTGAATGCGCGCAAAATTGTTGCGCAGCCTTCGCCCCGCCATTCTCATCGGCAAAGAACAGTGCGCGGGCCTCGGGCCAGCCCTTGAGCAGTGTATCCAGCTTCACCGGCGCGAGCAGCTGCGGCAACGCGGTGCGCGCGCATTGCTCGGCCGCCTCGACTAGAATGCTGCGTGCACGTTCAAGGTTGAGCTTGTCCGCCACGCAGCGCCGGGTCAGCACCGGCTGGATCGTTCGCACCCCCAGCTCACAAGCCTTCTCCATCACCAGGTCGAACCGGTCCTTCTTGAGCAGCGCGGCACAGAGCGTGAAATCGGGCACCTCCTCGCGCGGGCGGAGCAGGGCCTCGGCGCTGAGCGCAACCGAGCGCTTGTCGGCAGAGAGCACCCGCGCCGCCCATTCGCCGGTCACATCGTCGCACAGTACTACGGCATCGCCTTCGGCCACACGCATGACGCGGGACAGGTAATGCGCCTGCGGTCCTTCGATGGTGAGGTGCACGCCCGCCCGGATTTCCTGTTCAACGAACAGACGCGGTGCGCTCTTTGGCGGCCAGGCAGGGATAGCGGGCATTTTTCTGTCATAGCCGAGATGGCGTGGCGCGTCATCCTTGGCGGATGAGAATGACCGCCGGCAATGAGGGCATGTCTGGAATGGGGTGGAAAGCGGACGCGGACTTTTGGAATTTTTGGAACGTTCTTACAACTAGCAAGTTCTTCGTACATGTCTCAGAGACCCTGGTGGTGCTCAATCTCGATCCAATTCCCAACCAAGGTGCTGAAATTGACGTAGATCAATGTGCCTTGCCAGGTTGGGTCGTATGACGTTGCCATTGTAATCGATTCTCACAGCAGTTCGCCTGTTTGAGTTGAAGGTTTCACAAAAATGGCCGTGTTGCATGACCATACGGGTTTTGGCTCTAATCTGGAGAAGTTGCATGCCGCTTTCCTGTGATCAAGAGAGCCCCAAGCCTGCAAAGACCCCGATCGCCCCTACACGTCAGGCGACGCTATCGATGCTCGCCTTGGGAGTTGTGACGCTGCCATTCTTGATGATTTCACATCCGGTCCAAGCCGTGCCAGCTTTTGCTGATCAAACCGGATTGAGTTGTGCTGCGTGCCACGTTGGAGGATTCGGCCCACAGCTGACGCCTTTGGGTCGCGATTTCAAACTTAACGGCTACACGATGCGGGCGAAGGGCTTCAATATCCCGTTGTCTGCGATGGCTGTTGCTTCGCTGACCCATACCAAGAAAGACCAGATTCCTGCCCCGGACGGACTGTCGCAGAATGATAATCTCGTCTTCGATCAGGGCAGCATATTCATTGCCGGTGGGGTGGGTCACCACTTCGGTGGTTTTGCACAGATTACCTACGATGGTGTGGGCAAGGCTTGGTCTTGGGATAATCTTGATCTGCGAGCGGTGACGACTGGGCGCATCTTCGGGCAAGACGCTGTGTTCGGGCTTACGCTCAATAACGGGCCGACCGTTCAGGATGCCTGGAACACAACGCCGGCCTGGGGCTTTCCTTACACAGATACTAAGGTATCGGGCACTCCGGGTGCCGCTCCATTGATCGATGGTGGGTTGGCGCAGAACACATTGGGGTTAAGCGCTTACAGCTGGATTGGGCAAAAATGGTATCTTGAGGCCGGTGCCTATTCGAGCCCTTCGATCGGCACATTGAACTGGCTTGGCGCCGATCCCTATGCTCCTGGCGATATAAAGGGTCTCGCACCTTACGGCCGGGTCGCTTGGCAAGGCAATCTGGGCGGCGGCACGCTTGAGCTTGGAGCCTTCGCACTGAAGGCAAAGATCAACCCCGAACGCGACCGTTCGAGTGGCTTTACCGATCACTATTCGGATGTCGGGGTGGACGCATCTTGGCAGAAAGCGCTTAGTTCAGGAGATACCATCTCCGCGCAAGCGCGCTACATTCACGAAGACAACAACCTCGAGGCCAGCTGCGCCTTGGCGTTGGTTGGCGATGGCAGCACCGTCGATTGCGCCAAGACGAACCTCAGCCAGCTGCGTGGAGATGTCAGCTATAACTGGCGTGGCAAGGTCGGGGCAACGCTGGGTGCGTTCTCAACGACTGGGACCAGCAATTCCGACCTGTATGGCGGTCCGAATGCGAAGCCCGATAGCAATGGGATCATGGCACAGCTCGATTATACGCCATGGGGCAACGGAAAGTCGCCGCTCGGGCCACGCTTCAACATGCGGGTCGGAGTGCAATATACAGCCTACGGCAAGTTTGACGGCGCTAAACAGAACTACGACGGCACCGGCGCCAACGCCTCCGACAACAACGATTTGAGGATTTTCACATGGATCGCATTCTGAGAAATGGAAGCATTCTGGCGCTGGTAGCGGTTGTCGCTGGATCGTTCGCCTCGGTCGCTCTGGCTGGAGACGCCAACCGCGGCGCACAGGTATTCCGCGGGCAATGCTCGGTCTGTCACAGCTCGACTGCCCGATCTGGTCCCAGTGTCGGTCCCAGATTGTTCGGTGTTGTCGGTCGGCATGCCGGGGCGCAGTCAGGCTTTGCTTATTCGAGCGCGATGAAGAAGTCGGGGCTGGTTTGGACCCCGGCTGAGCTGAAGCTCTACCTAGCAAATCCAGCTGGAACGGTTCACGGCAACAAGATGCCCTATCCGGGCCTGCACAACCCCGCTCAGCTTGATGACCTGGTGACCTACCTTGGATCGCTGAAGTAAGTCGGCAATCGGGGCGTTGCTAGCTTGATGCAATTGGCAGCTGGCGAACATCACGCGACCAAACACCAATTCTGGCTTTGCACGCTTGGATCATTTTCCTGAATTAGCCCGGGCGAATGGCCGCACTTGCGTCGATGGCCGCAATTGGGTTGTTCACTGCCCAGCCGCAGCGACGCAATTGGGGGGGGTAGCCGACTTTAGCATGCGTTGCTTGATAGGGGCAGAGTTCGCGAGGGCGGTGAATTGTGCGGTGGCTAAGCAACGGCTTTGGGCGCATAGCTAGAAGCGTTGAGGAATGGGCTGGTGCTCACACCAATCCGAGAGGCTCAACTATATGCCCAAGACGCCAACATGACTGATCAGTGGAGCAATCGGCATCTGCGATTTGCGATTGAAGCCGCATGTGTTGCGCTGTGGTCGTGGAATGTCGACGACAACGCCTTTGGCATGGACCCGCGCGGGTTCGAATTATGGGGCTTGCCAGATTCCGGCTCGGTCGAGTTTGAGGAGCTTTCGGCAAACATCCTTCCCGCCGACCGCGACAGGGTAAGAGCGGCATTCATCGCAACTCGCTCGGTAGATGGGTCCTACGAGATCGACTTCCGCATCATCGTCGAAGGGGATATTCGTTGGATCTCAGCACGGGGCCAAGGTGCAGATGCCGGGATTATCGGCAGGACGATGTTCGGCATTTTCCTCGATGTGACAGGCCGCAAGCAAGCGGAGGAAGGGAGCGAGCTCTTAGCTGGAGAAATGAGCCACAGGGTCAAGAACCTCATCGCAATCGCCGCCAGCCTGACCGCCTTCACCGCTCGCTCGGCACAGACCGTGGAAGACATGACGCGCGAGCTCACGCAGCGCTTGTCGGCGCTAGGGAGAGCGCACGATCTTGTGAGGCCGCTACCAGGCGAACAAGGTCGAGCTGTAATTCTGGGCGATCTGATAAGCGTTCTGGTTGCCCCATATGATGACTTGGGCGCGTTCAGTGGTCGCATCAGGGTGGCAGTGCCCCGCATGGGAGTCGGGGAACGCAGCGCAACCGCGCTGGCAATGGTGTTCCATGAACTCGCAACAAATTCAGCGAAGCATGGATCGCTTTCTAGCGACGCCGGATCACTGGACATTTCCGGTAGCAGCGAAGGCGAGATGCTGAAACTGATTTGGGCAGAAACCGGCGGACCTGAGATCGCCGAAGCGCCCGCGTTAAAAGGCTTCGGCAGCAAGATGGTCCTGACAAACCTCGCTGGTCCACTGGGAGGCTCAATCGGATACGACTGGCAGCTAACTGGTTTGGTCGCCTGTTTGTCGATGAACGCGGACGCTCTCGCTCGTTAATTAGCCTGGCGAGGTCGACGGGATCGCATGTCGACTTTCGGGTCGTTAGCTACCATCGGCCTGTCTGTCCTACAGATCGCAAATGTGGCAATGTGCAGCCATGTCCTTTGAGAATTCACTTGGCGAGCGACTGCCGACAACATGCGCCAATCCCGCCGCGGTTTTTTTAACGCCTGGACTGTGGTCCAAGCTGTCCAAGCTTCCTCCCGAAACCGGCAGATCGGCGCTGTGACTGCGCAAATCGTCCCCGATTCGCAGCACAAGAGCCTAGTCGCCGCGCTCCCACCGCGCTTGCGCGATTATGCGCAGCTTGCGCGGTTCGACCGGCCGATCGGGTGGTGGCTGCTGTTCTGGCCCTGCGTGTGGGGGGTGCTGCTCGCGGGCGGGATGCCGACCTTACGCACTGGCCAGTGGGCGCTGCTCGGCTGGCTGCTGCTCGGCTCGATCGCGATGCGTGGGGCGGGGTGCGTTTATAACGACATTGTCGATGCCGATATCGACCGCAAGGTGGCGCGGACCGCATCGCGTCCGGTGGCGAGCGGGCGGGTGAGCAGCCGCGCGGCGTGGGTTTGGCTTGGCCTGCTGTGCCTGATCGGGCTGGTCGTGCTGCTGCAACTGCGCTGGGAGGTGCAGCTGGTGGCGCTCGGCAGTCTGGCGCTGGTCGCGGCCTATCCGTTCATGAAGCGCATCACGGGATTTCCGCAGGCTTGGCTGGGCCTCGTCTTCACCTGGGGCGCGCCGGTCGGCTGGTTTGCGCTGCGCTCTGACCGGCTGGGAGTGCTCGCCGCGCTCTACGCCGGGTCGGTGCTGTGGTGCATCGGCTACGACACGATCTACGCGCTGCAGGACCGCGAGGATGACGCCGGAATCGGGATCGGCTCCTCCGCGCTGACGTTCGGCAAGCATGTGAAGACCGGGGTTGCGGTGTTCTATGCCGGTGCGATCTTGCTGTTGGGCCTCGCATTCTGGTTGCTCCGGCTTGACTGGCTGGCGCTGGCGGCGCTGCTTCCGGCGGCGCTGCAAATGGGCTGGCAAGTGGTGACGCTGACCGAAGATGACGGCGATAGTGCACTCGCCCGGTTCCGCTCGAACCGCATGCTCGGGCTGCTGGTGGCGCTGGCCTGCTGGGTGGTCGGCAATGCGGGCCTGAGCTGATGTGCAACCTCTACCGCATGATCAAGGGCACTGCCGAGGTCGCCCACCTGTTCGAGGTCGAGTCGGATCTCGCCGCCAATTACGGCACTGAAGTCTATCCCGGATACCCCGGACTGGTGGTGGCCGAAGGCCGCGCGCGGGCGATGAACTGGGGCTTCCCGCTGATGCTCAAGGGCAAGCAAGGCCAGCCGCTGAAGCCCAAACCGGTGACTAACGCGCGCGAGGATAAGCTCGACACCGCGTTCTGGCGTGACAGCTTCATGCGGCGGCGCTGCCTGATCCCGGTGAGCCAATGGGCCGAACCGCGCGGGGCCGCCGGGCGCGTGGTCCGCTCGTGGTATGGTCTGCCAGATGAGGAGATCTTCGCGGTCGCCGGACTATGGCGGCAGAGCGCCGAATGGGGCGCGGTCTACACCATAGTCATGACCGCGAGCTGCATGCAGATGGACGATGTGCACGACCGCATGCCGGTGATCCTGCGCCGCGAGGATTGGGCGCAGTGGACTGCGGGAGGCCCCGAACAGGCCTTCGCGCTGTGCGAGACCTGGCCCGATGTGCTCACCGCCGGGCACACCGATCTGCGCTGGGTAGATGGCAAGGCGATGGACGCGCAGCCCGGCTTGCTGTGAATTTTTTGGTTCACACGAAGACACGAAGGACACGAAGTTGCTGTGCCGGCGGCGAAGCCGCTCTCGATCTCCTAGGACGCAACAGGATGAACGTTGCATCGATGAGTCAGCCGGAGGCTGGACGTGCCCTCTTCGTGCTCTTCGTGTCTTCGTGTGAACAAATAAGGATCTGGGCGGAACCCTAGTCGTATGAAATAATCTCGAATTCGATCCCGTCCCAGTCGAAGAAATAGAACCGCCGCCCGGGTTCGTAGTCGGCATGGTAGAAGGCGGTGAGGCCTGCAGCGGTGACGGTGCGTTCGGCCTCATCGAGGTCGCCGACCACCAGCGCAACGTGGTTGAGTGGGGCGCCCTTGGCGAATGGGCCGTGCAAGCCGTCCTTGGTGTAGACCGCGATGTAATCGCGCTCGCTTCCGACGTGGATGGTGCTGCCGCCGATCAGCGAAGGCCCACGCCAGCGTTCGTGCCAGCCGCACAGGTCTTTGAGCAGCTGCGACATGCGTTCGGGGTCGCTCACCGTGATGTTAACGTGTTCAAGCCAGCCGTTTGCCATAATTCCATTCCTTCATAATGCGTTACTGCGAATCTCTCGAATCGCGCTTTATCTTCGTGCAACCTCAAGCTAACTTGAGGTCAAGCAATTTGTGACGGAGTCGACCGATGAATCGCGATGACTTGCTACCGATCGGCGAACTGGCGCGGCGCACCGGGCTCGCGGTTTCGGCAATCCGCTATTACGAAGACAAGGGCCTGGTCCAGGCGCTGCGCACCAGCGGCAACCAGCGCCGCTTCCTGCGCAGCGACATCCGCCGACTGAGCTTCATCCTGATCGCGCAGAAGCTTGGGCTGGGCCTTGTGCAGATCGAGGAAGAGCTGGCCAAGTTGCCGCAGGGCCGCACCCCGACGGTGAGCGACTGGCAGCGGATCAGCCGCTCGCTGCGCACCGAAATCGACGCGCGCATCCAGCTGCTTAACCGCACCCGCATCAAGCTCGATGAATGCATTGGCTGTGGTTGTTTGAGCCTGCAGCGCTGCGCGCTTTACAATCGGGATGACCGTGCCGGGGCAGCCGGGCCGGGGCCGCGGTATGTGCTGGGGTAGAGGGTTACTTCGGTCGCGAGTGTTTCCAAGCGAAGATTTCTAGACCGATGATAAGCTCCGCTAAAAAACCGAAGCGCACGAAATCCTGACCACCTTTGCTAAGTGGAATGTCAGCTGGCAACACAAGCATGCTGGCAGAGAGGGCCAGCGAGATTGCCGCCGTCATCACAGCATAGTCTTTCCAGTGGCATGGCGTGTAGCCGAAGAGGCTGCGCTTGAACCAAATCTTTGCTTGCGGTTCTTCGGGATGCACTACGTCACTCTGCCGCCAGCAATTCTTCCGCCCCTTCAAGGTCGACGCTGACCAGCCGCGATATCCCGCGTTCGACCATCGTTACTCCGAACAGGCGGTGCATGCGGCTCATCGTCACGGCGTTGTGGGTGACGATCAGGTAGCGGGTGTCGGTTTCGCCGACCATCGCGTCGAGCAGGTCGCAGAAGCGTTCGATGTTGGCGTCATCGAGCGGCGCGTCGACTTCGTCGAGCACGCAGATCGGGGCAGGGTTGGTGAGGAACAGCGCGAAGATCAGCGCGATCGCGGTGAGCGCCTGTTCACCGCCCGAAAGCAAGGTGAGTGACTGCAGCCGCTTTCCCGGCGGCTGGGCGTAGATCTCGAGTCCCGCTTCGAGCGGATCGTCCGAATCGACCAGCGCCAGTTGCGCCTGCCCGCCTTCGAACAGCCGGGTGAACAGGCGGCGGAAATGGGTATCGACCACTTCGAAGGCAGTGCGCAGCCGCTCGCGCCCTTCGCGGTTGAGGCTGCCGATCGAGCCGCGCAGGCGGTGCACCGCCTCGGTCAGCTCGGCTTGCTCGGCAATGCTGGTGCCGTGCTTCTCCTCGGCTGCGGTGAGCTCCTCGGCGGCGACGAGGTTAACCGGGCCGAGCCGTTCACGGTCGCCGACCAGCTTGTCATGCTCGGCGCTTTCCTGCCCGGCGTGCGCCACCTGATCGGCGCTGAAGAGGAAACGTTCGGGCAGCAGAGGCGGCGGGCACTGGAAGCGTTCGCCTGAAATTCCCGCTACCTCGGCGCGGCGGGCTTCCTCGTTTTCAGCGCGGGCGGCGGCCCCGGCGCGCAGTTCGCGGGCTGAGGCGAGCGCTTCGTTGGCGGCGGCAAAATGTGCCCCGATGCGCCGTGCGGCTTCGCCCAGTTCGGCAACCTTGGCTTCGGCTGCGCTAAGTTCGGCGGTGAGGCGGGCGCGCACTGCATCGCCGGCCTCGATCTCGCACATCAGGCTCGCCGGTTTGGCGGCGATCACGTTGCGCTCTTCGGCGATCTCTTCGAAGCGGCGTTCCATGCCCGCAAGGCGGTTTGCGGCATCGCCGGCGCGGGCCTGCCAGCCGCGGATGTCGGCCTGCTGCGCCCCGATCCGTTCGCGCGCCACGGCCAGCGCCTGATCATGTGCGGCGAGCGCGGCGGTCGCGGCCTGAAGGCCCTGCCGTGCGGTATCGTGCCGGGCCTGCACAGCGGACAGCGTAGCGCGTCCGGCCGCGGGATCGGGCAGGGCGGTGCGCTTCCCGGTTGCCGAGTCGAGGTCGGCCTGTGCGGCGGCATGCTGCTCGGCCAGATCGCCAGCAACGCGCGCAAGTTCGGCGCGGCGAGCTTCGAGCCGCGCCTTGGCGGCCTCGGCCTGATCGCAGGCGCGCAGTGCGGTGCGCTCGGCCTCGGCTGCGGTGTTCACCGCGCGCTCGGCACCGACCAGTTCGGTCTGCAGATCAGAGAGTTCAGCTTGAATGGTGTCCGCCCGCACCGCTGCCGTTTCGGCAGTCTCGCGCAGCGCCGGAAGTTCTTCCTCCAGCGCGGCAAGCCGGTTCTCCGCCTCAAGCCGCGCGGCTTCCGCTCCGCCTTCGCCGCGCGCGAGGAAGCCGTCCCAGCGGCGCAAATGCCCTGCCGTGGTCACCAGCCACTCACCGGGAGCAAGCGTGCGGCTATCGTCTTCAATCGCAACATGAACCAACGCGAGGCGCGCGGCGAGTTGCGGCGGGCATTGGCTGACTTGTTCGGCAAGGCTGTCGGGCACTGCCTTGGAAGCAGTTGCGCCAGTCCAGAAGCGGCCGTCCTCGCCCTGCGGCGCGGCACCGAGCAAAGCCTTGGCATCTCGGCCCAGCACTGCAGCAAGCGCGCGTTCGTAGCCTGGCTTGGCGCGCAGCTGGTCAAGTGCCTGGGGCAGGCCGTGTTTGCCCGCGGCCTGTTTGGCCCGAGCTTCGCGGTCACGCGCCAGTGCCTGGTGCTCGCGCTCGACCCCGGCCAATTCGGCATTGGCCTGGGCGAGCGTCGCCCCGGCACTATCGCGGTCGGCCTGAAGCGAGGCCTTGCGTTCCTGCTGCGCAGCCAGCGCTGCTTGTGCGGCACGCACCGCGTCGCGGGCTTGTTCGGCCTCGGTTTGGGCCGTCTGCAACGCGATCTCAGGATCGCCTTCGCTGGCGAGACTCGCAGCAAGCTCGGCCTGCCGCCGCTTCTCGCCCTCGATGCGTTCAAGCCGCTGGCGTGCGGCGGACAGTTCGGCATCGGCGACGCGCCATTCGGCATCGACCCCGGCTTGGTCGGCGGTCGCCTGGGCCAGCGCCAGTTCGGCCCCGCGCAGGTTGCGGTCGGCATCGTCGAGCGCGGCGGCGACGCGCGAGCGGCGTTGCTCGTCCTCGCGCAGTGCGGTTTGCCCGGCGGCAAGATCGCGCGCCAGCTTGGCCAGCGCCTCGGCCGCATCGCGAGTCAGCCGGTCGGCCTCGCCGCGATCCTCTTCGAGCCGTTTATGCTGGCGATCGAGGCCGGAGAGGCGCTGTTCGGCGGCCTCAAGCTGGCTGGTCAGCGTCGCCATGCGGTGGCCATGGGCGGAGGCATCGTCGCGCCGGTCGGCCAATTCGTCGCGTGCGGCGGCCAGCGCTTCGGCGGCGGCGTGCTGTGCGTCCTGTGCTGCCTTCGCCGAAGTCTGGCATTCGGCGACTTTGGCATCCCCGCCCTGCGCCTCAGCGCGGGCAGCTTCGGCGGCGGCGGCGGCATCGCGCCAGCGCGCGAAGACCAGCCGCGCCTCGGCCAGCTTGATCTTGTCCGACAGCGCCTTGTAGCGCTCGGCGGCCCGCGCTTGCCGCCGCAGTGTGCCGATCTGCTGATCGAGCTGGCCCATGATGTCTTCGAGCCGGGCGAGGTTGCTCTCGGTCGCGCGGAGCTTCTGTTCGGCATCCTTGCGCCGCACGTGGAGGCCTGCGATCCCCGCCGCCTCTTCGAGCATCATCCGCCGTTCAGCCGGCTTGGCGGCAATCACTGCAGCAATGCGGCCCTGGCTGACGAGGGCGGGGGAGTGCGCGCCAGTCGCTGCATCGGCGAAGACCAGCGCCACGTCCTTGGCCCGCACATCGCGCCCGTTGACGCGGTAAGCGCTGCCTGCGCCGCGCTCGATCCGGCGGACCACTTCGAGTCCGCTGTCGTTAACGGCACCGCCGGGGGACGTGGTATCGGCGTGGAGCACCACTTCGGCGAAATCTCGCGGCGGACGCTGCGCGGTGCCGGCGAAGATCACGTCTTCCATCCCGCCGCTGCGCATCGATTTGGGCGAATTTTCGCCCATCACCCAGCGGATTGCTTCGAGCAGGTTCGATTTCCCGCACCCGTTGGGCCCGACCACCCCGGTCAACCCGGGTTCGATCCGCAGTTCAGCCGGTTCGACGAAGCTTTTGAATCCGCTGAGCTTGAGCCGTGTGATCCGCATCTGTCGTGCTACCGGCCCCGCCCCGAACCGGCTTAGCGTGCGCCGGCGGCGCGCAGCGCCTCGGCGATCTTGGGCCATTCGGACTGGTCAGGCGGGATCTGGAAACCATTGATGACCAGCGTCGGGGTCTGCTGGATCCCGGCATCGGTGAAGGTCTTGAAGGTGTTCGAGATCTTCATCGCGTTGTCAGTGTTGGCAAGGCATGCATGCGCCTGATCGACCGACATCCCGCGCGAGGCGAAAAAGCTGGTGAAGCCAAGCGCATCGGCCAGTGCCGGGAGACGCTGTGCAGGCGGCATTTTGCTGGCCGCTTCGGCAGTCGCCTGAACTTTTGGATTCTCCAGCAGCTTCACGAAATTGTCGTAGTTGCCGTACACCTGCTCGACCAATGGGAAGAAGTTTTCCTTGGGCGCGCAGCGCACCAGCATGGTCAGCGGCAGATCCTGCTGGTGGATGTAGAAGCTGCGATATTCGTAGCTGACCCGGCCAGAGGAGACGAATTCGCTCTTGATCGGGCTCATCGCTTCGCTCGCAAAACGCGCGCAGTGCGGGCAGGTGAGCGACCCGTATTCGACGAGCTTGATGGGTGCCGCGGGGTTGCCCATCATCATCCCGCCGGTTGCGGTTGCGGTGATGGTGTCTTCCCAGGTCTGCCCGGCAGGCGCAGCGACCTTGGCGATTGCCGCGCCGGCTGGCGCATCGCTGGCCTTGTCGTCCTTTTTGCAGGCGGCCAGCCCCAGCGCGAGCGGAGCGGCAGCGAGTGCGAACAGCAGGTGGCGCGAACGGATTGCGGTCATGGGCGTGTCGGTTCCTTGGCTTCGAGTCGTGAAATTTAGTCGGTATTGCGATTGGACAGAAGGATCGGCCTGGCTTCAGCCGTGCTTCTCCACAAGTGATTTACTGCGTCTGGGTCGTCACGCTGCTGGCCGGTATCACGGGAAGCGCCGATGATGCCGTTGGAGCCGCTGCCCCGCCGGCCAGCGCCGTATCGATCAGCGGCCCCAGCGGCTCCCAGGCGTAGACGGTCTGCAACGCCCCGTTGATCATGAAGCTGGGGGTGCCCGTCACGCCGATTGTCGTCCCGGCGTAGTTGGTCTGGGTATTGAGCCAGTCGAGTTTGGTCTGGTCGGCCAGGCAAGCATCGAGCTGCTTGGCGGTATAGCCGCGGGCCAGCATAATCTTGAACAAGCCAAGATCGCGCGCCGCCACCTTGCGCTGCGCGGCCGGATTGCTCTCCAGGGCTTGCCAGCGGGCTTGATAGTTCGGATTGGCCGGGGCCCTAAACCACGACGTCTGCGCGCCAAGCAAAGCTGCTTCGTTGGGGAAATAACGGCCCTTGTCGCCGCACAACATCAGCAGAGTGGGGATTTCATCAAGCGCCACGCGGATAAACGGCCTGAGTTCGAGCGACACCTTGCCTTGGCGGACCAGTCTCGCGGCCAGCGGAACCTTGCTCTCTTTCGAGAATTCCGCGCAGTGCGAGCAAGTTAGCGAAATGAATTCAACCACTTTCACCGGCGCATCGGGATTGCCCATCAGCGGGAAGCCCTGATCGGTCATGGTAATCGTCTGGTCCCAGTGCGGCCCGGCCGGAACAACCGGTGCCGCGGCGCGCTTGCGCGGGGCGAGCTTGGCCGAAGCCGTAAGCGGCAGTGCGGCGATCAGCAGACCGGTGGCAAGGGCAGCGATGAATTTCTTCATTGTCAAAAGCTCGCGTCGATTAGGGGCCGCAGCTCTGCCCAGCCATGGGCATTTTCGAGCAATGTGCCGTTGATGAGGAAACTTGGGGCAGTTTTGATGCCGAGCGCATACCCGGCTTTGCTTTGCTCGCCAATCCGGTTTGCAAGCTTTGCATCGCCCAGACAGGCGTCGGTTGCCGTGCGATCGAACCCGCGGCTTTCCATGATCTGGTAGAAGTCCATGTCGTCCGCCACGGCGCGGCCGCGAGACAGCAGCGTTCCGTAAGTCCAGCGTTGCTTCTGTGCTGGTCCGGCCCGGTTCAGTGTGGCACGCCAGCGGTCCTGGCTGCGGATCAGGGACGAATGGTTGAGCGCGAACTTCTCTGGCGGGCCGCAATCGGCCAGCATCGCCGCCACCTGATCGACCGGACCCTGAACCAGGTGCTGCACCTCGATCGCCACTTTGCCCGAAGCGACATAGCCGATCTGCAGTGCTGCGTCGGACTGCATTTCGAAGGTCCCGCAACTGGTGCAGGTGTAACTCATATATTCGGTCAGCCGCACCGGCGCGTCGGGATTGCCGATCAGGTGGCCGCCATCGGGCAGGAGCACAACAGTATGCGTACAGCCCACGGTTTTGGGCGCGGTTGCAGTAAGCAGCAGCGTGGCGGCAGCCAGCAGGACCACGCGGGCGTATCGCTTCACTGCTTCTCGTCCTCCGCGGCATTGCCGAGGCTGCGCGCGAGCGATTCAAGCACCGTGCGCAGTTCGGGATCGCCGATGTCGCGCAGGCTGTCCCCCAGTTCGAACGGGATCGGCCTCAATGACGGCGGCGCTGTCGGACGTTCCTTGGCCGGCGGTGGCTGAACCGCACCTTGCCGAAGCTTGACCTTGACCACCGCGTTGTAGCCAAAGAAGCGGTTCACCCGCTCGATGATCTCAGGGATCACGTGGCTGATCATCGGTGCGTGCGCCGGGACCACCAGCAGCTGGAGGATGCCCTCGCTTTTTTCGCCCGGGGGAAAGCGGATTGCTTCGGGCATGCACACCCGGGCGTGGCGCTCACCCACGATTTCGGGCCAGCGGGTGACCACGCTCGATTGGACGAAGCCGAATTTGCGAAAGGCGGTGCGGCCCACTTCGGGCATCAGTTCGGCGATCGGCCGCGCGCCGCTGCCCCGTGCGCGTTCGAACCGGCGCGGTGCCGGTTTCGGTGGTTTGCCATCCCGTTCCATTGTGCGGCTGCCAATGCCATAGCACCGCGATGGACGCCAGCGCCGAGACGATTCCCGAGAAGCTGATCGGTTGGTACGACAAGCACCACCGCATCCTGCCGTGGCGCGCGGCACCGGGCGCGCCGCCGCCGGATCCCTACCGGGTGTGGCTGTCCGAGGTGATGCTGCAGCAGACCACCACCGCAGCGGTCGCACCCTACTTCGCCAAGTTCCTCGCACGCTGGCCGACCGTGGCGGCGCTGGCCGCAGCCGACGAGAGCGACGTCATGGCGGCGTGGGCGGGGCTGGGTTACTATGCTCGCGCCCGCAACCTTATCGCCTGCGCCAAGGCAGTTGCGGCGCGCGGCGGCCAGTTCCCGCAAACCGAGGCGAAACTGCGCGCTTTGCCGGGGCTAGGTGCCTATACCGCCGCCGCAGTGGCCGCGATCGCCTTTGGTGAGAGAGCCGCGGTGGTCGACGCCAATGTCGAGCGGGTGATCACCCGGCTCTATGCAATTGCCACCCCGCTGCAGCAGGCGCGCACGCAGATTCTGGGCAAGGTCGATGCCATCACACCCGCCGATCGTCCCGGTGATTTTGCCCAGGCGATGATGGATCTTGGCGCAACCGTGTGCACCCCGCGCGGGCCGCGCTGCCTGCTGTGTCCGCTGTCCGACCTTTGCACGGGCCGCTCGCTTGGTCCCGAGCAGTTCCCGGTCAAGCCTGCCAAGGCAGCCAAGCCGCAGCGCACTGGGCAAGCCTTCTGGATTGAACGCGGCGGTCAGGTCTGGCTCA
>JAYUCG010000037.1:0-18936 GCA_043740455.1 Novosphingobium sp. | reverse complement strand
TGGCGCAGCGGCCATGGCTGCGGGTCATGTTGGTGGCGGTCCACGTCTCATCGATGAACACGAGGCGCTCGGGCTCCAGATCGAGCTGGCCGTCGAACCACTCTTCACGCTGCTTCAAGACATCGGGCCGGTCCTGTTCGATCGCGTGGCCGGTCTTTTATTACGCGTGATCCCGCGGCGATCGAAGAACCGCCACAGCGTGCCCATTCCGACCGGCGAACCACGCTCCGCCATGGCCGTCTGCATCTCAGCTAAAGTGATATCGCCATGCTCGGCAACGAGGCCGAGGATGAAGTCGGCATGGGCGTCCGTCTTGGCAGAGCGCCGGTCGCCGCCCGGCTTGCCCGCAACCGCCCGCCCATGGCGAAGTGCCAGTTGCCGCCAGCGAACCGCTGTCGCCACCCCGATGCCGAAGCGAGCCGCCGCCGCCCGGCAGCTCAAACCGCCGTCAATCGCCGAAACAACCCGGTCCCGAAGGTCCTGTGACAATGCTCGCGCCATCCATACTGGCCTCCATTCCCAGCCAGCATCGTGAATCAGAAAATCACGCCCGCAGGAATCCCCCTCGATTCAGCCGCTGTGGAAAACGCTCTAATGTCCAAAAGGGCTCGCGTTTCCGTCATGCTCCCAACCGCAATTGGGGCGCGTAGCGGACGTCAAAATGAGCTTGGCTTATGTCCGCAATCGGGCCGTAAACGAACAGACCGCTAATTTTCTCAAAATCTCGAGTAGCGGACATGAGATCCTCGTCTGAATTCCCTCCCGACCGCTAACCACCAGCCTCGACGCTCACGCTGCCGCTGCGTTCCAGCTTGCCCCAACCGACCACCTTGCCGCGCAGCGCCGCGCTGATCGAGCGGATCACCACCCCGTACATCAGCTGACGATAGACAAAGCGCTGGGCGAGCATCAGGAAGCCCGGAAAGCGCTGCCGCGTCGGTTCGAGCCGGTAAGCGATCAACCCCGCGAAGAGATCGATCGAGACGAACGCGGCCCAGTAAACGGCCAGTCGCAGCACGTCGCTCTGGGTCTGGTCCCAGCCGTGTTGCTGCACCCGCATTACCGTTCCGACCACCGACACGATCAGCGCTAGATCGATCATCGGCGAGATCGCCGCGAACACGATCTGGAACAGCCAGGCCTGCGGCATGCCGAACCAGGCGAGCCCGCGCGGGTTGCCGGTGCTGAGCACCATGCGGTGCTTCCACAGGCACTGAAGTGTGCCGAACGACCAGCGGTAGCGCTGCTTGCTGAGCGCGAAGAAAGTCTCCGGGGCCTCGGTCAGGGCAATCGCTTCGACATCGTAAGCCACTCGCCAGCCGAGCCGCTGGATCGCGATGGTCAGGTCCTGATCTTCGGCCAGGGTATCTTCCGGATAGCCGCCCACCGCATCGAGCGCCTGACGTCGCCAGGCCCCGACCGCGCCGGGGACCACGGTGATCGCTCGCAGCGCATCGAGCGCACGGCGTTCCACGTTCTGCGCCGTCACATATTCGATCGCCTGCCAGCGGGTGACCAGGTTGACCTTGTTGCCGACCCGCGCGTTGCCGGCCACTGCGCCGATCAGCGGGTCTTCGAACCAGCGCACCAGCTTGGGTATCGTGTCCTCAAGGAACTGGGTATCGGCATCGAGCGCGATGATAACTTCGCCGCGCGCCTGCCGTAGCGCACGATTGAGCGCGCTGGCCTTGCCGCCGTTTTCCATGGTCAGCAGCGTCACCCGCGGCTCGCTGCCGAAGTGCTGGCGGACCAGCGCGCTGGTCGCATCCTTCGAACCGTCGTCGGCCACGATCACCTGCAGCGCCGGATAGGAGCTCGCAAGGACGCGTTCCAGCGAACTGATGATCACGCGTTCCTCGTTATAAGCCGGGATGATCACCGAAACCGAGGGCAGGTAGTTGCTGTCTGCGGGCGCGCGCGAGACGCGGTCGAGCAGCGCCAGCGCGGTCAGGACCACCGCGCGCGCAATTCCCAAGGTGATGGCGAAGAAAAACAGCCAGCGGATCGTGTAACCAATCCCGGCGAGCAAGGCGAAGATGCCCACGTCGGCACCCACCGCCAGGCGATCGGTGCTGGCGACCAGCGGCATCAGGGTATCGTGCTTTGCCCCGACCAGATCGCCGATCGAAACAAGGTGGTATCCATCGGCGCGGAGCCGGTCGATGATCTGCGGCAGCGCGGCGATGGTCTGTTCGCGGTTTCCGCCGCCATCGTGCAGCAGCACGACGTTGCCGCTGTGCTCGGTGGTCGCAGCGTGGATCTGCGCCAGCGTTGCATCGACGATCTGCTGCACCCCAGGCCGCCGCCAGTCGCCCGGATCGACGTGCAGCCCGACGATGGTGTAGCCGAGCCGCTGGGCAATCGCCGCTGGTTGCAGTTCGTCCGCAGTGGTCGGCTCGGCGTCACCGAAATAGGGCGCGCGGAACAGCTTGGTTGAGCGCCCGGTATAGGCCTCGATCAAGCGCTGCGTGGCATTGAGCTCAAGCTCAGTGCCAAACGAAGTGACCTGCGCGAGGTTGGGGTGGGTGTAGCTGTGGTTGCCGATCTCGAACCCGTCGGAGGCGATGCGGCGCAGGATGCCGGGATGCTCCAGCCCGTTCTCGCCGATGATGAAGAAGGCTGCAGGCGCGTGCTTCTGTTCAAGGATGTCGAGGATCTTCGGGGTCACGTCCGGGTCGGGCCCATCATCGAAAGTCAGCGCGATATTGCTGGTGTTGGCCGCGCCTGACCGTTCGATTTCATAAGGCATCGGCAGCGCGCGGTAGCTTTCGCCGGTGATCAGGTTCCCGCTGAAATTGAGCTGCCGCGCGCCGCTCGATGGACTGGCGGCGATGCGCAAGACTTCGCCATTGCCGGCCACGTCGGCGCCCTTGGCCGGGGATATCGCCGAGAGATCGGGCAAGCGGCCAGCGCGGCTGGCGGAGAGCGCTTCCCAGAACCCCGGATCTTCACTGCCCAGCCGCCACAGGGCAACTCCGGCGACCCCGCGCAGCTGGCTGAGCTGGTTCCAGCTGGCCGCCGCGTCGAGCATCCAGACAGTATGTTTGACGCCGTTATCCTCAAACGCGTAACCCGAGTTGCCGCTGGCGGGATCGAATTGCACCGCCGCGGCGCTGTCATGGGCAGCGAGCCAGGCTTCGTCGAGCGTCATCGATTCCGCTTTGCCGCCCGACCAGTCGTAGGCGTAGCTTCCGACCGCGATGACAAGTTTGCCGGCCGGGATTTTGGCGCGGGCATTGGCAAGGCGCGCGGCGAACCAGGCGTTCGAAGCGATCGGCCCGGCTTCGCCGCCTTGCCAGTGCTCGTCGTAATCCATCACGAAGACGGTGTCGGTGGCAGCGGCGAAGCGGGTCAGATCCCAATCGGGATCGGCGGCAGGTGCGGTCAGCCCGACCCCAAGACCGGCTTCGGCGAAGCGGTGATGGCTCCTCGCGAGCATCGCGAGGTATTGCGGGACGCTGGCCTGCGGCAGGTTTTCGATATCGAACACCACGCCGTTCCAGCCGCCTTGCCGGGCCTGCATGATGACCGCATCAACCAGTGCATCGGCGCGGGCCGGGCTGGCCAGAAGGCTCGCCATCCCGGCGCCGGAAAACGCATCATTCTCGATATTCTGGACCATCAGCAGCATCGCGGGATGGTGGAGTGAACTGGCGAGCTGGCTGTGTAGGCGAACGTCGGGATCGATGTTGAGCGAGCTATGCGCGGTGTTGATCGTCGCGTCCGCCGCAACCACCGTGTCCAGATCGTTCCAGTGATCGTGCAGCGAGGTCGCGCTTTCCTCGTCCCACGGCACATAGAACCCGATCCGCTGCGGCAGGTTGTTGGCGTGCGCGGGCGCCAGCCGGGGCAGTTTGTGGCGGATGCGGGCGATGTGGGTGATGAACGGCAGCGGCTGTTCGCGCTCGCGGTTAAAGGCCAGCGCAGTCGCAGCGGGCACTGCGACCAGTGTCGCGGCAAAGCTGACGGCAGCGAGCAGGATCAGGACCAGCAGGCCCAGCGCGATCCGCCCGACCAGCCGGCGGCGGCGGCCGGTTTCGTCAAAGAAGATCGGTGACGTCATTCCAATTGCCCCTCACCAGCATCCAGGCGCCAAGTAAAGTTACACCGCCGTCATGTATCGGCAGCTAGTCCCAAACCTGTTGGTAAAGTGCCACGATATCATTGATTTCCGGGACGCGCGGGTTGTTGGCGGGCGAGCCTGAGGCCAGCGCCTGCTGGGCCATCAGAGGGATCAGGTCGTCCCACCGCGCGCGCTCTATACCGCAGTCCGCAGGCGAGGGAACGGCGAGGTCGGCGTTGATCCGGTGCAGCGCCTCAACCAGCGCGCCGACCGCCGACTGGTCGCTCTCCTCGTCGCCGGCCAGCGCCATCGCCCGCGCACAGTCGGCGTAGCGCGGCAGCGCGGCGGGAGCGGACCACTGGGTGATTGCGGGGAACAGCATCGCGTTGGAGAGGCCGTGGCTGACATGGAATTGCGCCCCAATGGGCCGGCTCATCCCGTGGACCAGCGCGACCGAGCTGTTCGAAAAGGCGATCCCGGCTTGCAATGCGCCCAGCATCAGCGCCTCACGCGCGGGGCGGTCCTGTGGATCGGCGCAGGCGCGCGGCAGGTTGGGCCAGATGAGGCGCATGGCCGATCGGGCCATCGCATCCGCGAACGGATTTGCGCGTTTGGAAACGTAGGCTTCAACCGCGTGAACCAGGCTGTCGATCCCGGTATCGGCGGTCAGCCTTGACGGTTTGGTCAGGGTCAGCTCGAAATCGACCAGCGCGATCAACGGCAGGTAGGCAAGCCCCGCGCAGAGCATCTTCTCGTCGGTTTCGGCATCGGTGATCACGGTGAACCGCGTCGCTTCGCTTCCCGTCCCGGCGGTGGTGGGAATGGCGATAATCGGCAGGCCGGGCTGGTCCTCTTGATGCGGTGCCTTCAGTTCGGGAATCGCGCGGTCCCTGCGCACTGCGATCATCTTGGCGCTGTCGATGGGACTCCCGCCGCCAAGCCCGATCACGCAATCGTGGTCGCCGCCCGCCAAGAAGGCGCAGCCCGCGTCGATCGAGGTCACAGTTGGGTCAGGGACCACGCCTGTGAATGAGCGGAACGCCGCGCCCGCCTTGCCCAGCAGCGTCTCGACCCGGCCCAGCACGCCTGAGCTTTCCATCCACGCGTCGGTCACAATCAGCGGGCGCGATAGCCCCGCCGCCGCCAGAACTTCGGGCAGTTCATCCAGCACCCCGCCTCCGATGCGGATCGTGCGCGGCAGGTGGATCGCGGCCATCAGCTCAGCAAATGCTCGATGCCATAGAACCGCGCGGCGTTGCCGGCATAAAGCGCGGCCTTGTCTTCGGCCGAAGCGCTGCGGGTCAAGTGCTTGAACGCGTTCCACAGCACCGCGTAGCTCGCGCCCCACTTGTCGACCGGGTAGTTGCTTTCGAACATCGCACGCTTGGGGCCGAAGGCCTCGATGCAAGTTTCGATATAAGGCCGCCACATTGCCGCCAGAGTTTCCGAGCCAAGTCCCGCAGCCGGACCATGGTCAGGCATCCCAGCGAAAGACATCGCCAGACCGCCGAGCTTGACCATCACATTGGGGCACTGGCCCAGCTCCTTGATCAGCGCGCGCCAGGTGTCGAACCGTTCGGGCAGCTTGCCGTGATAGCTCGCCATGCCCAGCGGCGTGCCGCAGTGGTCAAGCACAATCGGCTGGTCGGGGAAGGCGCGCGCGAGGCCCAGCACATCGCCAAGCTGCGGCTCGAGCAGCCAGGCATCGAAGGTCAGCCCGCGCTTGCCGAGTTCGGCGAAGCCCTCACGGAACATGGCGTCGAGGTAGAGCCCTTGCGGCGCATGGAAAGGGGGGCCGAGCACTTGCGCGTCGGCATCCCAGGCGGCCGCATGGCGGATCCCCTTGAAGCGCGGGCTCGCCGCCGAGAGCGCATCGAGCACCGCGCCCGCTGCGCTGCCGCGGGTCAGGTCGGCATGGCCGATGATCGCCTCGCACAGCCGCGCTGGGCCATAGAGTCCGCTCGCGCTTTGTGCGGCGACCCCGTTCACGAATTCGACCTCGCCGACGACCTTCAATTCGTCGCTCGCCGCCGAATTGTAGAACGCCCCGCATTCCATGAACACGGTGCCGACCACGTTGTGGCCGCAGCCAATCTCGGCATTGATCTCGTTGAAGGTATAATAGGGCGACAGCGCAATGCTGGCGATGAACGGGTGCAGCGGTTCAGGGAAGGCGCCCATCAGCGGGCGCAAGTCCCACAAGTGATGATGTGGATCAATGATTGCCAGATCGGGCTCGAGTATCGCTTCGTTCATTTCAGGTCTCTCCACTCTTTGGCTACAGCTTATGACCGCCTTGGCGTTTGACAAGCGCTGATCGGCTCCGCATTAACCGTTCGATTAATTAAATGGAGATCGGGATGCGAGGCGACACCGATTTTACCGGCAAGCGCGTGCTGGTGGTGGGCGGATCGAGCGGGATCGGCAATGGCATCGCGCACGGCTTTCGCCTGCGCGGCGCACAGGTTCACGTCTGGGGCACCCGCGCCACTGCGGCCGATTACGATCCCGCTGATGGCTCCGACCTGTCGGGGCTCGGATACACCTGCGTCGATGTCGGCGACCCCGATGCGATCGATGCCGCGCCGCTGCCGTTCGATGGCTTTGACGTATTGGTGCTGTGCCAAGGCACGGTGGTTTACCGGCGCGGCGAATTCGCGCGCGAGGGATGGGACCGGGTCATGGCGGTCAACTTGGACAGCCTGATGCACTGTGCCAACAAGTTCCGCGATCAGCTCGCGGCGGCGCGGGGCAGCGTGATCATCGTGAGCTCGATCTCGGGCTACAAGGCCAATATCGGCAACCCGGCCTATGCCGCTTCCAAAGCCGGGGCGATCAGTCTGACCAAGACGCTGGGCCAAGCCTGGGCGCCGCTCGGCATCCGGGTCAACGGCCTCGCCCCGGGGCTGGTCGATACCAAGCTGACCAAGGTCACCACAGACAATCCCGAGCGGCTCGCCGGCGCGCTCGCCCGCATTCCCGATGGCCGCATGGGTACGCCCGAAGACATGGCCGGCACGGCGATTTTTCTGGCGAGCCCGCTCGCTTCCTACGTCACTGGCTACACAATCGTGGTCGATGGCGGGCTTTCGCTCTAACAAGGACCGCGATCATGAACTTCGAACACAGCGACAAGGTCAAAGGCCTGCTGGCCCAGGTCAGCGCTTTCATGGACGCGCACATCTATCCCAATGAAGAGGCCTATCACCAGTTCGTCACCGACCACGCCAACCAGTGGCAGGAATGGCCGGGGATGGAGGACTTGAAGGCCAAGGCCCGCGCCGAAGGGCTATGGAACCTGTTCCTGCCGCACGAGTACGGTGAATTCTCGCCCGGCCTGACCAACCTTGAATATGCCCCGATTGCCGAGCTGCTCGGGCGCGTACCGTGGTCGAGCCAGGTGCTGAACTGCTGTGCACCCGATACCGGCAATATGGAAGTGCTGGCCAAGTTTGGTTCGCCCGAACAGCAGGACAAGTGGCTCAAGCCCTTGCTCGATGGCACGATCCGCTCAGCCTATGTGATGACCGAACCACAGGTGGCCTCGTCCGACGCGACCAACCTTGAGCTGTCGATCACGCCCGATGGTGACGATTATGTCCTGAACGGGCGAAAATGGTGGATCTCCAACGCGATGCACCCGCGTTGCGACATCTGGATCGTGATGGGCAAAACCGATTTCGACGCCCCGCGCCACGCGCAGCATTCGCAGATCCTGGTCGAGCCGAACATGCCCGGGATCACCATCGTGCGCCACCTCACCGTATTTGGTTCGCACAATTCGCCCGGCGGCGAGGTTGAGCTGCGGTTCGACAACGTTCGCGTGCCCAAGGGAAACCTGATCCTGGGTGAGGGCCGCGGGTTCGAGATTGCGCAGGGCCGCCTCGGGCCGGGGCGCATTCACCACTGCATGCGTTCGATCGGTCAGGCCCAGCGCGCGCTGGAAATCATGGCGCGGCGGGCGGAAAGCCGGGTGGCGTTCGGCAAAAAGCTGTCCGACCAGTCGTCGATCCGGCAGGACATCGCCAAGAGCTTCTGCGAGGTCGAGATGACCCGGTTGCTGACGCTCAAGGCCGCCGATGCGATGGACCGCTATGGCAACAAGGTGGCCAAGGACCTGATTGCCGCGATCAAGGTGGTCGCCCCGCAAATGGCGCAGACCGTGTGCGACCGCGCGATTCAGGTCCACGGCGGCATGGGCGTTTCGGACGATACCCCGATTGCCCGGTTCTTCACCTTGAACCGCTTCGTGCGCATCGCCGACGGGCCGGACGAGGTTCACATGAGCCAGCTCGGCAAGGCGAAGATCAAGGAATATGTCGCGATGAACGAGCGGTAAGGCGATGAAAGCCCTGACATACCATGGCGCCCGCGATGTGCGCTTCGAGACGATGGACGACCCCGTCCCGCAGTCGGACCGCGATGCCGTGGTTCAGGTCACCGCCTGCTCGATCTGCGGGAGCGATCTCCACATCTACCACGGCCACGGTTTCAGCGAAGACTTGGGTTTCTGCGTCGGTCACGAGGCAGTGGGCGAGGTGCTTGAGGTTGGCCGCGCGGTCAGCCGGATCAAGGTGGGCGACAAGGTCATGCTGCCCGCCGCTGTGGGTTGCGGGGCATGCCGTTCATGCCTGGCCGGAAACGTCGCCAATTGCGAATTTGGGGCAGGGGCCTGCTACGGCTTGTCGGCGCGGCTGCAAGGCTCGCAGGCCGAAGCGGTGCGGGTTCCGGCGGCGGACATGAACGCGGTTGTGGTACCCGACGGGGTCTCGATGGACCAGGCCCTGATGATGACCGATGCGATGGCCACCGCGTGGTACGGCGCGCGGCGGGCCGATATCAAGCCGGGCAGCAGCGTGGCGATCATCGGGCTCGGCCCGATCGGGCTGATGGCGGTGGAAGCCGCCTTCGTGATGGGCGCGCATGTGGTTTATGCGATCGATCCGATTGCCGTGCGCCGCGCGCTGGCGGGCGAGACCGGGGCGATTGCGCTGCATCCGGCGGACGCACTCGAAACGATCCGCGAAGCGACCCACGGCAAGAAGATCGAATGCGTGGTTGAGGTGGTCGGCAGCGATGCCACGGTCGACCTGGCACTGCGGCTGGTAGCACGGCGCGGCACAGTTTCGGTGATCGGGGTGCAGCAATCGAAGCGTTATGCCTTCCCGCTCGAACGCGCATTCGGTGCCGGGCTGACCTTCCGCGCCGGAACTTGCTCGGTGCCCGAAGAGCTGCCGGCACTGTTCCCGCTGGTCCAGTCGGGGCGGCTGCGCCCTGAAAAATACATCAGCCACCGGCTGCCGTTGAGCCAAGGCGCAGAGGCTTACCGCCTGTTCGACGCGCGCGAGGCAGGCGCGCTCAAGATGGTGCTGGCGCCGGACTAGCAACCGCTGCTATTTCACCACTTGCATGGCAAGCGAATCCACCGACAATCCCGCATCACTTGAGCGCGCAGCACTGTCGCGCGCGCTGGCCGGTGTTGCCCGGCAGGACCGGGCAGCGCTGCAGGAAGTCTATCGCCGCACCTCGCGGAAGCTTTTTGGCATCTGCCTGCGTATCTTCGGTGAACGCGCCGATGCGGAGGACGCGATGCAGGATGTATACATCACGATCTGGAACCGCGCGGGCAGCTTTGACCCAGCGCGCGGTAATCCGATTACCTGGCTCGCGACGCTGACCCGCAACCGCGCGATCGATATCCTGCGTGCTTCGGGCCGCCGCCCCACCGCACCGATCGAACTCGCCGCCGAAGTTGCCGACGAACGCCCCGATGCCGAGGCGCAGCTGCTCGAACAGGGCGAGGACGCGCGGATCAACCACTGCATTGAAAGTCTCGCCAAGAGCGACGCGCAGATGATCCGCACCGCCTTTTTCGAAGGTTCGACTTATGCCGATCTCGCCGCGCGCGTGTCGCTGCCGCTGGGGACGGTCAAGAGCCGGATCCGCCGCGCGCTGCTCAAGCTTCGGGCGTGTCTGTCATGAACGATGATGACGACCTGCTCGCCGCCGAACTGTCGCTTGGCCTGATCGAAGATCCGGCGGCTGCCGCACGGCGCGCCCAGGATGCTCAATTCGCCGCGCGAGTTGCCTGGTGGGAAGCGCACTTCGCCGGGCTCGCCGCACCGCTTGCCATGGAGCCTTCGGCGCAGCTGTGGCCGCGCATCGACGCGCGATTGCCGCAGAATGATAATACGCCCGGCAACGTCCGATGGTGGAAGCTGACCAGCGGAGCGCTCGCAGCGGTCGCCGCGATCTCGCTGTTCATGCTCGCCCAGCGGCCGCAGATCGAACTGCCGCCGCAACCCGGTGCGCCTGCCGTCGCCAGCCTGGCGGGTGAAACCGGCAGTGCGATGGCGATCAGTTATGATAGCGCGACGCGGCGCATGGCAATTGCCCCGATCGCGCTCGATCCGGGCAAGGGCGATGCCGAATTGTGGGTGATCCCGGTCGGGGCTGACAAGGCGGTGTCGCTGGGCGTGTTTGACGCGCGCAAGCCCAGTTCGCACCAGCTCAATCCGGCGCAGGCCCGGCTGGTTGCGACGGGGGCGACCTTTGCGGTCTCGCTTGAACAGCGCGGCGGTTCGCCGACCGGGCAGCATGTCGGTCCGATCGTGGCGAGCGGGAAACTCGTCGAGACATAAATTTTGCACCGTGAGTGCATCCGCGTGGGAGACCGCGTCGTATCTTGAATGCTGGAGCAATTGGACGCCCGGCACTCAAGGAGGATTACCCCATGAACTTCAAGCTCACCCTTGCTGCTACTGCGCTGGCGCTGGCCGTCGCCCCCGCCGTCGCCGGCAACATGCATTACCCGATGGTCGGCGGCGCCGCGATGTACCCGACCAAGAACATCATCGAAAATGCGGTCAAGTCGAAGGATCACACCACGCTGGTCGCCGCCGTGAAGGCTGCGGGCCTGGTCGATACCCTGTCGAGCCCGGGACCATTCACCGTCTTCGCGCCGACCAACGCCGCTTTCGCCAAGCTCCCTGCCGGCACGGTTGATACCCTGCTCAAGCCTGAGAACAAGAGCACGCTCACTGCAGTGCTGACGTACCACGTGGTCGCCGGCCGGGTGACCAGCACCGATCTCGTCAAGATGATCGCCAAGGGTCACGGCAAGGCTGTGGTCACCACCGTCAACGGCGAGAAACTGACCGCGCGCAAGCTGGGCAACACGATTACCCTGACCGACGCCAAGGGCGGCGTCGCCAAGGTAACCCAGGCCAATGTCATGCAGTCGAACGGCGTGATCCACGTGATCGACCACGTGCTGCTGCCGTAATTCGCCTTGGCGTGCGCGACCTTGCCGCCGCGTGCGCCGGGACGGGCCTTGCCGGTGACCGGATTCCCCCTCGGTCGCCGGCAGATTCGTCCCCTAGACCGCCACCGCATTGGCCGCGCTAAGCACCGCGCGGACACTCGCGGTGGCGACGTCTTCGTCGATCCCCACGCCCCACACGGTCTTGCCGTCCGGCCCCACGCATTCGACATAGGCCGCCGCGCGCGCATCTGACCCGGCGGTCATCGCGTGCTCGGTATAGTCCTTCACATCGAACTGCACCCCGAAGGTGTCGGCAATCGTCGCCACGACCGAGCTGATCAGCCCGTTGCCGCGGCCCGAAACCGACTGTTCCTTGTCGTCCACTGCGATTTTCCCGGCGAATACCCGGGTGCCATCGCTCGCTTTGGTTTCCTCGTAATCGAGGAGCTGGAAATGCTGAGGGGTGCCAACATGGTAGACCCGCTGGAACACCTGCCAGATATCATCGGCAAATAGCTCGCGCCCGGCAGAATCGGCCAGTTCCTGGACGTGGCCCGAAAAATGCGCCTGCATCTTCTTGGGCAGTTTGAGCCCTTGGTCCTGTTCGAGCACCCAGGCGAAGCCGCCTTTGCCGCTTTGCGAGTTGACCCGGATCACCGCCTCGTAATCGCGGCCAAGATCGGCCGGGTCGATCGGCAGATAGGGCATCTCCCAGGTCTCGTCGTTCTGCTGCTCGCGCGCGGCGAAACCCTTCTTGATCGCGTCCTGATGGCTGCCCGAGAACGAGGTGTAGACCAGTTCACCCACATAGGGGTGGCGCGGGTGAATCGGCAACTGGTTGCAATAAGCAACGGTCGCAGCGATCTCATCGATGTTTGAGAAATCGAGGGCCGGATCAACACCTTGCGTGTACATGTTAAGAGCGACTGTGACCAAGTCGCAGTTGCCGGTGCGCTCGCCATTGCCGAACAGGCAGCCTTCGACCCGGTCCGCGCCGGCCATCAGGCCGAGTTCGCAGGCGGCAATGCCGGTGCCGCGATCGTTGTGGGTGTGGAGCGAGATCACCACCGCGTCGCGGTTGGGGATCAGCCGTCCGAACAGCTCGATCTGGTCGGCATAGACGTTGGCTGTGGCGCATTCGACCGTCGCGGGCAGGTTGAAAATGATCGGCTTGTCGGCGGTCGGTTGGAGCACCTCCATCACCGCCGCGCAGACCTCAACCGAGTATTCGACTTCGGCGGTCGAGAAGGTTTCGGGGCTGTATTCGAAGGTCCAGTCGGTGGCGTGGTACTTGGCCGCCTGATCGCGCAGCACCTTCGCGCCCTCGATCGCGATCGCCTTAATCTCGTCCTTGCTCATCCCGAACACAATCCGGCGCCAGGCGGGCGAAACGGCGTTGTAGAGGTGGACGATCGCCTTGCTGGCACCTTCGAGGCTCGCGAACGAGGTTTCGATCAGGTCGCGCCGTGACTGGGTGAGGACCTGGATGATCGTGTCCTCAGGCACCTTATCGTTCTTGACCAGACCCGAGATGAAATCGAAATCAGTCGCGCCCGAAGCCGGGAATCCGACCTCGATCTCCTTGCAGCCGACCTTCAAGAGCAGGTCGAAGAAGCGCATCTTCTTTTCCGCACCCATCGGGTCGACCAGCGCCTGATTGCCGTCGCGCAAGTCGGTTGAAAGCCAGCGCGGCGCTTTGGTGATGACCTGCGAGGGCCACGTGCGGTCGGGCAAATTGATTGGCGGGAATGCGCGGTACTTGGTCGCGGGGTTTTTCAGCATGGTCATGGTCTGGATCTCTGGATTGGCAGTGCGATTACGGTGCGGAGGTTACTCTCCCTTGGGTGCCGCCAGGTGCCGCCCAAGTGACACACCAGCTCACGCCCAAGGGCGGATAAGTCGCAGGGTAAGGCCAAGCAGGGTCTTCATGGGGCATAGCCTATGGCGAGGCGGGTGGGCCTTGTAAAGCGGCACTTGCACCGGACGCTGCGAGCCGCCACAAGTTGCAGCGAACAACCGATCTTGCGGCAGGAAACACAACGATGGCGGACTATTCGCGTACCATGACGGGCTTTGATACTGCGCGGCTTGCGCGGATCGATTCGTTCGTGAAAGAAAATTACCTCGACAACGGCAAGCTGCCGCATGCCCAAGTGCTGGTCGCGCACCGCGGTGAGATCGCGCACTTCTCCTCGCAAGGCACTGCGCGCGAAGGCGGTAAAGCCATCGATGAAGCCTCGCTGTTCCGCATTGCCAGCATGACCAAGCCGGTCACCTCGATTGCTTTCATGATGCTGCTGGAAGAGGGCAAGGTCGCGCTCGATACGCCCGTTCACCGCGTGCTACCCGAATTCCGCGAGATTGGCGTTTACAACGGCGGCGGCGGCGGAGTGCCGTTCGCGACCAAGCCGCTCACCCGGTCAATGCTGATGCTCGACCTGCTGCGCCACACCTCGGGGCTGACGTATGGCTTCCAGAACCGCGGCAACATCGATCTCGCCATGCGCGAGGGCAAGCTGGAGAACTGGCACGGCAACCTTGATCTCGATGGCTTCATTGGCGCGCTGGGCAAGCTCCCGCTGGAATTTTCGCCGGGCGATGAATGGAATTATTCGGTCTCGACCGACGTGCTCGGTGCGGTGGTTGCCCGGCTTGAAGGTAAGACGCTCGACCAAGTCTTCGCTGACCGGATATTCAAGCCGCTGGGCATGGATGACACCTTCTTTGCCGTGCCCGACAGCAAGATCGACCGGCTGACCGACTGCTACGCCTTCGTCCCCGGCAAAGGCAAAGTGATGTACGACCGCGGCTCGGAAAGTGCATGGCGCCGCATGCCCAAGCTGTTATCCGGCGGCGGCGGGCTGGTCTCGACCGCGCTCGACTATCACAAGTTCTGCCGCATGCTGCTGAACCACGGCGAGCTGGACGGGGTCCGCATCGTCGGCCGCAAGACGCTCGAACTGATGACGATGAACCACCTCCCCGGCGGGTCGGACTTGTCTGCCATGTCGCGCTCGCTGTTCAGTGAAGCGGCCAACGCCGGCACCGGTTTCGGACTGGGCTTTGCGGTCAACCTCGATCCGGCCAAGTCGATGGTGCCGGGCTCGGCGGGTGAATTTTACTGGGGCGGGATGTTCTCGACCGCATTCTTCATCGATCCGGTCGAAGAGGTGACGATGGTCTTCATGACCCAGCTTTCGCCCAGTTCGACCTACCCGATCCGCCGCGAGCTCAAGACGCTGATTTATTCGGCGCTGGTATGAGCGAGGGCGCGCCGCCGGTCGACCTTTACGAAACCATGGGGTTGGTGCGGGTCGTTTCAGTCGATCCGGCTGGCCGTGCTGTTCTCGAATACCGCGCCACGCCGGCGCAGTGTCATTCGGGTGGCGTGGTGCAGGGCGGCTTCGTGACCGGCTGGATTGATGCGGCAATGGCGCACGCGGTGATGGCGATTCCCGGCGATGAAATGGTGCCAATGACGCTGGAAATCAAAGTCAGCTTCTTCGCCCCGACCCGGCCAGGACTGGTGCTGGCCGAGGCCTGGGTGGTGCAGGGCGGACGGCGTACCGCCTTCGTCGAAGGCACGCTCAAGGATGTTGCAGGCACCTTGCTGGCCAAGGCCAGTTCGACGATCACGATGGCGAGCCGCGCCAAGGTTGAAGCTGCCGCGCGCGCAGCGCTTACGGGAGCTTAGTCATGAGCGAGATCAAGCCCTTCACGCTCGCGGTGCCCGAAGCGGCTCTGGAAGATCTGTGCGCAAGGCTGGCGAACACCCGCTGGCCCGAGCGCGAAACGGTGAGCGACTGGACCCAGGGCACCCCACTTGGCGAGCTGCAGGCGCTCTGTGCCTATTGGCAGGACGGTTACGACTGGCGGCGCTGCGAGGCGCGGCTCAATGCGCTCGGCCAGTTCACCACCGAAATCGACGGGCTCGACATCCATTTCCTGCATGTCCGCTCGCCGCACCCTAATGCGGTGCCGCTGGTGATGACGCATGGCTGGCCGGGCTCAGTGATCGAATTCATGGGCGTGATCGAAGCGCTGGCCAATCCGGCGGACGGCGGCCTGGCGTTCCATGTCGTCGCGCCGTCACTCCCGGGGTTCGGTTTTTCAGGCAAACCCGCAACAACCGGTTGGGGCGTCGAGAAGATCGGCCGCGCCTGGGGCGAACTGATGGCGCGGCTCGGGTACACGCGCTGGGTCGCGCAGGGCGGTGACTGGGGCAGCGCAGTGACCACGGCAATCGCGGTGCAGAAGGTCGAAGGCTGCGCCGGCATCCACCTTAACATGCCAATCGGGCGGCCTCTGCCGGAAGACATGGCAAACCCTTCAGCCGCCGAGCTCAAAGCGCTGACTGCGCTCAAATACTACCAAGATTGGGATTCGGGCTATTCGACCCAGCAGCGTACCCGCCCGCAAACCGTGGGCTATGGCCTGGTAGATAGCCCGGTAGGTCTGGCCGGATGGATTTTCGAAAAGATGTGGGCATGGACGGACAATGCAGGATCGCCGTTCGACGCGCTTAGCCGCGATGGCATTCTCGACAACTTGATGCTCTACTGGCTCCCCGCGACCGGCGCATCATCGGCGCGGCTTTACTGGGAGAGCTTTGGCAGCTTCGCCCCGCAAGAAATCGAGCTGCCGGTTGCGGTCAGTGCTTATCCCAAGGAAATCCTGCCGACCCCGCGTAAGTGGGCCGAGCGCAATTTCCGTAATCTGGTCCACTGGGGCGAGATGGAGCAGGGCGGCCACTTCGCCGCGTGGGAACAACCTGAGGCCTTCTTGCGTGAACTCAGGACAGCATTCGCGCTGATGACCTAGGCTGACTTCGTGGCGCCGAGCGCGCTGTTCAGTTTTTCTTGAACGTGGCACTGATCGTCAGGTCGACGGGATCGCCCACCAGACCCATGTCGGCGATCAATCCGAAGTCGCTGCGCTTGATCTGCGCCGTGCCTTCGAAGCCGACATTAAGGCCGCCCAGCAGGCCCTTGCCCGCGCCGGTGAACCGGGCTGCGATGGTGACCGGCTTGGTGAAGCCGTTGAGGGTCAGGTTACCAGTGATCGAAGCGCTCATCCCGTCGGTGCCGGACGTGATTTTGGTCGAAACGAAGATCGCGTCTGCGGGCTTGGGCCCGAAATAGTCTGGCTTGTCGCCCAGCCCAGGCATGAACATGTGCTCGGTCAGGCTCTGACTGGTGGTGACCAGTTTGCGAACCGGTATGCGCACCCCGACCTGCGCCAGATCAAGATGCGCCGGATCGATTGTCAGCGTGCCGGTGATCGGGCCGATCAGCCCAAACACATCGGTAAAGCCCATGTGGTTGATGCGGAATTCGACCATCGTGTGCGCTGGATCGGCAGTATACGTTCCGGCGGTAACGCGGGCCGGATCCGGCTGGCCTGGAGCCTGCGCTGGAGAAGCGCCAAGCGCAGCGGCGGTGAGCAGGGCAGCGATGGCAAGGATGGGGCGCATGACGTTCTCCCGGGAAGACCGGCTAGCTATGCGCCGCCGATGCCGCAGCGGTCAACACCGCTGCGGCGGGTGGCATCAGTTCTTGGCCTGATCGACCAGCTTGTTGGCGCCGATCCACGGCATCATTGCGCGGAGCTGGGCGCCGGTCTTTTCGATCGGGTGCGCTTCGGCAGCCTTGCGCGCGGCCTTCAGTTCGGGCTGTCCGGCGCGGTTGTCGAGCACGAAGTTCTTCACGAACCGGCCTGACTGAATATCCTCGAGCACGCGCTTCATCTCGGCCTTGGTTTCGGCGGTGATGATCCGGGGGCCGGTGGTGATGTCGCCGTATTCAGCGGTGTTGCTGATCGAATAGCGCATGTTGGCGATGCCGCCTTCATAGAGCAGATCGACGATCAGCTTGGTTTCGTGGAGGCATTCAAAATAGGCCATTTCGGGGGCGTAACCGGCTTCGACCAAGGTTTCGAACCCGGCCTGGATCAGGTGCGTGATCCCGCCGCACAGCACCGCCTGCTCGCCGAACAGGTCGGTCTCGCACTCTTCCTTGAAGTTGGTCTCGATGATCCCAGAGCGCCCGCCGCCGACGCCGCTGGCATAGGCGAGGCCGATGTCATGCGCGTTGCCGCTGGCATCTTGGTGGACCGCGATCAGGCACGGCACGCCGCCGCCCTTGACGTATTCACTGCGCACGGTGTGGCCCGGGCCCTTGGGCGCGATCATGATTACGTCGAGGTCTGCGCCGGGCTCGATCAGCCCGAAGTGGACGTTGAGGCCATGCGCGAAGGCCAGCGCTGCACCGGGCTTCATGTTGTCCTTGAGGTCATTCTCCCAGATCGCGGCTTGAAGTTCGTCGGGCGCGAGGATCATCACGATGTCGGCCCACTTGGCGGCTTCCTGGTTAGACATGACCTTAAAGCCCGCGGCCTCGGCCTTCTTGGCGGTGGCCGATCCGGCGCGCAGTGCGATGGCGACATCCTTGACCCCAGAGTCGCGCAGGTTCTGCGCGTGGGCGTGGCCCTGGCTGCCGTAGCCCACGATCGCGATCTTCTTGCCGGTGATCAGATTGAGATCGGCGTCGGCGTCGTAATAAACCTTCATTTTGAGTCCTTTACCCTCATGCAAATGCTCCGCTTTGCGGAGCGGTGAAATTCATCGTCGTCCCCGGCTTGACTGGGGACCGCTGGCCTCCCGGTCGGACCTGGCCGCCCGCGATCCCCGGTCAAGCCGGGGATGACATTACGCTGCCTCAGCCCCGCGCATCAATCCGACCACGCCAGTGCGGCCAACTTCGACCAGCCCCAGTTCGCGCATCAAGGCGATGAAGCGGTCGATCTTGTCGGGCGATCCGGTGAGTTCGAACACGAAGCTGCTGGTGGTGGTGTCGATCACGCTGGCGCGAAACACATCGGCAAGGCGCAGTGCTTCGACCCGCGCGTCGCCGGTGCCAGCCACTTTGACCAAAGCCAGCTCGCGTTCGACGTGGTCGCCCGCTTCGGTGAGGTCGATCACTTTGTGGACCGGCACCAGCCGCTCAAGTTGGGCGTGGATCTGGTCGATCACCGCGGGCGGGCCGTGGGTGACGATGGTGATCCGGCTGACCGAATGGTTCTCGGTAATGTCGGCCACGGTCAGGCTGTCGATGTTGTAACCGCGCGCGGTGAACAGCCCGGCGATCTTCGCCAGAATGCCCGCCTCATTGTCGACCATGACGGTCAGGACGTGGCGTTCTTCTTCGAGATGCTTGATTCTCATCATCACACCAGCGCCTTCGCTTCGTCGTCCATCGTGCCCGCGACCGTGTCTCCGTACAGGATCATGTCGGTGTGCGCGGCGCCGCTCGGGATCATCGGGTAGCAGTTGGCGGTCTTCGAGACGCGGCAATCGACCATCACCGGCCCGTCATGTTCGAGCATCGCCTGGATGCCGGCATCGAGATCGGCCTCGTGTTCGATGCGGATGCCCTTCCAGCCGTAAGCCTCGGCCAGTCTGACGAAATCGGGTAGCGCGTCCGAATACGAGTTCGAATAGCGGCTTTCATACGTCAGTTCCTGCCACTGGCGGACCATGCCCATGTATTCGTTGTTGAGGATGAACACCTTGACCGGCAGCCGGTACTGGCTGGCGGTGCCGAGTTCCTGG
>JAYUCG010000036.1:0-9237 GCA_043740455.1 Novosphingobium sp. | reverse complement strand
GGTCCAGATGGTTCCTGCCGCCGCGGATTGGGGCGGAGCCGCCTTGGGCTTCAGGTAAGCAGCAGGATCGGCCACGAATTTATCGGCACACTTCGCGCTGCAGAAATACCAGGTTACGCGGTCCACCTCGCGGTGATGCGCAGTCTTGGCCGAATCGACCTCCATGCCGCAGACCGGATCGATCAACTTGCTGCCACCGGCGCTGTGCGCATGGGGCGAGTGTTCGTGGCGCGCTGTTGGATCGGTTTTCATGGACTGTCCTTACGGGCCGTCCCACCCAACATCCCACCTATCGGAGGCCCGACAATCCAGCCAGTGAATTCAATGCCATTTCACTTGGGCTTGTTGTGGTCACGTACATCCGCGCCGCCGAGGTGCTTTTGCCAATCCAACTGCACTACTGCCACAAGCAAGCCGAGCATCACGATCTCTACACCGACGCCGATCGGGCTGGTGAGATAATGTGCGAATGCGCTTCCCATGCTGGTCTTCTAGATCCCCTTCGCGGTCGCGCCGTAGATCGAATAGGAGACCATGCGGCCTGCAAAAAAGGCGGCAGTGAAATGGAAGAGACGCAGTCCAGCCAGCCCGGCGGCCTTGAACAGCTGCGCCGAGGGAAGCGGCGAACGTGCGAACAGAGTCATCGCGACCAATGATCCCCGCTTGCGCTGCTCAACCGCATCGCCCGCTGCCTGCAGATTTCGCTTCATTTTCTCGGGACCATGCCTCCTGAGCAGCCGGAAGACATGAGCCAGCGTAAACCGGCCAAGCGCCGCAGCGGCAGCGCCGATCAGCACGAGGGCCGGTAGAGGCATCTTTGTGCTGAGACCGTAAATGACGATCACCGTCCACGTTGGTGGACCGAAGGCGGGCATCAAATTGACGCCGAGCACCACCGCAAACAGGATCAGGTAATCCGTTGGAATTCTCCAGCCAGGGGCCGCGCCAGACTTACATAATACCAACCATCCGAGCTTCAGCGCACAGCCTCAGGCCGCCAGCTTGCGCAGCACGTAGTGCAAAATCCCGCCGTTGTTGAAGTATTCCAGCTCGTTGGCGGTATCGATCCGGCATAGCGTCTTGAAGGCGAAGGTCGAGCCGTCCTTGCGGGTGACCGAGACCTCCACTTCCTGGCGCGGCTGGAGCGAGGCGACGCCGGTGATCGTGAACACGTCGTCCGCGCCCAGCCCCAGCGTCTGCCGCGTCGTGCCTTCGGGGAACTGTAGCGGCAACACGCCCATGCCGACCAGGTTTGAGCGGTGGATGCGCTCGAAGCTTTCGACGATCACCGCGCGCACACCGAGCAGCTTGGTGCCCTTGGCCGCCCAGTCACGGCTCGATCCGGTGCCGTATTCCTTGCCCGCGATCACCACCAAGGGCACGCCCTCGGCCTTGTAGGCCATCGCCGCGTCGAAGATCGCCATCGTCTCTCCGCCATAGACGGTCATCCCGCCTTCAGTGCCGGGGACCATCTCGTTCTTGATCCGAATGTTGGCGAAAGTGCCGCGCATCATCACATCGTGATGCCCGCGCCGCGCGCCGTAAGAGTTGAAATCGGCCTTGGCGACCTGGTGCTCCATCAGCCAGCGGCCCGCAGGGCTGTCGGCCTTGATGTTGCCGGCGGGGCTGATGTGGTCGGTGGTGATCGAATCGCCGAGGATCGCGAGCGGGCGCGCCTCGATGATGTCTTGCACCGGGGCCGGGGTCATGGTCATGCCGTCAAAGTAGGGCGGATTGGCGACATAAGTGCTGCCCGCGCGCCACTGGTAGGTTTCGCTGCCGGTGACCTGGATCGCCTGCCAGTGCGCGTCGCCCTGATAGACGTTGGCATAGCGCGCCTGGAACATCGAGCGGTCGATGCAGCTCGCCATCGTATCGGCGACTTCCTGATTGCTGGGCCAGATGTCCTTCAGATAAACCGGATTGCCATCGCTACCGGTGCCAATGGGCGTGGTGACGAAGTCTTCGGTCACCGTGCCCTTGAGCGCATAGGCCACCACAAGCGGCGGCGAGGCGAGGAAGTTGGCGCGCACGTCGGGCGAAACCCGGCCTTCGAAATTGCGGTTGCCCGAGAGCACCGAGGCGGCGACGATGTTGTTGTTGTTGATCGCAGCGCTGATCGGCTCATCCAGCGGGCCCGAATTGCCGATGCAAGTGGTGCAGCCATAACCGACCAGATTGAACCCGAGCGCATCGAGATGCTCGGTCAGACCCGACTTGTTGAAGTAATCGGTGACCACCTGCGATCCCGGCGCAAGGCTGGTCTTGACCCACGGCTTGGGCTTGAGGCCGCGCTCGTTGGCCTTCTTGGCAACCAGGCCGGCGGCGATCATCACCCCGGGGTTGGAGGTATTGGTGCAGCTGGTGATTGCGGCGATCACCACGTCGCCGTCGCCGATATCGTGGTCACGGCCTTCGACCGCGACGCGGGTTGCCGACTTCTTGTAGACCGAATCGAGATCGCCGTTGAATACGTCGTCGACCGCAGTCAGCGCAACCTTGTCCTGCGGGCGCTTGGGCCCGGCGAGCGAGGGAACGACGCTGCCCATGTCGAGCTCAAGGCTATCCGTAAAGATCGGATCGGGGCCAGCGGGATCGAGCCACAGGCCCTGCTCGCGGGCATAGGCCTCGACCAAGGCGATCTGCTCTTCCTCGCGGCCGGTCAGGCGCAAGTAGTCGAGCGTCTTGTCATCAACCCCGAAGAACCCGCAGGTCGCGCCGTATTCGGGCGCCATGTTGGCCAATGTGGCACGGTCAGCCAGGCTCAGCATGGCGAGGCCCGGGCCGTAGTATTCCACAAACCGCCCGACCACGCCCTTGGCGCGCAGCATCTGCGTGGCGGTCAGCACCAGATCGGTCGCGGTGACGCCTTCGGGCAGCACGCCGGTCAGCTTGAACCCGACCACTTCGGGGATCAGCATCGACACCGGCTGGCCGAGCATCGCCGCCTCAGCCTCAATCCCGCCGACGCCCCAGCCGAGCACGCCCAGGCCATTGACCATGGTGGTGTGACTGTCGGTCCCGACGCAGGTATCGGGATAGGCTACCATGGCACCCGTGGCATCGACCGAGGTCCACACCGTGCGGGCGATATTCTCAAGGTTGACCTGGTGGCAGATCCCGGTGCCGGGGGGGACCGCGTAGAAATTGTTGAGGCTCTTCGATCCCCATTTGAGGAAATCGTAGCGTTCCATGTTGCGGTGGTATTCAATCTCGACGTTCTCTTCGAACGCCTTGGCATGGCCGAATTCATCGACCATCACCGAATGATCGATCACCAGGTTGACCGGGACCAGCGGGTTGATCTTGGAAGTATCGCCGCCCAGCTTGGCAATTGCATCGCGCATTGCGGCCAGATCGACCACGCACGGCACCCCGGTGAAATCCTGCAGCAGCACGCGCGCCGGGCGGTACTGGATCTCGCTCGACGATGCGGCCGGGTTCGTCTGCCAATCGACAATCGCTTTAATGTCGGAGGTGGCGACGGTGAAGCCGCCGTCTTCGAAGCGGAGCAGGTTTTCCAGCAGCACCTTCATGCTCATCGGCAGGCGCGAAATGTCGCCAAACTTGGCGGCCGCCTTGGCCAGCGAATAGTAAGCATAATCCTTGCCGTCGACGCTGAGCGTGGAGCGCGTGCCGAGAGTGTCCTGTCCGACCTGGGTCATGCGTGTAGTCTCCTGAATGTGGCGTCCCTGCTAGCCCCGCGCCCCAATTTGCGCATGCGGCATAACAGGCTGTCGGCGCCGCCGATGCGCGGGTTTCCGGCTTTCGTCAAGGGCTGGAACCCACGAAAATGGAGCTACAGCGCGGTTTGCTCGATGTGGGCCTTTTGGCCAAAGCGCGTGGCGATCCAGCAGCCGACCACGATCAGCGCTGCGCCGGCCACCGTGGGCGCGGTCAGCGTCTCGCCGAACATCAGCCAACCCATGATCGCGGCCCAGATGAACGCCGAGTATTCGAGCGGGAGCAGGACCTGCGTTTCCGCGCGGGCGTAGCCCCACGAGATCAGCATCAGCGAGACGGTCGCCAGCACTGCCGAGCCGCCGATGCTGAACCACACTCCGCTCGGCGGGACTTGCGCGAGCCAGGGGCCAAGCAGGCCGAGAAACAGCGCGGTAAATACCGCCTGGAACGCCGCCACTTCGCGCGGCGGGGCCAGCTGCGCCTGCTTGCGCTGGAGGATGAGGTTCCACGCGTAGAGCACCGCCGAGGTCAGGATCGCAGCAATCCCCAGTGCGGCATCGTGGCTGTAGCCATCACCGTGCATCCGCGCCCCGGCGATCACCACCACCCCGGCGAGGCCGAGCAAAGACGCAAACACCGCGCGTCTGGCGACGCTTTCGCCGAGCAGCACGGCGGCCAGGTACAGCGCAATCAGCGGCGCGATGAAGCTGATCGCCATGCCCTCGGCGAGCGGCAGATACTTGAGCCCCCAGAAGAACGCCGTCGCCATCAGCGATGAATTGAGCCCGCGTACCGCATGAAGCCGCAGCACTTGCCCGCGCGGCCAGACGCCGCCCGATAGCTTCCACAAGGGCAGCATCACCAAGGCGCTGGCGAGCGAGCGCCACAGCATCGCGTTATAGGCGCCCACCGCCAGGCTCGCTCCTTTCATCAGCCCGTCCATCACGCTGAACGAGGCAATCCCTGCGGCAACCGTTAGGAACGGCATCAGGTGGTGATGGGGGCGGGCCATGCGCCCCCAATAGCCAGCGCCCGCTCGCTTGGCGACTTAGAGCGTCTTGATGATCCCCGAAAAGTCGCTGCCGCCGCAGCCCGCCGCGGTGTAGTCTGCGTAGAGCTCCTCGGCGCGCTGGCCCATCGGGGTCTTTGCGCCGACGCTGGCCGCGGCTTCCATCGCCAGCTTGAGATCCTTGAGCATCAGCGCGGCGGCGAACCCGCCCTGGTAGTCATTGTCGGCCGGCGATTGCGGCCCGACGCCGGGGACCGGGCAATACGAAGTCATTGACCACGACTGGCCCGAAGCCTTGGACGAGATATCGAAGAAGGTTTGCAGATCGAGGCCCAGCTTGTCGGCCAGCGCAAAGGCCTCGCAAGTAGCGATCATCGTCGCGCCGAGGATCATGTTGTTGCAGATCTTCGCCGCCTGCCCCGCGCCCGATTGGCCCGCGTGGATCACCGCCTTGCCCATCGCGGCGAGGATCGGCTCGGCGCGCGCGAAGCCCGCATCGCTGCCGCCGACCATGAAGGTGAGGGTTCCGCCATTGGCCGCCGCGATCCCGCCCGAGACGGGGGCATCGACCATTTCGTACCCGGCGGCGCGCGCCGCATCCTCAACCTTGCGCGCCGTGGCGACGTCGATCGTCGAGCAGTCGAGCAGCAGCGCGGCAGTGGGCGCATGGCCGATCACCTCGGCGGTGTAGACGCTTTCGACGATGGCCCCGTTGGGCAGCATCGAGACTACTGCATCGACCCCTTGCACGGCTTCGCGCACGGTGGGCACCACGCTGCAGCCGTTGCCCTGCGCGCGGCTGGCCGCTGCAGCGGAGAGATCGAAGGCGCGGACCTCGTGCCCGGCCTTGACCAGGTTCGCGGCCATCCCGCCGCCCATGTTGCCCAGGCCGATGAAGGCGATCTGCATGTTACTTACCTTTCCACACGCCCGGCCGTTTCTCGATGAAGGCGGCCATGCCCTCGGCCTTGTCTTCGGTGGCGGTGAGGACCTGGAAGATCCGGCGCTCCATCAGCAGGCCTTGGTCGAGCGTGGTTTCGAACGCGGCGTTGACCATTTCCTTGTTGGCGATTGCGGCCAGCGGCGGCATCGCGGCGATCTCGGTGGCGGTTTTGAGCGCTTCTTGGACCAGCGACGCCAGCGGCACTACGTGCGCGACGAGGCCCGAACGCTCGGCTTCCTCAGCGCCCATCATCCGCCCGGTCAGGCACATTTCCATCGCCTTAGCCTTGCCGATGGCGCGGGTCAGGCGCTGCGATCCACCCATGCCGGGGCCGACGCCGAGCTTGATTTCGGGCTGGCCGAACCGTGCATTTTCCGACGCGATGATGAAGTCCGCCATCATCGCCAGCTCGCACCCGCCGCCCAAGGCAAAGCCGTTGACCGCGGCGATCCACGGCTTGCGCGTGGCCTTGACTACGTGGCTGGTCCAGCGGCTGAAGAAGTCCTCGGCGTAGAAATCGGCGGCCGGCTTATCGCCCATTTCCTTGATGTCCGCGCCCGCAGCAAAGGCCTTTTCGCCCGCCCCGGTGAGCACTGCGCAGCGCTGGCCGGGGTCGGCTTCGAAGGCGGCGAAGGCTGCGATCAGGTCTTCGAGCACGGCGGCGTTGAGCGCGTTGAGTGCGGCCGGCCGGTTAAGCGTGATCAGCGTCACTGTCCCGCGCGTTTCGGTGAGGATGGTTTGGTACTCGGACATCTCAATCACTCCAAAATCGTCATCCTGGACGTGTTTCAGGACCCATTTCACCCGATTGACCGAAGCCCAGTGGGGCACGATGGGCCCTGAAACGAGTTCAGGGTGACAGTCAATTTATAGCGGTCGCCACTCCTCGCCATCCGGCAGCGGCGCAAAAATGCTGTCGATCAATTCGTCGCTGACCGCCTCGGGCGTTGCGGGGTCCCACTTGGGCGCATTGTCCTTGTCGACGATCACCGCGCGCACCCCCTCGGCGAAATCGGGGCGGGTGAGGACGCGCGACGCGACGCGGTATTCCATGACCATATTGTCAGCAAAGTCGGTCAGCTTGGCGCTTTCGGCGAGCTGGCGCAGCGCGACCTTGCAAGTCTGGGGGCTCTTGGTGCGCAAGGTGGCCAGCTCCTTCGCTGCCCAGTCGCTGTCGTCACCTTCAAGGCTGGCGATAATGTCCTCGAACCGGTCCGAGGCGAATTGCCGGGCGATTTGCATCGCATTGGCCTCGATCCGCGCCACCGGGGGCGTGACCGCCAGCGCTGACAAGACCCCGCCCGGTTCGTGTCCCGCCGCAATCCGTGCCTTGGCTTCGGTCAAAGCATCGTGCGGCAGGTAATGCGTCGCGAGGCCAACCCATTTGCACTCGGCCCCGTCGAGCCGCGCGCCGGTCAGCGCCAGAAACTGCCCGATCCGCCCGGGCAGGCGCGACAGGTACCAGCCGCCGCCCACGTCGGGAAACAACCCGATCCCGGTTTCGGGCATGGCGAGCCGGGTGTTCTCGGTCGCGACGCGGAACTTCGCGGGCTGCGAAATGCCGACTCCGCCACCCATGGTGATCCCGTCCATGACGACCACCACCGGCTTCGGGTACGAGAAGATCTGGTGATTGAGCTGGTATTCGTCGTGGAAGAACTGGCGGCCCGAAACGCCGCCATCGTTCAGCGCCGAATTGCGCAGGAAGGCGATATCGCCGCCTGCGCAAAATCCGCGACCCTCGGCATGATCGATGATCACGCTTTCGACGCCAACATCGTCCTGCCATTCGCTCAGCGCCGAGCTCATTTCATGGCACATCGGCAGCGTCAGCGCGTGCAGCGCTGCGGGGCGATTGAGCGACAGGAACCCGGCGGAACCTTCGCGGCTGACCAGCAAGTCGGTCATTGCCGCAACAAATCCCGGCCGACGATCATCCGCATCACCTGGTTGGTCCCTTCAAGGATCGAGTGGACCCGCAGATCACGCCAGAAGCGTTCGATCGGATAGTCCTTGAGATAGCCATAGCCGCCAAACAGCTGCAGCGCCTGGTTGACCACTTCGCTGCCGCTGTCGGTGGCGAGCCGCTTGGCCATCGCCGAGAACCGGCTCTTGTCGGGCGCACCGGCGTTGACCTTGGCCGCCGCGAGATAGAGCAGCGCGCGCGCTGCTTCGACATCGGTGACCATGTCGGCAAGCATGAACTGGGTGTTCTGGAATTCGGCGACCGGTTGCCCAAACTGCTGGCGCTCCTTGGTGTACTTCACCGCTTCGTCGAGGCAGCGCTGCGCCCCGCCGAGCGAACAGGCCCCGATGTTGAGCCGCCCGCCGTCGAGCCCGGCCATAGCGAAGCTGAAGCCCGCGCCCTCCGCGCCGACGCGGTTGGCGGCCGGCACCCGGCAATCCTCGAAAATCACTTGCGCGGTCGGGCTGGCGTTCCAGCCGAGCTTCTTTTCAGGTGCGCCGAACGACAGGCCGGGCGTGCCCTTTTCGACCACCAGGCACGAGATGCCCTTCGATTTCTCATCGCTGGTGCGGACCATGCAAACGTAGATGTCGTTATAGCCCGCGCCCGAGATGAACTGCTTGGTGCCGTTGAGGACGTAGTGATCACCATCCAATTTGGCTGATGTCTTGAGCGCTGCCGCGTCCGAGCCCGAACCCGGCTCGGTCAGGCAATAGCTGGCGATCTGCTCCATCGAGACCAGCTTCGGCAGGAACCGCGCCTTGAGCTCGTCGCCGCCGAAGCGGTCGATCATCCACGCGGCCATGTTGTGGATCGAGATATAGGCGCTGGTCGCGGGGCAGCCGTAAGCCATCGCCTCCATGATCAGCGTAGCTTCAAGCCGCCCCAGCCCGATCCCGCCGTTTTCTTCCGAAACATAGATCGCGCCGAAGCCCAGCTCGCCCGCCGCTTTCCATACGTCGACCGGGTAGTGGTGCTGCTCGTCCCATTGCGCGGCGAACGGCGTAATGCGGTCGGCGGTGAACTTGCGCGCCATGTCCTGGATGGCGAGCTGGTCGTCGGTAAGCGCAAACTGGTCGGTCACTGCGGGCCCTGTCGATTTGGAATGTGGCTGCGCTTAGCCCAAACCGGCCCGCCTGTGCAAACGCTGCAGCCCTATTCGCAGCGGGTATACTTGTACGGCTCGGCCAGCGCGCCTTCGCCGAATTCCTGCTTGATCAGGACCCTTCCGCCGGGTTGCATCGCCAGCGTCATGTCGCGCTTCCATTCCATGCCTTCGCCGCTGAAGGCATAGCGGGCCTTGAGCGCGGTTTCGCTGCGCTGATCCACCTTGGCCAGCTTGGCGACCGATTCGTAGAACCGGATCGAACCGGCATCGATCGCCATCAGCCCCTTGGCGTCGCTTCTGGTCGAGGTACAGTCGGCAGGGACCAGGCCCCAGCGGCCGCGGATCGCCATCGGGATCGATTTTTCGGCCTGTTCTGCCGCGCCTTCGCTCGCAGGTTCCGCAGCATCGAGCTGTGCGGCTTCGGTCAAGGCAGGATCGGTCTTGATCGCCGCCGGATCCTGTTCCTTCGAGCAGGCGCTGAGCGCCATAGCGCCGCTGGCCGCAGCTAGCAGGATGCGTTGCATTGT
>JAYUCG010000035.1:0-3595 GCA_043740455.1 Novosphingobium sp. | reverse complement strand
CGCCTCTGCGCCGATGATAGTGCGGATTCCCGTGTGAAAGTAGGACATCGTCAGGCTATTAATCCGAAAACGCCTCAGCATTCGTTGGGGCGTTTTTTGTGCGCCCAGCATGGGCGCACTGTAAACGTCCAGCTCCCACCACCCTAGCGCCGAATTCCCCGTTGCTTTATCAGGCTGGCGCGGCATGGCCGGTTGCGCAGCCGACCCGTTGAATCTGAGCGTGAATCTGAATCGCCCTACTTCTGGCACTTTGCGCAGAAAAAGCTCGATCGTCCGCCTTGCGCCACGCGAATGACCGTCCCGCCGCAGCGGCACGCCTCGCCCTCGCGCCCGTAAACGCGCCAGTCCTTGGCGAAGTAGCCCAGTTCGCCATCGGGGCGGACGAAGTCGCGCAAGGTGGAGCCGCCTGCCGCAATGGCTTCGCCGAGCACGGCGCGGATTTCGGGCACCAGCCGGGCGAGCGCTGCCTTACCGACCTTGCCGCCCGCGCGCTCAGGGTGGATCTTCGCGCGGTTGAGCGCTTCGCAGACGTAGATATTGCCCAGCCCCGCCACGATCCGCTGGTCGAGCAGCAGCAGCTTCACCGCCGCGATCCGGCCATCGAACGCGCTGGCGAGGTGCCCGACCGTCAACCCCTCACCCAGCGGTTCGGGGCCGAGCGCCGCGAATGCCGGCCATTGGTCGAGCCGCGCGGTATCGACCAGATCGACCGACCCGAACCGCCGTGCATCGTTGAGTGCCAAAGTCTGGCCCTTAATTTGCCCGATCACGCCCTGATCGGGTTGGCTGCTGGTCTCCAGCACCAGGTGATCGTGCTTGCCGATCTCGCCCGGATCGATCCGCCAGCGCCCCGACATGCCCAGGTGGAACACCATCGTGCGATCGCGGTCGGTATGGATCAGGCCATATTTGGCGCGCCGCGACAGCCCGGTCACGCGCGCGCCGGTCAGCGCTTGCGCCAGATCGACCGGGAACGGCCGACGCAAACCGGCGCGGCGCGTCTCGATGCGGGTGATCGTGCGGCCTTCGAGCACACGCGCCAACCCGCGCACGGTGGTTTCGACTTCGGGGAGTTCGGGCATATCGGCACACGCCGTAACAGCCTTTGCGCGTCCGGCAATTCCCCACTATGGCGCGGCACATGAGCGAGACTGTTTCCTTCGGCTATGAAGAAGTCCTTGAGCACGAGAAGGTCGCGCGGGTCGGCGCGGTATTCTCGGGCGTCGCGCGCAAGTACGATGTGATGAATGACGCGATGTCGGTGGGCATGCACCGCCTGTGGAAAGACACATTTGTGCGCCGGGTGAAGCCGCGCGACGGGGAGGCGATCCTCGACATGGCGGGCGGCACCGGCGATATCGCCTTCCGCATGGCGTCTTCGGGCGCGGCGATCACGGTGGCCGACATCAACCAGGACATGCTCGACGTTGGCGTTGAGCGCGCAATGAAGAAGGGGCTCGCCAATGGCTCTGGGGGGCTCGTGTGGTCATGCCAGAACGCCGAGGAACTGGCTTTTCCAGACCGTTCATTCCATGCCTACACGATCGCCTTCGGTATCCGCAACGTCACGCACATAGACCGCGCCCTGGCCGAAGCCTTCCGCGTGCTCAAATTCGGCGGGCGATTCTACTGCCTCGAATTCTCGACCACGCAATGGCCCGGCTTCGCCGAAATCTATGACGCCTATTCGCACAAGCTGGTGCCCAGGATCGGCAAGGCCATCGCCGGGGACGAAGATTCGTACCGCTACCTGATCGAATCGATCCGGCGCTTCCCGCCCATGCCCAAGTTCGAGAACTTGATCCGTGAAGCCGGCTTCATCAACACGAGGGTAGAACCAATCATGGGCGGGCTGGTCGCAATCCATTCGGGCTGGAAGGTTTAGAACGAGTCTTGGCCCGCCCCGCCACGCACATCCTGAGGCTGCTCGGCTGGGGCCGCGTGCTCGCGCGGCATGGCGCGTTGCGTCCGATCGAGCGCAACCCCAACACTCCGCCGGCGGTGCGCCGGCTGTGCAAGATTGCGCGTTTCGGCACGATCCAGCCCGAGACGCCCGATTTTGCCGGTGCCTTCCGCGCGATCGGCCCGGCGGCAATCAAGCTCGGCCAAAGCCTGGCCACCCGCCCCGACGTCGTCGGCGAGGATGCGGTGCGCAACCTGCTCACGCTTCAGGACAGCCTGCCGCCGATGCCGTTCGCGGCAGTGCGCAAGGAAATCGAGGCGAGCTTCGAACGCCCGCTCGAATCGCTTTATGCCACCTTTGACGAAACGCCCGTCGGCTCGGCCTCGATCGCACAAGTCTATCGCGCCACCACGATAGAGGGCCGCCACGTTGCGGTGAAAGTGCTGCGCCCCGGCATTTCAGCGCGGTTCGCGCGCGATATCGAGACCTATGAATGGGCCGCCGCCCACCTCGAAGCCTTCGGCGGTGAGGCAACCCGGCTGCGCCCGCGGCTCACGATCGCCAACTTCAAGCGCTGGACGGTGCGCGAGCTCGATCTGCGCCGCGAAGCCGCCTCGGCCTCCGAATTGTCCGATGCAATGGCCGCGCACCACGGTTACCGCGTGCCTGCGATCGACTGGGACCGCACCAATGGCCGGGTGATGACACTCGACTGGGTCGACGGGATCAAGATCAGCGATCTGGCCGCGATCGACGCCGCCGGGCACGATCGCAAGGCGCTGGCATCGCGGCTGGTGCTGGCGTTCCTGACGCAGGCGATCAGCCACGGCTATTTCCACGCCGACATGCACCAGGGCAACCTGTTCGTCGAACCCGACGGCACCATCGCCGCGATCGACTTCGGCATCATGGGGCGGATCGACCGCCGCGCGCGGGTGTGGCTGGCCGAAATTCTCTATGGGCTCACCACCGGCAATTACCGCCGCGTGGCCGAAATCCACTTCGAGGCGCAATATGTGCCGAGCTACCATTCGGTCGAAGAATTCGCGACCGCCTTGCGCGCGGTGGGTGAACCGATGCGCGGGCGGCCCGTGAGCGAATTGTCGGTCGGCCAGATGCTCGACGGACTGTTCGCGATCACCCGCGATTTCGACATGCAAACGCAGCCGCACCTGCTGCTGTTGCAGAAGACGATGGTGATGGTCGAAGGGATCGCGCAGAGCCTCGATCCCCAGATCAACATGTGGGATACCGCCGCGCCGTTCGTGCGCGACTGGATCAGGGGCGAACTCGGCCCCGAAGCCGCGATTGCCGAGCGGCTGCGCGAGGACGTCGATACTCTGGTCCGGCTGCCCGCGCTGATCCGCCGGGTCGAGGAGATGTTCCCGCCCAAGGGTGGAGCGCCCGAACCGCCGCCGCTGCCGCATGTCGACCTGATGTGGGACCGCCAGCGCGCTGGCACGTCCAAGTTCAACCTGCTGTTCGCCGCCGCACTGGGAATCGCGGCGACCGTCACCACGCATCTGATCGGCTGGTGGTGAGCGACGCGGCGCAACCTGAATCCGGCCCGATTGCGGGCTTGCGCCTGCCGCACCGCCATTTCAACGCGCTCGACTTGTCGCGGCTGCTGGCGGCGGTGGCGGTGCTGTTCTGGCATTACCAGCACTTCTTTGTGGCGCCGGGCTGGTCCGA
>JAYUCG010000034.1:0-40691 GCA_043740455.1 Novosphingobium sp. | reverse complement strand
GCTTGAAGCGGGACGGACTGGGACAGATCAAGGATGCGGTATCGATCCGCCAAAGGCCTGCCTGTGTGGAAGACCGCGCTGTTCCGGGTCATTGGGAAGGTGACCTCATTACCGGCTCGCAAAACAGCTATATCGCAACGCTTGTCGAACGCCATTCGCGCTATGTCATGCTGGTCAAGGTTGCCAATAAGGACACGAACAGTGTCGTGTCGGCGTTGATCGAGCAGTCGCGCACGCTGCCTGGAGAACTCTACAGGTCGCTGACCTGGGACAGGGGCAAGGAACTGGCGGACCATCGCCGATTCACCCTGGCGACCAATATCGATGTGTATTTTTGCGACCCTCACAGCCCATGGCAGCGTGGCTCGAACGAAAACACCAATCGGCTGCTGCGGCAATATCTGCCCAAGGGCACTGACCTGTCAGTTCACAGCCAGGACGACCTCGACGCGATCGCGCGACAGCTCAACGAACGACCGCGAAAGACATTGCTCTTTGAAACACCAGCTGACAGATTTAATCAGTGTGTTGCAGCGACCCGTTGAGGTCACCACCCTTAGCGGACATTCAGCATATCGGAACGAGCCAGCGATTTGGTCGCAGAACCGCACATTCTGTCAATCACAGCCGTTGTACTTTTTGGGATAGAAGAACAGCACCAGCTTGCGCCCCGCAAACTGGGCGAGGTCGAGCGAGTTGCCGTCACTCGCGGTCAATGCTGCTGCGGGAGCCTGCCGCCTGGACCGGGGAACTGCGCATCATCATATCTCCAATTGCTCGCCGAACAGGTCGTGCCAGGCCGCTGCAACGGCGCGGCGCGCCTCGCCAAGTCCGGCCGTAAGTTCATCCCAATCGCCATATTCGCAGGCGAGCGCAAGGGCCTCGCGCGCGGCGGATGGCGGCTCGTCGCTATCGGGCGCAAGCAGCCGCGCCGCGACGAGGAAGCGGGTGAGGCGCTTGTGGCTGTCGGCCAGCGCCTGGGGCAGCAACCCTGCAGCGACCAGTTCTTCGATCGCCCCGTCCAGATCGGGCCGCAGCGCGGTGCCTTCGCGCAGCTGCAGGTAGTGGATCATGAATTCCAGATCGACCAGTCCGCCGCGCAGCAGCTTGACGTCGAGGTCGGACTGGGGCGGCTTGTGCAGCGCCATCTCGCCGCGCATGTGCAGCACATCGGTGCGCAGCGTCGCGGGATCGCGCGGGGCGGACAGGACTACGCCGATGATCCCGCCAAGTTCCTCGCGCGCCGCTGCGGGGCCATAAAGCGCCCGGGCGCGGGTCAGCGCCATATGCTCCCAGGTCCACGCGCTTTCGCGCTGGTAGCGCGCAAAGCTGCCCAGCGTGACCGCCAGCGGACCCTGCGCCCCTGACGGCCGCAGCCGCGTGTCGACCTCGTACAGCGCACCTTCGGCGGTCGGCACCGACAGCGCCGCGATCACCCGCTGGCTGAGGCGGTTGAAATAGAGCGTCGCGCCAAGCGGCCGCGGCCCATCGGATTCGGCGCCGTGATCGCCGGTAAGCAGGAATACGAGGTCAAGGTCCGAGGCATGAGTCAGCGCCCCGCCGCCCAGCCGCCCCAGCCCGAGCACGACCAACTCGCTTCCCGCAATTCGCCCGTGCACCGCCTCGAATTCGGCCTTTGCGGCATCGACCAGCACGATCAGCGCGGCCTCTGCCACCCGGCTGAGCGCGGCGGCGATCTCGAGCGGATCGCGGACCTGTTCGATCAGCTGCACGCCCAGCGCAAAGCGCAGTTCGCCGACCCGACGGCGCACCCGGCCCAGCAGCGCTTCATAGTCATCGCCTTGTTCGCCGCGCGCAAGAAAGCCGGCAAGTTCGGCCACACTGCCGGGCAGCTCGAACGCGGTCGCGTCGATCAGCGGGTCGAGCAGGTCGGCGCGCCGCGCCAGCGCGTCGGCCAGCGGCGGGGCAAGGCCGAGGATGCGCGCGAGCAGCTCGATCAGCGCGGGCTTTGCCTCAAGCAGGCGGAACAGGCTGAGCGCACTGGGCAAGCCGGCGAGCAATTGCTCCCACCGCAGCACGCCGCGCATTGGTTCGGGCCCGCGGGCGAAGGCGGCCATGAGCTGCGGGCGGATCGCATCGAAAGCGGCGCGTGCGGCCTCGCTGCGCAATGCCCGAACCTTGCCGCTGCGCCAGCCTTCGATACGCTCGGCCAGCGCGGCGGGGTCTGCGAAGCCCAGCTCGGCCAGTTTGGCCACCAGCGCATCGCCGCGCGGCGCGGCGAGCTGCACCGGCGCGCCTTCGTCGGCATGCTGGGCAAGAAGGGCGTCATAACGCGCGCCCACGGCTTCGCTGATCGCGGTTAGTTCGGAGACCAGCGCGGCTCCATTCTCTAGTCCGTCGAGCCGCGCCACCCCATCGAGCGCAGCGGGATCGAGCGGCAGTCGGTGAGTCTGCTGGTCGGCAACCATCTGCAGCCGGTGCTCGATGGTCCTGAGGCGGTCGTAGCTGGTGCCGAGCAACAGCGCATCGGCGCTATCGATGATCCCGGCCTCGGCGAGCGCATCGAGCGCCGCGCGGGTGCCGCGCAGCCTGAGTTCGGGTCGCCGTCCGCCGTGGATCATCTGGTGCGTTTGCGCGAAGAATTCGATCTCACGGATCCCGCCGCGGCCTTTCTTGAGATCGAAGCCCGGCCCGGGCCGCGGCGGTCCGGCATAGTTGGCGCGGATTTGCCGGGTCAGCCGGGCGATCTCGGCAATCGCGCCGAAATCGAGGCTGCGCCGCCACACGAACGGCCGGATCGCGGCGAGGAAGGCCTCGCCCGCCGGCACGTCTCCGGCACAGGCGCGGGCGCGGATGAAGGCGGCGCGCTCCCAGGCCAATGCCGAGCTTTCGTAGTGCGTCAGCGCCGCGCCGATCGGGATCGCCAGCGGGGTCACCTCGCTGGCCGGGCGCAGGCGCAGGTCGACCCGGAAGACATAGCCCTCGTCGGTCACGTGGCTCATGATCTCCATCAGCGAACGCGCCACGCGCTGCGCCGCTTCGCCCGGCTCGTCGCGCGTGCGGCGTGGCAGCAGTTCGGGATCGTAGAGCAGGATCGGATCGATGTCGGACGAATAGTTAAGCTCGCCCGCGCCGTGCTTGCCCAGCGCCAATGCGAGGAACCCGGCAGGCTCGGCATCGGGCACCCGTTCGGTGATTGCCGCAGCGATCGCGCGGTCGAGCGCACGATCGGCGAACTGGCTAAGCTCGGCCATGACCCGGGCGAGCGGGAAGGCTCCGGCCAAGTCGCCGATGCCCAGTGCCAGCGCCAGTGCGCGCTTCTCTCGCCGCAATGCCACGGCTACGTCCGTGCATTCGTCGCCAGCTCGCCGCGCCCAGTCCAGCGCCGCCTCGCCTTCGCCCGCTGCCAGCAATGCGGCAAGTTCAGGTAGACGCTCCAGTCCCTGCGCCAGATGTGGCGCGTGCTGCTGTGCGCGGGTGATGGCACCGGTCCAGTCGGGGCTGGTCATGCTGCGGGGATGGACGTTGGACAGCGCCACTTCAAGCGCCTTGCGCGCGGGGGCGGGCTTTGCCAATGTTGCGGCACACCATTTCAAGGATGCGCAAGATCATGATTCCTGCACGGTTCGGAAAAATCTCGCTTGTCGCAGCCGCTGCGGCGCTGGTTGCCGGCGTAGCGGTCACGGCGGCTCCGGCGCGCCATTCGGGCCTGATTCCGGTCCCCCAGATCGCCGTGCCGAAGATCACCGGCGACACGATCCGTGACGTGACCAAGGAATTGTCGTCCGACCGCTACGAAGGCCGCGCTCCGGGGAGCCGGGCCGAAGACCTGACGATCACCTATATCATCAATCGCTTCAAGGCGGCGGGACTGAGGCCCGGCAACAAGGGCTCATGGCTGCAGGAAGTGCCGACGGTCGACATCACCGCGAAGAATGCGGACGGCCTGACGGTCGAAGCGGGCGGCCAGCAGCTGCATTACAATTTCGGGCCAGACATCGTGGCCGGCAGCTACCGCGTGACCCCGCAAACCCGGATCAAGGACGCGCCGCTGGTGTTCGTCGGATACGGCATCAACGCCCCCGAACTCGGCTGGAACGACTACGCCGGCGTCGACATGAAGGGCAAGATCGCGGTCATCCTGGTCAACGATCCGGATTATGAGCAGGCCGACGAGAGCGGCCTCTTCAAGGGCCGCCGGATGACCTATTATGGGCGCTGGACTTACAAGTTTGAGGAAGCGGCGCGGCAAGGCGCGGCGGGCGCGCTGATCGTGCACGATACTTTCCCCGCGGCTTATGGCTGGCAAGTGGTTAATTCGAGCTGGACCGGCACGCAGCACTATATCGCCTCGGCCAACAATGCGATGGACCAGACCGAGGCCAATGGCTGGGTGCAAAAGCCCGTGGCCGAAGCCGTGTTCAAGGCCGCCGGGCAAGACCTTGCGGCGCTGAGCGCGGCGGCCAAGCGGAAGGGCTTCAAGGCCGTGCCGCTGGGCGCGACCGCCAGCCTCGGCTTCGACAACGAGATCAAGCGGGCGACATCGCACAATGTGATCGGGATTCTGCCGGGCAAGAAGCGGCCGAACGAATATGTGCTCTATACCGCGCACTGGGACCACCTGGGCCGCTGCACGCCCGACAAGACCGGCGATAACATCTGCAACGGCGCGATCGACAATGCGACCGGCGTGGGCGCGCTGGTCAGCCTGGCCGAAGCCAATGTGAAAGCCGGTGCAGCCGATCGCAGCCAGGTGTTCATGTCGGTGACGCTCGAAGAATCGGGCCTGCTGGGTTCGCGTTACTACGCCGAACACCCGGTCTATCCGCTGTCGCGCACGGTCGGCGGGGTCAACATGGACGGGGTCGGTCCGGGCAGCCCGAGCAAGGACGTCTCGGTGACCGGCGGCGACAAGAGCGATCTCACCCGGTATCTCAAGGCGGCGATGGGCGCGATGGGGCTTTACGAAACCCCCGAGGATCATCCCGAACGCGGCCACTATTACCGCTCAGATCACTTCAGCTTTGCCAAGCTGGGCGTGCCGATGTTCTCGGTCGGGCGCGGCAGCGACTGGGTGCAAGGCGGCAAGGCGGCGGGCGACGCGGCGGCGGAAGACTTTGTCCAGCACCGCTACCACCAGCCGAGCGACCAGTACGATCCAACGTGGGACTGGTCGGGAGCCGTTCAGGAAATCTCGTTGTTCTACCGCCTCGGCCGCGAACTGGCGATGACCACCGATTGGCCCAACTGGCACAAAGCAGACGAATTCCGCCGGATCAGGGACAAGAGCCGGACGGGGGTGAAGTGAGGATCAGGGCTCGAACGACAGGTTCAGGCGTTCAGCCTGAAGCAACATCCGGCGATCTCTGGTCCAAACGGTTGCGCGCGCCATCGCCGCTGCGGCTAGCAGATGGATATCCACAAAGCCTAAGCCCGTTCCAAACAGTTTGGTTTCGTCCATGAAGGCGTGAAAATCGTCATCGGATACAGGTGCGATTTGCGGCAGGCCGCGCAGTGCTCTGATCGTTCGTTCACGGAGCGGAAGCGAGCCAACCGCTATTTCGTCTGTGACATAAGGGTGCTGGGCAATCTTGCATTCAAGGACCAGTTCGTTGACCCGTTCGATGGCCGAACCCAGATGGTCTAGCCAAATCGATGTATCGACGAGGATCACCAGGTGGGCCGCTCGCGCGGAGGGATCTTGAGATTCGGCATTGTTCCGCCGAGCTCAGCAAGCTGTCGCCCGGCTTCGAGGTGGATAAAGGTCGTCACTGCCCGCCGCTCAAGTTCGGCACGATCCTCGATGCCGCTGATGTCGGCAGCTTGCCGCCACAAATCTCGGATTGGCTTATCGCTCCCCGCCGTCTGGCGACGGCGCTCGAATCGCACGCGTTTGTTCGGCTGATCGACTTCGCGCGTTTCCCAGCCAGCGCTGAGCCAGCCGTCGGTCTGGCTATGGTTGCCCTTGCGGTTGTTGGCCCACCACGCACGGTGCTCATGAGCGCTGACTGGGAGGTCGAATCCGAGAATTCGTTCAATTTCGCCGAACGAGGCATCCCAGCTATCCCCCTTGACCTCAGCGAGGTAATGCGAAAGCGGTTCATACTTGCCCATCGAAACTCTCCTTTACAGGACTAGGAATAATAGTTCCATATACTATGTCAAATGATTTTATCCCCCCCGAATGGCATCCGCAGCGATGGCTGTGGGTCGGTTTCCCGCACCTTGCCGAGGAATGGCCGGGCTATTTCGAGCGCGCGCAGGAACAGATCGCCTCGTTCGCCTCTGCGGTTGCGGAAAGCGGTCAGGACGTGCGGCTGGTCGTGCGCGATCTCGCCAACCGCGCGCGGGCCGAGGCGCTGTGCTCGGGCAAGGTGAAGCTTGAGGTGCGGCGTTTTGGCGATGTGTGGCTGCGCGATACCGGACCCTTGGTGGTGGCGCGCGGCGAACTGCACGTGGCCAAGCGCTTCGGCTTCAACGGCTGGGGCGGCAAATACCTGATGGACGGAGATCAGGAGATCGGGGCGGAACTCGCCCAGGATGCGGGGCTGGCCGTCGAGACGGCCGACTGGGTGCTCGAAGGCGGAGCGCTCGACGGCGACGGCACCGGTCTGGTCGCCACCACCGAGCAGTGCTTGCTCAACCCGAACCGCAATCCGGAGCTGTCGCGCGGCGAAATCGAAGCACGGCTGGAGCGCGACCTGGGGTTTGACCGGGTGCTGTGGCTGGGTGACGGCCTGATTAACGACCACACCGACGGGCACGTCGATAACCTCGCCCGCTTCGTTGCGCCAGGGCTGCTCGCGCTGCCACGAGCGACTGGTGGGGACGATCCGAATGCCGCGATCTATGCCGATGCCAAGGCGCGCGCCGAGGCGTTCGGAGTGGCGGTGCGCGAAGTGCCCTCACCCGGACGGATCGAAGTCGATGGGCGGATCGAGCCCGCCAGCTTCATGAATTTCGCGGTCACCACCTCGCTCGTCGTGGTGCCGATTTACGGCAGCCCGCACGATGCGGACGGGGTCGCGGCGATTGCCGAGCTGTTCCCCGACCGCGAGGCGGTGGGGATCATGGCCGATGCCGTGCTCGGCGGCGGTGGCAGTTTCCACTGCGCGAGCCAGCAAATGCCGCTATAGGCGGCGCGCAATGTCCAAGCTGTTGCTCGCCTCGATCCACGATGTCGGCCCGCGCTTCGAGCGCGAGGTGGACCAATTGGCCGAGCTGCTGGGCGGCATCCTGGGTGGGCCGAAGTTTGCGATGCTGGTGGTGCCGAACCACTGGAGCGAGGCGCCCCTGGCAGACAGCACAGCGTTCCAGCGCCGCCTGCGCGACTGGGCCGATTCTGGCGTCGAGATGTTCGTCCACGGCTGGTTTCACAAGGATCTGGCCGAACATTCCGGTGCCGCCGCGTTCAAGGCGAAGCACATGACTGCAGGCGAGGGCGAATTTCTTGGCCTCTCCCGCGACGTTGCCGCTCAGCGCATGGCTGATGGGCGCAAGCTGATCGAGGACGCCATCGGCCGGCCTGTGGCAGGTTTCATCGCTCCCGCGTGGCTCTATGGGGACGGTGCGCGCGAAGCTTTGTCCGCCAGCGACTTCGCGCTGGCCGAGGATCACATGCGGGTGTGGCAACCGCAAAGCGGCAAGGTGCTCGCCAAAGGCCCCGTGATCACCTGGGCGAGCCGGTCGAAATCTCGCCAGCTGTCATCGCGGTTCTTTGCCGGGCTCGCGCGCCATGCCTTGCACGTCCAGCCGGTGGTGCGCGCTGCGGTGCATCCGGGCGATGTGACCGTTCCGGCGCTGCTCGACAGCATCTCCGCCACGTTCGTATCTTTCGCCGCGCGCCGCCGCGCCGGGCGCTATGCCGAGCTCCTGACGCGGTGAGGGCCTTGCGTATTGCGATGCCGATCCACAGTTTCGAGCCCGGCGGGGTCGAGCGGGTTGCGCTCAACCTCGCGAGTGCCTGGCAGGCCGAGGGCGTGGAGGTGAAGGTCCTGCTCGGGCGCGATGCCGGGGCGATGCAGGGCATTGCGCCGAGCCTTGACTATGTGCGGCGGCCCGAACCGATCCCGACCGCGGCGTGGGAAACGATCTGGATGATCTGGTGCACGTGGCGCTGGCTGCGGGTTAGCCAAGTCGACGTGCTGTTCCTCGCCGGCAATACTTACGCCATCGTCGGGGCGGCGGTGAAGCTGCTGCTGGGGCGGCGCTGCCCGCCCATCGCGCTCAAGATCAGCAATGACCTTGAGCGCCGCGATTTGCCCCAGCCGGTGCGCTGGCTCTATCACCGTTGGCTGCGCATCCAGGGCCGCCTGTTCGATCGGTTTGTCGGCATGGCCGAGCCGATGCGCGCGGAGATCGCCGCGGCGATGCAGGTCAGCGAAGCGCAGATCGCGATCATCGAAGACCCATCGCTTGAGGTCGCGCAGCGCGATGCGCTTGGCGCGATCCCGCGCGATGGCTCTACGCCGCGCGCACCGAACTTTGTTACGGTCGGGCGGCTGTCCGGCCAAAAGAATTTCCCGCTGTTGCTGCGCGCCTTTGCCCGGCTCGAAGAGCCCGCCGCGCGGCTGGTGATCGTCGGCGAGGGGGCAGACCGCGCCAAGCTTGAGCGACTGGCGGCGCAGCTCGGGATCGCAGGCCGGGTGTCGCTGCCCGGGCACTGCGATCCGGCACCGCATCTGGCCGCAGCCTTGGCCTTCGTCATGTCATCCGACTACGAAGGTGTGCCTGCAGTGATCGTCGAGGCACTCGCGGCGGGGCTGCCGATCGCCGGGACCGATTGCAGCGTGTCGATGCGTTCGCTGACCGGTGAGGGCAGGTTCGCCCGGCTCGCCCCGGTCCGCGATGAACTGGGCTTGGCGCAGGCGATGCGCGAGGTGCTGATCATGCCGTTCGATGCGGGCGCAGCGCGGCAATCGACCGAGAGTTTCACCATTCCCGCCGCTGCTGCGGCTTATCGAAAGCTGTTCGAAGGTCTGGCTGCGGCATGACGGAACACGAATTCATGGGCGGTTCAGCGCTTGTCAGCCACGGCGCGGCGCTATGTCCGGGCAACTGGCCTTCACCCCGCAAGGGACTGACGCGGTGAGCGAAGCGCCAGCCGCCCCGCCGCGCAGCCGCCGCTGGGCGGCGCTTGCCAGCATGGCCGTGTCGCTCGCCTTGCTGGTTGCCGTGGCACTGCAGTTCAAGGATCTCGATTTCGCCAAGGTGCAGGGTCTGATCCCGGCCAGCCCGGTCTTCTGGGTTGCTTTTGCGGTCTATTACTTCGCCGGTCCGATCAGCGAATGGGTGGTTTACCGCCGCCTCTGGGCGATGCCGGTGGCGGGAATCGGGGCCTTGCTGCGCAAGCTCGTCGCCAACGAATTGCTGCTTGGCTACCTGGGCGAGGCGCAGTTCTATGCCTGGGCGCGGGCGCGCACGCGGCTGTCTGAAGCACCGTTTGGTGCGATCAAGGACATGACGATCCTCTCCGCGCTGGTCGGCAATGGCGCGACGCTGGTCATGCTCGCCTTCGCCTGGCCTTACGTTTCGGGCGGGCAGCTCGGCATGGAAGGAACCACTGCGTTTGCCTCGCTCGGCGTGGTGCTGCTGACTTCGCTTGGCATCCTGCTGCTGCGCCGCCAGCTGTTGACGCTGCCCAAGGCCGATCTCTGGTTCATTTCGGCGGCACATCTCGTCCGTATCGTTGTAATCCTGATTGCTTCGGCGGTGATGTGGCATGCAGTATTGCCCGGCGTGGCGATTACCCTGTGGCTGGTCCTGGCAACGCTGCGGATGCTGGTCTCAAGGCTGCCGCTGATGCCCAACAAGGATGTTGTCTTTGCCGGGATTACCGTGCTGTTACTGGGCAAGGGGGCGGACGTTGCGGCACTGATGGCGATGATGGCCGTGCTGCTGCTGGTTGCACACCTGATGATTGGAACCATATTCGGCCTCACCGGCCTGTTCGATGCGGAGAAAGTGAAATGAAGCCTCTTGCTGTAACCCTGGCGCTGCCGCTGCTGCTGGCGGCCGGTCCGGCGCTCAAGAGTTCACCCGATCTCGGCAAGGCCGAAGGGCGTTGCCGCGCTGGCGAGCCTGGCCCAGCGTTGCTGGTCGAGGCCGTCGGCATGAAGGACCGCAGCGGGCAGATGAAGCTGGAAATCTACCCGGGTAACGAGCAGGATTTTCTCGCTGACGACAACGTGCTGGTTGCCGCGGGCAAGACCTTCCGCCGCGTTGAAGTGCCGGTCCCGCAGTCGGGTCCGGTGGTGCTGTGCGTGCGCATTCCGGGACCTGGGACCTATGCGGTATCGGTGCTGCACGACCGCAACATGGATCGCCACTTTCAGTGGAAGATTGACGGGATCGGCTTTTCCAGCAACCCGCACCTCGGCTGGTCGAAACCCAGCGTGAAGAACTCGCGTGTGGTGGTCAACGGCAGCGGGGTTTCGAAGATCTCGGTAGTGATGAACTACAAGAACGGGCTGGGCGTCGCGCCGCTGAAAACCAACTAGGTGCGGCTGGTCGACGTCTGCGCGTTCTACTCGCCGCATGGTGGCGGGGTAAAAACCTACGTCGAACAGAAGTTGCGGCTCGGGCCTGAGCTGGGCGCGGAGATCGTGATCCTCGCGCCCGGTGATCGGTACGAGGTGATCGAGCGCGGACCCGGTGCGCGGATCGTGACAATCCCCAGCCCGCGGCTGATCGTCGACAAGAATTACTGGTACTTTGGCGACAGGGCGGCGCTGCACGCCGCGCTTGACGAACTGAAGCCCGATCTGGTCGAGGTCGGCTCACCGTGGCGCAGCCCGTCATGGGTGGCGGAGTGGGGCGGAAACGTGCCGCGCAGCCTGTTCATGCACGCCGATCCGATGACGGCCTATGCCTATCGCTGGTTCGATCCCTTGCTCCCGCGCCGCGCCACCGACCGGCTGTTCGCCCCCTACTTGCGTCATATCCGGGGCCTGTCGCAGAAGTACGACAGCGTGATCTGTGCCAGCCGCGACCTTCAGGACCGCCTGGTGGCAGGAGGCGTGGCGCATACCGCGCTGATCCCGATGGGCGTGGAAGAAGGCGTATTCTCGCCCGCCAACCGTGATCCGGCGCTGCGCGCAAGGTTGCTCGGCGAACTGGGCTTGCCCGAGAGGGCGGGCCTGCTGCTCACCGTGGGGCGGCTCTCGGCTGAAAAACGCTGGTCGGTGGTGATCGAAGCGGTCAAGCGCGCGTCCCGCGAGATCCCGCTGGGCTTGATCCTGCTGGGTGAAGGGCGCGAAAAGCCTCAGGTGTTGCGCGCGATCGGCAGCAATCCGCATATCATGCTGCTTGACCCGGTGCGCGACCGTCCGCGTTTCGCCGCCATGCTCGCGAGCGCCGATGCCGTCGTTCATGGCGGCGATGCCGAAACGTTTGGCTTGGCCACGGCGGAGGCGCTGGCCAGCGGCACTCCAGTCATCGTGCCGGATCGCGGTGCCGCCGCCGACCATGGTATCAGCGGCGGCGGACTGGTGTACAAGGCGGCGAACAGCCATGCGCTGGCTGGTGCGATCGGCTTGCTGGCCGCGCAAGATTGGCCGCGCAGTACCCGCAAGGTGCAAACCATGCGCGATCATTTCGAGCAGCTCTTTGGCCATTACCGAGAGCTGATCGCCGCGCACAAAGCTTGACTCGGTGAGGCCGTGTAACTAGTTTCATCTGCAACCAATGTCACCGCTGGAGCTAGATTCGCATGGCCGACCTGTTCGACAATCCGCTGGGCCTCGACGGGTTCGAATTCGTCGAATTCTCCGCCCCGGAAAAGGGCATGCTCGAACCCGTGTTCGAAAAGATGGGCTTTTCCTGCATTGCCCAGCACCGCTCGAAGGACGTGCAGCTGTGGCGGCAGGGCGGGATCAACCTGATCGCCAATTACGAACCGCGCAGCCCGGCTGCCTACTTCGCCTCCGAGCATGGCGCGTCGGCTTGCGGTATGGGCTGGCGGGTGCGCGACGCGGCCAAGGCTTACGCTGCGGCGCTCGAACGCGGAGCCGAACCGGTCGAGGTCAAGACCGGGCCGATGGAATTGCACCTCCCCGCAATCCGCGGGATCGGCGGATCGATCATTTACCTGATCGATCGCTATGAAGGCGGCACGTTCGGCGACCTGTCGATCTACGACATCGATTTTGTCTATAAGCCGGGCGTGGACCGGCACCCGGCGGGGGCAGGGCTCAAGCTGATCGATCACCTGACGCACAACGTCTATGGCGGGCGGATGGCGCACTGGGCTTCGTTCTATGAGCGCATCGCCGGTTTCCGCGAGATTCGCTATTTCGACATCAAGGGCGAATATACCGGGCTCACCAGCAAGGCGATGACCGCGCCCGACGGCAAGATCCGCATTCCTTTGAACGAAGAAGGCAAGGCTGGCGGCGGCCAGATCGAGGAATTCTTGCGCGCCTACAACGGCGAGGGAATTCAGCACATTGCCCTCATCTGCGACGACCTGATCGCAACCTGGGACAAGCTCAAGGCGCTCGGCGTGCCGTTCATGTCCGCGCCGCCTGCGACCTATTACGAGATGCTTGCCGAGCGGCTGCCCGGCCATGGTGAGCCGGTCGATGAACTCCAGAGGCGCGGCATCCTGCTCGATGGTTCGACCGACGCCGATGACTCTGGGACAGATCCGCGGCTGCTGCTGCAGATCTTCGGCGAAACCCAGATCGGCCCGGTGTTCTTCGAATTCATCCAGCGCAAGAAGGACGAAGGCTTCGGCGAGGGCAACTTCACCGCGCTGTTCCAGTCGATCGAGCGCGACCAAATGAAACGCGGGGTGCTCGGAAGCAACAACGCTGCGAAGGAGCCTGCGGAATGACCCAGCCTCCGGTCCTCGAAAAAATCCACCACGTCGCCTATCGCTGCAAGGACGCGAAGGAGACGGTCGACTGGTACGCGCGCGTGTTGGGGATGACTTACACCACTGCATTCGCCGAGGATCACGTCCCCTCGACCGGCGAATTCGATCCCTACATGCACATCTTCCTCGATTGCGGCGGGGGCAACGTGCTGGCTTTCTTCGAGCTGCCGCAGCAACCGGAGATGAGCAAGGATCCCAATACCCCGGCGTGGGTTCAGCACATCGCCTTCGAGGTCGGCGATCTCGACGCGCTGCTCTCGGCAAAAGCGCATATCGAGGCGCAGGGGGTGGAAGTGCTCGGCCCGACCTACCACGGCATCTTCCGTTCGATCTATTTCTTCGATCCCAACGGCCACCGGCTTGAACTGGCGTGTAATATCGGAACGCCGGATCAGCACGCCGAACTGCGCGCACTCGCCCCGGTCATGCTCAACGATTGGGCCGCGACCAAACGCGCCCCGCGCCATGCAGCATGGCTGCATGAAGACCCGGCGGAGCGCGGGGATACTTAACCCCTTTTCATCGGCGACTCTTCCGCTAAGGGCTGCCGGTGCGTTTCACAATGCAACTGGGGGCCGCGCTGGCTGGGGGGCTGGCGCTGATGCCGCATGCGGCCTATGCGCAGCGTGCCTCGGACAATGTCACCACCCAGTCGAGCGACGCCTTCGGCAAGGCAGTCGGCAACGAGAAGAGCGGTCTCTACACTACCGATGATGTGCGCGGTTTCAATCCGGTCGATGCCGGCAACGTGCGGCTCGAAGGGCTCTATTTCGATCAGGTAGACCGGGTTTCGACCCGGCTGATCGATGGCAGCACGATCCGCGTCGGCCCTGCCTCGCAGCGCTTCCCGTTCCCCGCACCGACCGGGCTGGTTGACTATTCGCTGACCCAGCCGCGCGCGAAGCGTAGCTACAGCGCCAACCTCGACAACGGTTCGACCAGTTCGCTGGGTATGGGCGGCAGCTTCGAATTCAAGCAGCCGCTGGACGACGAACGGCTGGGCCTGTCAGGCGGGTTCGGCTTTCGCAACCTGCACCGCACCGAAGGCGGCTCCGGCTTTGTCCGGACGTTCGGCGCGACGCTGGCAGTTCGCCCCGCGCCGGGTGCCGAACTGCTGTTGTTCGCCGGCGATTTCCGGTTTCGCAGCGACGAAGCGCGACCGACGTTTTTCCTGGCCGGAACTGCGGGGCCGCCGCGGCTGGAACGGGGCGTTGACCTTAGCCCAAGCTGGACAGGGAGAAATGCGGACACCTGGCTGTGGGGCGGGATCGGCAAGGTTGCGCTCGGCTCCGACCTCCGCCTCGAAAGCGGTCTTTTCTACACCCGCCGCGATCTCCACGCGAGCTTCGCCGACCTCTATGCCGGCGTTCTCGCCGATGGCAGCGCCAGCGGGCACCGGATCGTCGCCGATGCAGGATCGTTCGATGCATCGCTTTCGGGTGAAGCCCGGCTGGTGCGGCAATGGCGGGGCGGGGCGACCAGCCAGCAGCTGACGTTGTCCTTGCGCGGGCGGCACAAGGTGCGCCGCTTTGGCGGCACCGCCAGTTTCCAGTATGGCCCGTCGAGCTTGCTCGCCAATGCCATGATCCCGGAGCCGGCTTACACGATCGGCCCCAAGAACCGCGACCGGGTCGATCAGCTGACTTACGGCGCAGCGTGGAGCCTGGTTTCGGCGCATGGCTTCGCGCTCGATGCTGGGCTGTCGAAGACCAGCTATACCAAGGCGATCGACTTCGCCGATCCGCTGCTCACCGACCCGGTTACCCGCGACCGGCCGATCACTTGGAACGTGTCTGGTTCGCTGACGCTGCGAAAGGGTCTCAGCCTCTACGCCGGTGCCTCTCACGGGCAGGAAGAAGCGCTGATCGCGCCCGATGTCGCGGTCAACCGGTCCGAAGCGCCGCCGGCCATCCACACCCGGCAGATCGAGGGCGGGGTGAAGTTCGCACTGACCCCGCATCTCACGCTGATCGCGGGCGCGTTCACTATCACCAAGCCATATTACAACCTAGATAACGGCTTGCGCTACCGCCAGCTCGGCAGCCTCAACAACCGGGGGATCGAACTGTCGCTGACCGGGCAATTGGTGCCCGGCTTCAATGTGGTCGGCGGACTGTTGCTGCTTGACCCGCGCCTCTCGGGCGAGGCGGTGACCAGCGGCCAGATCGGGCCGCGGCCAGTCGGTCAGATCCGCCGCCACGGCGTGGTGAATTTCGATTGGCGGCCCCGCGCGGGCAAGAGCCCGTTGTCGCTCGACCTCGCCATCGAGAGCTTCTCAAGCCGGGTTGGCAACAGCGCCAACACGCTAAGCGCCGCCCCGCGCACCACGGTGAACCTCGGTGCGCGCTACCGGTTCCACCTAGGCCCGGGCACCTTCCTGTTGCGGCCCCTGGTGCAGAACCTGTTCGACAATTATGGCTGGCAGGTCTCGACCAGCGGCGGCTGGACCTACACCGCGCCGCGCGCCTTTACCGTGCAGGTTGTCGCGGACTTTTAGCCTTCGTCCGGATGCTCGAAGGGCCGATGGATTTCACCCCTGGCGTGCTCAGTCTCAAGTGCCAGGGCGATAGCGACATCCTCTCGACCGAAGCCAAGCAGATTGCGCTTTACGGGGTGCTTTATTCGCCGGTGGTGATGGCCGCCGACACGCCCGAGAACTACGCGAAGTACCCGAAGAGCTTCAAGTTCATCCGCGACGTGCCGACCGACTGGCAGGACACCAAGGTCCTGAACAGCGAGGTTGGCGATTACGTCACCATCGCGCGCAAGGTGCGCGGCGGCGAGGACTGGTATGTCGGCGGGGTCGGCGACGAGCAGGAGCGCACCAGCAGCTTCGACTTCGGCTTCCTCACCCCGGGCAAGACCTACCGCGCCCAGATCTACCGCGATGGCGACGATGCCGATTATCGCACCGACAAGCGCCATTCGGTAATTTACGAAACCCGCGACGTGACTTCTGCAGACAAGCTGACGGTGCGGATTGCCCCGGGAGGCGGGTTTGCGATCCGGCTGGTGCCAATCCGATAATCCGCAAGCCCTGTTCGTCCTGAGGAGCGGCTGTGCCGCTTCTCGAAGAACCACGCGCGGGGCCCCCTGCGGCTTGGGCTGCCTGCCTTACGCTGGCCGCGGCAGAGCGGTGGTCGCCTTCATCTTTTCCATCGAGAAGGTTGAGCTGACATCGGCGATGTCGGGAATGCGCGCGATCAACTTGCGGTAGATGCGGCCATAGTGGGCGATGTCGCGGACCACGATCTTGAGCAAGTAATCGACCTCGCCCGCCATGCGGTGGCACTCGCTGATCTCATCGATTTCCGCGATCCCGCGCGAAAAGGCCTCGAGCCATGCTGGATCGTGCCGGTTGGTGCGGATCGCGACAAAGACGGTGGTGGCCAGCCCCAGCTTCTCGGGATCGAGCAGCGCGACGCGGTGCGCGATTATACCGCTGTCTTCCAGCCTGCGGATGCGGCGCCAGCAGGCGTTGCTCGACAGGCCGACCCGTTCGCCGACCTCATGGACGGGAAGCGAGGCATCGCGTTGCAGGACACCCAAGATGGCCCAGTCGATGGTATCAAGTTGCGTTATTTCGCTCATATGCGGGACAAGATAACCGCTCAATCGAGAAATAGCCAGAAATCAGGAGATGATTTTGCGATTCTGTCGTACTATTCTCAAGGATATAGTTTCAACGGGGGAATTGCCGATGCCAACCATGCGCCTGTTTACCGATCATCCCGAAAGCGTCGGCGAAAGCTATGGCGAACACCTCGTCACCGCGACCGGCTTTGGCGCGCGGATGGTGCTGGCCGGGCTCGCCTGCATGGTTCACGCCTTCCTGCCGTTCCTGTTCGTCAAAACCGGCAGCCACCAGATTTCCGGGCTCTATGACCGCATGGTGGCCAACCGGCGGCGCAACCCGGTTACCGGCGCGCTCGATTTCTGCATCTGATCGCTAGAGCAGCAAGTAAGCGAAAGTTAGCGCGCAGGCGAAACTCACCAGCGTTGCGGTGAACACCGGCACCGCTGCACGCCAGCCCATGCCGAGCAGGAGGTCCATCCGGCTGCGCATCGCAGTGGCGGTCACTGCCAGCAGCAGTAGCGCTTTCGATGCGATCAGCCCCCACTGGACCACTGGCTGGGGCAGCGTGACCAGGCTGTTGACCACCACCACCACCAGAAACGCGACGATAAACCACGGCAGCGCCAGTCGCCGCCACATCGGCTGACCAGCCGCGTCTCCGGCCGGGCCAATCGCCAAGCTGGTCAGCGCCACCAGCGGCGCGAGGCTGGCGACCCGGGCGAGCTTGACGATCGTCGCGTAATTGCCCGCCGCATCGGAGAAGGCAAAGCCGCCGCCGATCGCCTGTGCGACATCGTGGATCGAGGCGCCGATCAGGAACCCGGCCTGTCCATTGCTCAGCCCCAGTTCGCCCGCGAGCGCCGGGTAAACCGACATCGCAAAGGCGCTGGCGAGCGAGACTCCCACCAAAGTCAGCGCAAATTGCGCCTGGCTCAACCGGTCCTTGCCGATCACCCCGTAAAGCGCGAGCGCCGCGCTGGCCCCGCAGATCGCGGTGGCCCCGCCGGCAAGGATCCCGGCGTAATTCGATTGCCCGCTGAGCTTTGCCCCGAACATGCCCGCCGCAAAGGTCATCGCCATGACCACGCCCAGCGCTGCAAATGGCAGCGGGCCGAGCGCGCTGATCTGCGCCCAGGTGACTTGCAATCCAAGCACCACGATCCCCCAGCGCAGGCAAGTGCGCGAGGCGAAATCGAGGCCGGGGTGGTTCTTGGCGTCGTGCGAGATGAAGTTGAGCGCGAGGCCGACCAGCAACCCAAGCAGGATCAGCGGGAAGCCGTAGTGCTCCGAAAGCCACGCCGCCGCCGCTGCCGCCACCCCGCACAATGCGAGGCCAGGGAACAGCAGTGCGCGCTTGCTTGGACTGGCGGGTGCCGCAGTGACATTGGCCAGCTGCAGTTCGCCGAACAGGTCGCCGCCATAGGGCAGGCTGTCCCAATCGACGCTTGCCTTGCTTTGCGGTGATGCGCCCTCGGCCACTTGCGTTCCCCTGCTTCCGACCGTCAGGCCATAGCGTGCCTGACGGTCAGGGCAAGCTAGCGCCTACTTGTCGCCCAGCGCCTTGTCTTCGTTGGCGCGCTTGACCACGTAGATGCGCGCCGCCTCGATCTGGTCGGGCGAGAATTGGTCTTTCCAAGCGACCATTCCGTTCTGGCTGAGCAGCCCGTCGTGGACGATCTGCTGCCACAGCTTGGGATTGCCGAGTGCGGCCGAATGGCGAAGATCGGGGTTGAGCGATCCCGCCACCGCAACGTTGCCGTGGCAGACGCTGCAGCTGTTGGTGTAGATCTTTGAACCGATCGCGACCTGTTCGGGCGTGCCGGTGAACGGCGGCGGATCGAGCACGCGGTCCGCCATCGCCGGCATCGGCGCGAGCTGGCCCTTGGCGTTCAGTTTAAACACCAGCAGGCGGCTGATGTTGGGGGTCATCTTGCTGACCAGCTTGCCGCCCGAAACGTCCCACACTCCGCCCCAGCCGACCAGCACTGCGACATACTGTTCGCCGTCGATGGTGTAGGTCATCGGCGCGGCAAGGATGCCGCTCTGGGTCGGGAACGACCACAGCTGCTTGCCGGTATCGGCGGTATAGGCGCGGAATTCGCCCTGCGCGGTGCCCTGGAAGACCAGGTTGCCGGCGGTGCTGAGGATCCCGCCGTTGGTCGGGCTGGTGTAAGGCACCGACCAGCGCGCGGTGCCAGTAACCGGGTCAAACGCAACGAGTGCGCCGGTCATTGCGGCCATGGTTCCGGCGCGCACTGCCTTGTCGGCGGGAATGTTGCCGCCGCTGGCATCGATGCCGAGCTGGAAGCCGGTGGTGCCGGGTTTCCAATCAGGATCGGGTGCATAGACCTGCGGGGTATTGTTGACCGGGATGTAAACGAGCCCGGTCTTCGCGCTCATGCTCATCGGGGTCCAGCTATGCGCACCGATCGCGCCGGGGAAGCCAAGGAACGGTTTGCCGGTAACTTCATAACGCGCATCGGGGTTGATCTTGGGCGCGCCGGTGACCGGATCGAGCCCAGAGGCCCAATTGATCCCCTGCACGAACGGTTTGCCCGAGATGAATTTCCCGGTTTTGGCATCGAGCGTGTAGAAATAGCCGTTCTTGGGTGCGTGCATCACCACATGCTGCTTGGTTCCGCCGATCGGCAAGTCTGCGACGATGATCTGCTGGGTGGAATCGAAGTCCCAGCGGTCTTCCGGGGTTTCCTGAAAGTGCCAGGCATATTCTCCGGTATCGGCGTTCACCGCGACGATCGAGGCGGTGTAGAGGCTGTCACCGGCCTTCTGGTTGGTGCCGCCGCGCTTGGCGGGGTTCCACGGCGCGGCATTGGCGGTGCCGAAATAGATGAGGTTGGTGGTGGGATCATAGGTGATCCCGTCCCACACATTGCCGCCGCCGCCGGTCTTCCAGAAATCGCCGCTCCAGGTCTTGGCTGCGGCTTCAAGGTGCTTGCCTTCGGCCGGCTTTGATGGATCGCCCGGTACGGTGTAGAACTTCCACACCTGGTTGCCGGTTTGTGCGTCATAGGCAGCGATATAGCCGCGGCTGAAGTATTCCGATCCGGCCGAACCCAGCACGACCATGCCCTTGACGATCCGCGGCGCGCCGGTGATCGCCTGATGCGATCCTTCGGGAATGGTCAGCTTCGACCAGACTTCCTTGCCGGTCTTCTGGTCCAGCGCGACCAGCCGCCCGTCGAGCGTGCCGACGTAGACCTTGTCGCCGTAAAGCGCGACGCCGCGGTTAACCGCATCGCAGCACACGTCGACCAGCTTGGCCCGCGGCACCTTGGGATCGTAGGACCATTTGAGCGCGCCGGTCTTGGCGTCATAAGCCTTGACCATCGACCAGGCGGTGGAAACGTAAAGCACCCCGTCGTGCATCAGCGGCGTGGCTTCCTGCCCGCGCGCGGTATCAAGATCGGCCGACCAAGCGAGGCCCAGCTGGCTGACGTTGGTGTCGTTGACCTTGTCGAGCGGGGAATAGCGCGTCTCGTTATGGTCGCCTGCCACGGTCAGCCATTCGCCCGCGGGGGGCTGGCTGATCGCTGCATCGGTAACGCCTTGCGTGGCCGGAGCCGAAAGCTGTTTGCCGCATGCTGCCAGCGGCAACAGCAGGGCGAGTGCCAGAACCTTCGAACGCATGGATGTCCTCTCCGAAAATGCGCCAGCCTGATAGCCGGTCTCGGCGTGCAACATGCCTTCACCCAGCATAGGAATCCACCATTTAATTACGCGATTAACATGCACCTTGAGGCAAGCGTGAAAATCGCGATTGTCTTCACCCGAAGCTTGGCTAGTTTCGGCGGCACGGGGCAGGACGAGGAGAGCTTGAAAATGTGCGATGATCTGACCGCTCATGAGGAAGAGGAAGCGCTTGCCGCCAGCGGCCTGAACCGCCGCCAGTTCGCCGCGATCAGCGCGGCCGGCGTGCTCGCCGCCTGTGCCGGCAGCGAGAGCGACGCCAAGGCGCGCGCCGGCCTGACCGAGAGTACTGTTGCGATCACCACGCCCGATGGCACCGCCGATGCGTTCTTTGTGCGCCCGGCCAAGGGCAAGCACGCGGCGGTGATCATGTGGCCTGATATTGCCGGCTTGCGCGCCGCATACATGGAAATGGGCCGCCAACTGGCAGCTGCGGGCTATGCGGTGCTGGTGGTCAACCATTACTACCGGTCGGCCAAGGCGCCCATATTGGCGTCGATGGCCGAATGGCGCACGCCCGAGGGGCAGGCCAAGCTCAAGCCGATGATTGCGGCGATCACCCCGCAAGGGGTCACCACCGATACGATGGCCTTCGCCGCCTGGCTCGACAAGCAGGCCGCGGTCGATGGCCGCAAGGGGATGGGCACGATCGGCTATTGCATGACCGGGCCCTATACGGTGCGCGCGGCGGCAGCAGTGCCGCGGCGGATCAAGGCGGCGGCATCGTGCCACGGCGGGGGGCTGGTGACGCAGGCGCCCGATAGCCCGCACAAGCTGATCGCCAGTACGCAGGCGAGCTATCTGTTCGCCATCGCCCGCAACGACGATACCCGCGCGCCGGGCGACAAGGATGCGCTCAAGGCTGTGGCCGCCGCTGCCGGGCGTCCGGCCGAGATCGAGGTCTACAACGCCGATCATGGCTGGTGCACGCTCGATGCGCCGACCTATGACAAGGGCGAGGCGCAGCGTGCCTGGGGCCGGGTTCTGGCCCTGTTCGGGAAGCTTTAGCTAAACTCCCCTCCCCAGCGGGGATGGGCCGGGGGTGGGGGAGCAAGGCAAAGCCGAGCGTCTCCGCTCGCGCCGAACCCCCACACCAACCCCTCCCCAACGGGTAGGGGCTTTAGGATTCGCCGCGCGAGCCAGGCGAACTCTTCGGGTTCACCAGGATCACCACCTCGTCGTAAACCGACAGGAGGTGGCTGTCGTACCACTGGTCGAGCACGCATTTGACCCGACCGAAGAACGCCGGGACATCTTCGAGCACGTAGTGGCCCTTGTATTGCGGGCCCGCCGCTTCGGGGTAAGTCTGAGGCCGCTCGATATCGAGCGCCTGGCCTTTGAGGTATGAGGCGATCTCGTCGATGTGCTGGCGCAGCGCCATGCGGCGGGAATCGCCGCTGCCGCCGCCGCTGCGGCACAGGCCCAGCTCGTCCTTGGCCTTGTCGAGCAGGCCGGTCAGATAGAGGTAGACCCGGTCCATGTTCTCACGCTTCAGCGCGATCATGGTATCGACGTAGTCCTTCTGGACACGCAGCGCCGCGGTTTCGGGATGTTCCGAACCCCAGAAGCCTTGGGAGAACTCTTTCGGGTTGTGCTGGATCATGTCCGCAGCCTTATGCCGATATGGTTACTTGGCGGTTAAATATGCCGGGCTAAGTGGCAACGCAGATTTGCTTGCCGCAGCCAGCGCAGCCGCTAGACTTGCTGCCTATTTCATAGAGGGGAAACAAGCATGCCCGGCGTACTGATAGCTCTTGTGGGCTTGGTTTTCATTTTCCTGCTGATGGGCGTGCGCGTTGTCACCCAGGGCTATGTCTATACCATCGAACGGCTGGGCAAGTTCACCCTCGCCGCGCAGCCCGGGCTTCATCTCATCATCCCTTTCGTCGATCGGGTCGGCCGCAAAATCAACATGATGGAACAGGTCCTCGACATCCCGGGGCAAGAGATCATCACCCGCGACAACGCGATGGTCGGGGTCGATGCGATCGTGTTCTTCCAGGTGCTCGATCCGGGCAAGGCAGCGTATGAGGTATCGAACCTCGTTGTCGCGATCATGCAGCTCACCACCACCAACCTTCGCACCGTGATGGGTTCGATGGACCTCGACGAGACGCTGTCACGCCGCGACGAGATCAACGCCAAGCTGCTGACCGTGATCGATCACGCGACCGAGCCATGGGGGGTCAAAATCACCCGGATCGAAATCAAAGACATCCGTCCGCCCGCCGATATTTCCAACGCGATGGCGCGGCAGATGAAGGCCGAGCGTGAAAAGCGTGCCAACATCCTCGAAGCCGAAGGCTTCCGCCAGGCCGAAATCCTCAAGGCCGAAGGTGAAAAGCAGGCCGCGATCCTCTCCGCCGAAGGCCGCAAGGAAGCCGCATTCCGTGATGCGGAGGCGCGCGAACGCTCGGCCCAGGCCGAAGCCCAGGCGACCAAAGTGGTGTCCGACGCGATTGCCGGATCGGGCACGCAGGCGCTCAATTACTTTATCGCGCAGAAATATACCGAGGCCGTGGCCGCGTTCGCCAATTCACCCAATTCCAAGACCATCCTGTTCCCGGTCGAGGCAACCCAGCTGATCGGCTCGATCGGCGGCATCGGCGCATTGGTTAAAGACGCGCTGGGCGACGGCGGCGGGGTCAAGAAATGACCCTGCTGGGCACAACCTACGATCCGCACTGGGCGTGGCTCGCGCTGGGCTTGGTTCTGGCGGTGGGCGAAATGACCATCCCCGGAGTGTTCCTGATCTGGATGGCTGGCGCGGCGGTGATTACCGGACTGGTCACCTGGCTGGTGCCGCTTTCGGTCCCGCTGCAAGTGGTCCTGTTTGCGGTGCTGTCGGTCGGTGCGGTATTTATCGGGCGGGGCTGGCTGCGCGCCAACCCGATCGTTGCGGCCGATCCGCTGATGAACGATCGCGGCGCGCGCGCCATCGGCGAGACCGTGGTGGTGACGCAAGTGATCGAAGGCGGCGAAGGGCGGGTTAAGCTGGGCGACAGCGAATGGATCGCCAAGGGCCCCGATGCCGAACCCGGCACGCGGATGCGGGTCGCTTCGCACAACGGTTCGATACTGATGGTCGAGTACCTGCACTAGCTGCACCGGTCGGCGCGTACGGCGGGTGCACGCAATCTCCATATTTCCCCCATTAACCCTGCGCTGCTAATGGCCTATGAGGCGCTTGCCGGGTGCGTAGTGCCGGCTGGAGGTTTGAACGAGCCCAATGGCCAGGTCTGATATCCGGCGCACCCCGCCACCCAGTGGCGGACGTCCCCGCAATCCTCAGAAGCAGCCGGCGCGCGGCTGGCGCTTGTTGGTCCACCGCCTGTTCGCATGGGGCGGCTCTCTGGGCCTGCTCGCGCTGATCTCGCTGGTCGTCGCGGTCGGGCTGGCAGCGCGGACCCTGCCCGATTTCGATCAACTGAAGGCCAACCAGAACGAACAGATGATCGTCGTACGCGCGCGCGATGGCAGCGAACTGGTTACGCTGGGGCCAAGCTATGGCAAATGGCTGAGCGCGGGCCAGATTCCGCAGGTGATGAAGGACGCGATCCTTTCGACCGAGGACAAGCGCTATTATTCGCATGTCGGGATTGATCCGATCGGGGTCGCGCGCTCGTTCCAGATCCGCGCCCAGACCGGTGCCTGGCGGCAGGGCGGCTCGACCATCACCCAGCAGCTGGCGCGCACGGTGTTCCTCAACAACACCAAGACCTTTGGCCGCAAACTGCGCGAGGGGGTATTGGCGCTGGCGCTTGAGTGGAAATTCTCGAAATCGCAGATTCTCGAGCTGTACCTCAACAAGGTCTATTTCGGCGGCGGCGCTTACGGGGTCGATTCCGCTGCGCGCAAGTTCTTCGGTCATAGCGGCGACCAGCTGTCGCTGCCCGAAGCGGCGATCATCGCAGGTCTGGTCAAGGCACCATCGCACTACGCGCCGACCGCCGATGCCGAAGCCGCCGTGGGGCGCGGCCAGGTCGTGCTCGGGCTGATGGTCGAAAACAAGAAGGTCAGCAGCAACGCGGCGCAGGATGCCGATTTCAAGGGGATCAAGTTCGCGCAGGAAAACGGCCAAAACTCCGTCCGTTATTTTACCGACTGGGCCCTGCCGCAGCTCGATATCCTGCTGCCTGAGAACACCGAACCAATCGAGGTCTGGACCACGCTCGATCCCAAACTGCAGGGCGCGGCGACCGATTCGATCACGCGCAACGTGCCGGGCGGAGCGCAGGGCGCGCTGGTCAGCATGGACCGCGACGGCGCGGTGCTCGCGCTGGTCGGCGGGACGGATTATGTGACATCCAACTACAACCGCGCGACCAACGCCGTGCGCCAACCAGGCTCGGCGTGGAAGCTGTTCGTCTACCTTGCAGCGCTGGAATCGGGCTATACGCCAACCAGCGAAGTGGTCGACGAGCCGGTCACCATCCAGGGCTGGAGCCCGCGCAATTCGGGCGGCACCTATGCCGGCAAGATCGATGTGCGGACCGCCTTTGCCTATTCGAAGAACACCGTCGCGGCGCAGCTCGGCAACGAAGTGGGTTTTTCTTCGGTGGCCGGGATGGCGCGGCGGTTTGGCATCACCACGCCCATTTCGACCGTCCCATCGATGGTGCTTGGTTCGAACGAGGTGCGCCTGATCGATATGACCCGCGCCTTCGCCGCGGTTTCAGCGCAAGGCCAGGCAATCGAGCCCTATGGCATCACCAAGGTTGCGACCACTGCGGGCCGGGTGCTTTACCAGCACACATCCAAGCAAGGTCTCTCGCTAGTTCCGCTTAGCGTGACCGCAGGGATCACCGACCTGCTGCAGACCGCGGTCAGCATCGGTACCGGCCGCGCGGCGCAGATCGGCCGCCCTGTGGCGGGCAAGACCGGGACCACCACATCAAACAAGGACGGCTGGTTCCTCGGCTTTTCGAGCGGGATCACCACGGGCGTGTGGATGGGCCGCGACGATGACAAGCCGGTGCCCGGCCTGCAAGGCGGAACCGCCCCGGCGCGTGCCTTTGCCAGCTACATGAAGATCGCGGTGGCGGGCCGCCCGGTCGAGCAGTTCCAGACCCAGGCGCAGCTCCCAAGCTGGCAGCTTGAGCCTGACGATGAGGCCAACTTCAGCGGCCGGCCCGAGGATTATTACTACGTCGATGAACGGGGCAACCTGATCGACCCGGCCAAGCAGCCGGCGGTCGAGCGGCCGCATGCGCCTGCGCAGGAAGTGCCGGGCGGAAACAGCGGCGGGCTGGTCCCGGCCTCACCGCCGCCGGCCGCCAATGACGATTTCCTCAACGAGGCGACCGGTGGCAGCAAGCCCGGCGGGCGGTCTGGCGGAAGCGGCGAAAACCGCACGCCCCTGCCGAACTAACCTATCAATGTGACGCAATTAAAGAGGTTCGCCCCTCCCCGGTGGGGAGGGGTTGGGGGTGGGGGTTCCACGCTCGATAGGGCAGATCCCCCATCCCAAACCCTTCCTCCCGGGGAAGGGCTCTGCGGTTCAATCTAACTGGGCCAGACTCTGGCTTTACCGCAGCCGCAGCGCGATAAACACCGTGCCGGGCTGGCCTGGACGGACTATCTCCAGGGTGAGGCTGGGGCGACCCGCAGCCTTGGCCGCCTTGATCGCGGCTTCGAACTGGGCCAGCCCGCTCAGCGGCGCAAAGTTTGCCGAGATGACGACGTCACCCTGCTGGAGGCCTTGATTGGCCGCATCGGACGCAGTGTCGACATCGGCAATCACCACCCCCTTGGTACCGGCTGGAACCTGCAGGCGCTGCGCCAGTGCCGGGGTCATTTCCAGCACCTTGAGACCCAGCGAATCGCTGCTGCCATCACCTTGCTTCTGCGGCGAAGCAAACGGGTTTTCGGGCACCTGCGGCTGGCCGAACTGCTTGGCCATTTCTTCCTGGTTGGGCCGTTTGGCCACCGTGGCGGTAAGCGTTATCGGATTGCTTTGGCGCAGCACATCGATCGGGATGCGCGTGCCCGGGGCAAGGTCGGCGACGATGCCCGACAGCGTGCGATCGGGGGTGACCACTTCGCCATTGACCTTGAGCACGATGTCGCCCGGCTTGACCCCGGCGGCAGCGGCCGGGAGGTTTGGCGGCACGACCCTGACCAGTTCACCGCGATTGTGCGGCAGGCCCAGCGAATCGGCGATCTCGTCGGTGATCGGCTGCAACTGCACGCCAAGGAAGCCGCGCTCGATCGCCTTGCCGGCGATCAGCTTGTCGACAATTGGCCTGGCAGTGTCCGAAGGGATGGCAAAACCGATTCCGATGTTGCCGCCGCTGGGTGCCACGATCCAGTTGTTGATCCCGATCACCTGGCCCTTCATGTCGAACATCGGGCCGCCCGAGTTGCCGCTGTTGATCGAGGCGTCGGTCTGGATGTAGTGCTGGTAAGCGCCCGAACCGGTGTTGCGATTGACCGAGCTGACGATCCCCGAAGTCACCGTGCCGCCCAGCCCGAACGGGTTGCCGATGGCGATCACCCAGTCACCAGCGCGCGCCTTGCCCGATTGGCCGAACTGGACGAACGGCAACGGCGCCTTGGCATTGATCTTGAGCACTGCGATGTCAGAATCCTGATCGCGTCCGACGATCCGGGCATTATATTCGGTGCCGTCGGCCATGGTCACCATCACCGCATCGGCCGCACCCTTCTGGTCGAGGCTGATCACGTGGTTGTTGGTGACGACATAGCCGTCAGCCGAAACGATGAAGCCCGAACCTTGCGCCTCGGCCAGCCGCGCCGAAGCACCGCCGCCCATCACCTGGCCCAGCGGCGTACCTGCGAGCGGGTTATCGACCTGCACCTTCTGCCGCACCGAAATATTGACCACCGCCGGTTGGAGCTGCGAGGTCAGATCGGCGAAGCTGGTTGGCGCACCGGCGCGCGGGACCACGTCCTGCATCCGGCTCTGATCATTCTGCGCCACCTGCGCGCCGGCCGGAAAGCCCGTGGTAACGGAAAGGGCCGCGCCGCCCAGCAGCAGCGCCGTGGTAACTCCATAAGCGTATCGCACCGATATCATCCTCGCTTCTAAGCTTTGCAATCTGAACCCTTTGGCGGTCTCACGCTGCCGGGCCTGAACGGAATTTGAATGGCGCGGGTTTAGCGCGCTACTTTCCGTTGAAGTGCTTGAGATAGTCGCTGTCGGGCGGGATTACGATAGTCGCCGCGCTTTTGCGTGCCGGATCGCCGAAGTTGGCTTCATAGTTCCGCATGGCACTGAAATAATCGTAGAACGCCAGATCCTGCGAAGCGCTCTTCTGGAGAATCCTGGCAGACTCCGCCTCGCTCTCGGCAACGATCCGCTGCGCATCCCGCGCGCTGGCGACATCGATATCCGAAACCTTGCCGCCGTGGTGATTTTCCATGCGCGTGAAGGCGATGGATTGCCCGCCTTCGGGCAGGACGACCCGGCCGATGCGGAAATCGACAGCCTCTACGCCATAGGCGCGCAGCTTGGAATCGAGCGCCGACAGGATCTGGCGCGAGCCACCGCCGCTGCCCGGCTGGGCAATGACTGCGGCATTGCGCTGCGACAGCTGTTCTTCAATCAGCGAGGGCAGGATTGCCTTGATCTGGTCATCAACCCGGTCGCCGCCGCCCAAGGTCGAGACCAGCCGGACCGGATCGATGATCCGGTAAGTCACGTCGGCATCGACCAGCAGGGTTTGCTCGTCGATCGTATGGACCTTCTGATCACCGATCGAATAGCTCTGAAGCCCGCGCGCCAGCCAGATCACCCGATCGACGAACGGCAGCTTGAATACTGCCCCGGCCCCGCTGTCCGAGGGGCTGAAGCGGTTGACCACACTGCGCGGTGCGCCAAAGCGGGTGATCACCGCCTGATCGCCTTCACCCACGATCACCACGCTGGACGCCCCGATCAGGGCCAGCGCGCCAAGCGCGAACAAGGTGGCGCGGGTCCGGTGCATTGACTTTGTCATGGTCACTGCCCTCCCTGCGAAGGTGGCGGAGGCGGCGGCGCGGATTTGGCATCCGAGGTGGGGGCATCGGCGGCGGGCAGCAGGGCCGGCACGCCGCTGCCACCCAGCACCACGGTGTTGTTGCTCAGCACTTTGGCGGTCATGTCATCATACATCCGCCGCTTGGTCACCTCGGGGGCAATCTTGTAGCTCTGATAGGTCTTGTCGAAATCCAGCGCCTTGGCCGTGGCGATCTGGATCAGCTGCGCGCTGTAACGTTCGGCTTCGTCGTGGTTCTTGTCGGACTTGAGCTTTGCTTCGCTGATCCGGCGGAACGTGTCGGTAAGCTGCCCTGGCGGGGCCCATTTTGTCACTTCGATCGCGGAAATGGCCACGCCGGCGTGCCATGCGTCGAGCACGCGCTGCAAACGGGCCATGGTGCGCTGTTGTAATTCGGCCTGGCGCTTGCCGCTCCACAGGTCGTCAAACGGCATTTCGGCGACACCGGCCCGCATTTCGGCGTCGGCCAAGCGCCGGATCGCCGCTTCGCCATCGGGCACGTCGAACGTGAACTGCTTGAGATCGGCAATCCGCCAGCGCACTTGGAAAGTCACGTCGATCAGTTCGCCGTCGGCCGTTGGCATCAGCGCCTCGGCCTCTTTCTCAGGGATCGCGGTACGCACTTCGGTGCCGGTCTGCTGGCGCAGCACGGTCTGGACCGGCCACGGCAGCGTGAAATGCAGGCCGGGGCCGATAGTCGCGCTGTATTGGCCCATGGAGGTAACCAGCGCGCGTTCGTCCTGCGCCAGCACGTGAACCGAAGTTGCCAGGATCCACGCGAACAGGCTGCCACCGGCAAGCCAGGGTAACCAGCGCAGGTTGACCGTGCGGATTCGCTTGCCCGGCCCCGATGGTCCGCCGCCGCGACCCCGGAAAATATCGTCGATGCTGGCGGAGCGGCGCGGCGGACTGTCGGTTTCGGGGATCAGCCAGGGATTGCGCGGTGCTTCACCATCTGGCGCTGTGGGTTCCGGCCCGGTCTTGACGTCGCCGTCCGGATCGCCGCCCCACGGACTGTCGCTCTTTGCCATGGCGAGGGGCTTGCCCCGTCCGAACCTGTCTGAACCATTCATGCGGCGCACTATAGGAGTGACATGCCCACAAAAACAGTCTCCCGGCGGGCTTTTTAGTTGCTAGGGGAGCTGGCCATGACCGAACCGACTGAAACGCTCAGCAATCTGCTCCCGCCTCTGGCCAAATCCCGGCTCCAATCGCTCAAACTTGTCGATGGCCGGGTGATCGCGGTGCTCGATGCTGCCGGGCTTGACCAGATCGAACGCGAGCGGCTGGAAACTGCGGTAACCGATGCGCTCAACGGCCAAACCGGCGTGACCGAGGTGCGCGTGGCCATGGTGGCCGACAAGACGCGGCGGCGGATCATCGCGGTCGGTTCGGGCAAGGGCGGGGTGGGCAAGAGCACGCTCGCCGCCAACCTGGCGATCGCGCTGGCCCGGCAGGGGCGCAAGGTCGGACTGGTCGATGCCGACATCTATGGCCCGTCGCAGCCGCAGTTGCTGGGGATCACCGGGATCAAGCCCGCAGCGCGGGACAACAAGATGATCCCGGTGCCGAGCAAATGGGGCGTGCCGCTGCTGTCGATGGGGCAGTTGATCGAACCGGGCAAGGCCATCGCCTGGCGCGGGCCGATGGCGGGCAACGCGCTGGGCCAATTGGTTGACGCACACTGGGGCGATGCCGAGCTGCTGGTGGTCGATCTGCCGCCGGGCACCGGCGACGTGCAATTGACGATGCTGCAGCGCTTCAAGCCCGACGGTGCGGTGATCGTTTCCACCCCGCAAGATCTGGCGCTGATCGATGCCGCGCGCGCGGTGCAGCTGTTCGAGATCGGCCAGGTGCCGATTGTCGGCATGATCGAGAACATGGCGGGATACCGCTGCCCGCATTGCGGCGAACTGTCCGATCCGTTCGGGCAAGGCGGCGCCGAGGCCGCCGCGGCAGCGCAAGGCATGGCCTTTCTGGGGCGCATTCCGCTTGAACTGGCGCTCCGCTCGGCCAGCGATGCGGGTGAGCCGCCGGCTGCACATGAAGACCCTGAGACCGGGATATTTGCGGTGCTTGCCCGCCGTGTCGGCACATGGCTCGACAACCAGCGCTGAGCCGCTAGGACACCGTTCATGAGGCTGTCGCGGCGCGGGTTCTTTTTCGGGATGGGGGCGGGGGGCGTGCTGCTGGCCGCCTGGACGCTGTCCCCGCGCCATTTCGCGCCGCCGCTCCGCCCCGGCGCAGGCGAATACGCCTTCGATGCCTGGCTCAAGATCGGCCAGGACGGCGTGGTCAGTGTGGCCGTGCCGCAGCTCGAAATGGGGCAGGGGATCACCACGCTGCTGCCGCAGATCGTGGCGATGGAGCTTGGCGCAGACTGGCGGCAGATTGCGGTCGAACCGGCCCCGGTCAGCGGGGCCTATGCCAATACCGTGCTCGCCGGCGAATGGGCGCCGCTCTGGCTGCCCTTGTTTGCCGGGCTGGCGGAAGGCCCGGACAGCTTGCTCGCCCGGCGCTTTGCCGAGAATGAGGCTTTTACCGCGACCGCCGATGGTACTTCGCTGGCCGCGCACGAAGCCACAGCCCGCGCCGCCGCCGCCGGGGCCCGCGCGATGCTCGCCAAGGCTGCGGCGGCGCGCTGGGGCGTGAGCTGGGAGGAATGCGAAGCCCAGAACGGCATGGTCCTGCAGGGTAAGAACAAGGCCTCGTTCGGTGAACTGGTGGCCGATGCCGCTGGCTATTCGCCGCCGCGCCCGCCGGTGCTCCGCGCTGAGGCGCCGCGCGAGCGGCCGGGTGAATTTCCCCCCGGTGCGCCGCTCCATTTCACGCGGCTTGATCTGCCCAGCAAGGTCGATGGCAGCCACGCCTTTGCGGGTGACATTCGCTTGCCCGACATGGCCTTCGCCGCGATCCGTCACGGACCGATCGGTGACGCGAAGCTGGGTCATTACGATCCGCACGGCGCTGACGGACAGCCCGGACTGATCGAGGTGATTGCCGGTAAGGGCTGGCTTGCCGCAGTGGCCAGCAACTGGTGGGCGGCGGAAAAGGCGCTGGCGCGGATCGCGCCGCGGTTCCTTTCGCGCGGCAAGCCCGACAGCGACCGGATCGATCAAGCGCTGGCCGAGGGGCTCAAGCGAGACGGCGACAGCGTCTTGGCGGTGGGCGATGCGCCGGGACAGCTCGGGACCAAGCCGGACTTCAGCGCGGACTATGTCATCGCGCCCGCGCTCCATGCCACCGTCGAAACCGCGAGCGCCACCGCCCGGATCGAAAACGGGCGCTGCGAGCTGTGGGTCGCGAGCCAGGCACCTCAGGCGGCGCGTACCGCCGTGGCCAAAGCGCTGGGCTTCGCGGTTGAGGATGTCACGCTCTACCCGCTGCCCGCTGGCGGCAGTTTCGACGCCCGGCTTGAGCACGATCACGCGGTCGAGGCGGCGCTGATCGCCAAGGCAGCCAAGCGCCCGGTCCAGCTCACCTGGTCGCGCTGGCAGGAGCATCTGGCTGGCCGCCCACGCGCCCCTGCGGCAGCGCGGCTCTCCGCCAAGGTGGCGCCCGACGGTTCGCTGACCGCGATCGGAATCAAGGTGGCCATGCCGGCCACGGCCTGCGAATTCGGCGGACGGCTGTTCGGCGGGCGCAGCGCCTTCGATGCACTCAAATTGCAGGACGAGAGCGATGCCTTGGCCTGCGCCGGGCTGGCCCCGCCTTACGCAATCCCCAACCTGCTGGTCGAGCATGTCCCGGTGCAGACCCAGCTGCCGACCGGGCGGCTGCGCGGCAATTCGCACGGCATCGGCGCATTCCTGATCGAGACCTTCCTCGATGAACTCGCCGCAAAGGTTAGGCACGAGCCGCTGTCCTACCGCATGCTCCTGCTCGGCGCGCAGCCGCGCCTGGCCGCGTGCCTGCAGCGCGCCGCGACGCTGGCCGAATGGGGCGGCGGCAGCGGCGGCAGCGGGCAGGGCCTGGCCTGCTGGAAGATGACGCTGGGCGAGGCCGAAGGGCACATTGCCGCCGTCGCCAGCGCGCGCCGCGACGAGCGCGGGATCAAGGTCGACAAGTTCACCGCGGTGGCCGACATCGGCCGCATCGCGAACGTCGATATCGCGCGCCAGCAGATCGAAGGCGGGCTGCTGTTCGGGCTGGGTCTTGCCGCTGGATCGAGCACGCGCTATGCCAATGGGCTGCCCACGATCGGGCGGCTCGGCCTGCTGGGCCTGCCATTGCTCGCCGATTGTCCCGAGATCGTGACCGAATTCATCGACAGCGAAGCGCCGCTGTTCGATCCGGGTGAACTTGGCGCGGTGGTCGCCCCGCCTGCCCTCGCCAATGCGCTCGCCTCGTCGGGATCGATCCGGGCGCACGCACTACCCTTCAATGGAGAACAAGGCTGATGCTTCCTGCCGATCATCCGCCGATTGCCGCTCCGCGGATCGGCGTGCTGCTGGTCAACCTCGGCACGCCCGACGAGCCGAGCCCTCGCGCGGTGCGGCGCTATCTCAAGGAATTCCTTTCCGACCGCCGCGTGGTGGAGATCCCGCGGCTGGTATGGTGGCCGATCCTTAACGGGATCGTGCTCAACACCCGCCCCAAGAAAAGCGCGCACGCCTATGCCCAAGTGTGGAGCGAGGATGGCTCGCCGCTTTCTGCGATCACCAAAGCGCAGACTGGCGAGCTGCAGTCGCGCTTGGGCGATGGGATCATGGTCAGCTATGGCATGCGCTATGGCAACCCGGCGCTGGGCAGCGAAGTGCAGCGGATGAAGGATGCCGGGTGCGAACGAATCCTCATCGCGCCGCTCTATCCGCAGTATTCCGGCGCGACCACTGCCACGGTGGCTGATGCGGTAGGGGTCCGGCTGGCGATGATGCGCTGGCAGCCTGCGCTGCGCAGCCTGCCGCCCTATTACGATGACCCGCTGCACATCGGCGCACTGAAGGCCGACCTGTCCCGCCAGCTCGCCGCGCTGGACTTCGCGCCCGAGGTGCTGCTGCTCTCGTTCCATGGCATGCCGCAGCGCACGCTCGAACTGGGCGATCCGTACCACTGTCACTGCCAGAAGACCGCGCGGTTGCTGCGCGAGGCGCTGGCTGGCGATCACCCCGGGCTGCGCATCGAGCTTAGCTTCCAGTCGCGCTTCGGGCGAGCCAAGTGGCTCGAACCGGCGACCGATGCAGTGCTGGCGGCCGAAGCCCAAAAGGGCACGCGCCGCCTCGCCATCGCCGCGCCGGGCTTTTCCGCCGACTGCCTGGAAACCCGCGAAGAGCTGGCCATTCGCGGACGCGAACAGTTCACCGAAGCAGGCGGCGAGCAGTTCGCCGCGCTGGATTGTCTCAACACCTCGCCTGCGGGAATGGACATGCTCGAAGCCTTGGTCCGGCGCGAATTAGCGGGCTGGTTGTGAGTGCGGGTTTAAGTTACACGGCTGTCAGTAACCCGGAAGGACCTATGGCCACTCTCGCACCGCAACCCAGCCTATTCACTCACTGGTCGCAGGCCCAGCCCCTCCACGCGCTCGATCACATCCCGGGCGAGGACGGGTGGCCGATTGTCGGCACCACCTTCTCGCTGCTCGCCGATCCGATCGGCTACGGCGAGCGGATGCGCGCGAAGTACGGCAATGTCTTTCGCAACCGCGGGTTCGGGCGGCGCGGGGTGCAGATGTTCGGAGCGGATGCCAATGAGCTGGTGCTGTTCGACCGCGACAAGCTGTTTTCGTCCGAGCAGGGCTGGGGCCCGGTGCTCGACCAGTTGTTCCCGCGCGGACTGATGCTGATCGATTTCGACCATCACCGCGCCGATCGCCGCGCGTTGTCGATCGCCTTCAAGCCCGAACCGATGCGCCACTATGCCGATGCGCTGAACCGAGGGATCGCCGAGCGGGTTGAACACTGGGTCGGCGAACTGCTGTTCTACCCAGCGATCAAGCAGCTCACCCTCGATCTGGCCGCCGACAGCTTCATGGGCCTGCCGCTCGGGCCCGAGGCGGACCAGATCAACAAGGCCTTTGTCGACATGGTTGCGGCTTCGATCGGGGTGGTGCGCAAGCCGCTGCCGTTCACCGCGATGGGCCGCGGGGTTGCGGGGCGCAAGTACCTGGTCGAATGGTTTACCGCCGAAACGCTGCGCCGCCGCAAGACTGGCGGCGGGCAGGACATGTTCAGCCAGTTCGCCACCGCAACGCACGAAGATGGCAGCCTGATGCCGGTCGACCAAGTGGTCGATCACATGATCTTCTTGATGATGGCCGCGCACGACACGATCACCAGCAGCGCGACCTCGCTGGTGTGGCAGCTGGCCAAGCATCCCGAATGGCAGGATAAGGTCCGCGCCGAGATCATGGCGTTGACCAGCGGGGTGCCGCGCGCGATTGCCTATGAGGAGCTGGGCAAGCTTGAGCTCACCGAAATGGCGTTCAAGGAAGCGCTGCGGCTGATCCCGCCGGTACCCAGCCTGCCGCGCCGCGCGCTGCGCGAATTCACCTTCCAGGGGTTCACCATCCCCGCCGGGACCGGGGTCGGGATCAGCCCTTCGAACGTCCACCTGATGGCCGAATACTGGCCCGATCCGCTGAAGTTTGATCCGCTGCGCTTCACCCCGGAAAACTCCGCCGGCCGCCACAAATATGCGTGGGTACCGTTCGGCGGCGGGGCGCACATGTGCCTCGGGCTGCACTTCGCTTACATGCAGATCAAGCTGCTGATGGCGCACATGCTGACGCGCTACACGATTGAACTTGAGCCCGGCTACGCGCCCGAATGGCAGCCCTGGCCGATCCCCAAGCCCAAGGACGGGTTGATGGTGACGTTCAAGCCGCTCTAAAAATCCACCGCGATGCCGTTCTTCTCCCAGTCGCCATAACGGGTGGGGTCGAGCGGATCGGCGGGTGGCGGGACCGGCTCGGGTTGGGGCGCGGGATCGTTGGTCCAGTTCGCGGGTTTGGCGAAATTCTCCGGACGTTTGGTGGCGCGCTGGGTCATCGCTTATAAATGCGCCCGCTGGCTCTCGATTGCAATTGCCTCTAGGGGCAGCCCCATGGACATTCCCGGCCTTCCCGCGCGCAAGGGCGCGCTCAAATTGCTCGATGCGGTGCTCAACCGGGGCGAGACGCTCGATCAGGCGACAAACTCTGCGCTGCTCGGGGTCAAAGGCAATGCCGACCGTGCGCTGGCCAAGGCGCTGGCCGGCGAAGCGCTGCGCTGGCTGTCCGACCTTGATGCGCTGATCGACAGCGCGACCCGGTTGCCGTTGGCGCACGATGCCAAGGCGCGGTCGGTGCTGCGGCTGATGCTCGCGGGCTGGCTGCGGCTGGAGACTCCGCCACACGCGGTGATCGCCACGGGGCTGCCTTTGCTTGCTGGCGGGCCGCGGCGGCTGGCGCATGGGGTGTTCGGGGCGCTGACCAGGCGCAACGTGATTTTGCCTGCTACGCCGACCCTGCCAGCGCCGGTCATGTCGCGCTGGGGTGAGCGCGGCGCAGGAATCGCAACAGGTCTGGCTGCGCTGCCGCCGCTTGATCTGACGCTGCGAGACGCTGCTGAGACCGCCATCTGGGCGGAGCGGCTTGGCGGTGTGTCACTGATGCCGGGGCATGTCCGGCTTGGCCGCGGTACTGCGGTGGAGAACCTCGAAGGCTACGACGAAGGCGCGTGGTGGGTGCAGGACCTGGCCGCCGGCTTGCCCGCGCGGCTGCTGGGTGAAGGACAGGGCCGCACGGTGCTTGACCTGTGCGCTGCGCCCGGGGGCAAGACGCTCCAGCTATCCGCGGACGGGTGGGTGGTCACCGCACTCGATGCGAGCGCCAGGCGCCTCGAACGGGTCCAGCAGAACCTCGCGCGGACCGGGCTGATCGCAGAAACAGTCGAGGCCGATGCATTGGCGTGGCAACCGTCAGCGCTGTTCGATGCGGTGCTGCTTGACGCACCGTGCACCGCGACCGGGACCTGCCGCCGCCATCCCGACGTGCTCCACCGGATCGGCCCGCGCCAGATTGCCGAGCAGGCGGAATCGCAGGCGGCGCTGCTTCATCAGGCGGCGCAGTGGGTCAAGCCGGGCGGTACGCTGGTCTATGCGGTCTGCTCGCTCGAACCTGAGGAAGGCGAGATGCAGGCAGCCACGGTGACGCTCGCACCCGATCCGATCCGCGCCGACGAACTGCGCGCCGGGATCGCGCCAAGTATCGACGGCTATGTCCGCACCGATCCCGGGATGCTGGCCAGCGAAGGTGGGCTCGACGGGTTCTTCATCGCCCGGTGGCGCAAGGACTGAGCGGCAAGGGTCTTGCCCTCTTCCGCCAGCGTGCCACACTCCCCGTAGCAGAGGGGATCCATCATGTACCGCACGTTTCCAATCGTTGCCGCCGCGCTCGCCATGGCGACACCTGCCGCTGCCTATCAGGCCGAAATCCGCCGCGACGACTGGGGCATCGCGCACATCAAGGGCCACACCGATGCCGATGCCGTCTACGGGATGATCTATGCCTAGGCCGAGGATGACTTCAACCGGATCGAGATGAATTACCTGACCAACCTCGGCCGCCGCGCCGAGGCTGATGGCGATGGCGCGATCTGGGCGGATTTGCGCCAGCGGCTGTGGATCGATCCGGCCGACCTTCAGGCGCAGTACGCCAAGAGCCCGCCGTGGCTGCGCGCGCTGATGCGCGGCTGGGCGGCGGGGCTTAACCAGTACCTCGCCGATCATCCTGAGGTGCACCCCAAGGTCATCTCCCATTTCGAGCCGTGGATGGCGCTGAGCTTTTCCGAAGGCAGCATCGGCGGGGATATCGAAAACGTGCCGCTGTCGAAGCTTGAGGCCTTCTATACCGGGCGACAAGTCGCGCTTACCGCGAACGAACGCGGGCTCGAATTCAAGGAACCATTGGGTTCGAACGGCTTTGCGATCGGGCCGTCGCACAGCGCCAATGGCCACCCGCTGCTGCTGATCAACCCGCACACCAGCTTCTTCTTCCGCTCGGAACTGCAAGTTGAAAGCGATGCCGGGCTGCATGCTTACGGCGCGGTCACCTGGGGACAGTTCTTCGTCTACCAAGGTTTCAACGAGGCTGCGGGGTGGATGCACACCTCGAGCACGGTCGACAATATCGATGAGTTTACCGAGAGCACCTTCGCGCGGCCGGGCGGGGGCTTTGCCTATCATTATGGCAAGCAAGTGCTGCCGGTCTCGCAGAAGCGCGTGACGCTGGCCTACCGCAAAGCAGGCGGCACCATGGGCAGCCGCACCTTCACCACCTATGCCACCCGCCACGGCCCGATCACCCGCGCCGATGGCACCAAGTGGGTCGCCACGGCGCTGATGAACGGGCCGGTGGCCGCGCTGCAGCAGAGCTTCCTGCGCACCAAGGTCCATTCGATTGCCGAGTTTCGCAAGGTCGCCTTGCTCAATGCCAACAGCTCAAACAACACTCTGTTTGCCGATAACCGCGGCGAGTTCGCGTTCTTCGCGCCGCAGTTCATGCCGATCCGCTCGAACAAGTTCGATTATACCAAGCCGGTCAACGGCAGCAATCCAGCGACTGACTGGAAGGGCTTCCATGCCCTCGCGAGTCTGCCGCAAGTGGTTAATCCGGCCAATGGCTGGGTGTTCAACGTCAACGATGGCCCCTGGTGGAGCGCGGGCAAGGACAGCCCCAAACAGTCCGCCTTCGCAGGTTATTTCGACAGCGAAGGCAAGCAGCCGCGCACCCCGCATGCGATCAAGGTGCTCTCGGCGCGTCCGACCTTCACGCTCGATCAATTGGTCGAGGCGGCCTACGATCCGTGGATGCCGAGCTTTGCCGACATGGTCCCCGGGCTGGTCGGAGCCTCGGCGCGTCACCCCGATCCGGCACGCGCGCAGGCAGTAGCGCTGCTCGGCAAATGGGATAACCGCTGGAGCCTGACATCGACCGAAACCAGTCTCGCCGTGTTCTGGGGCGAAGCCTTGTGGGAACGCGGCAAGGGTCCGGCCGAAGCCCAGGGTATCAGCGTCGAACAATGGATGAGCAAGGCCAGCGACGAGGACCAGCTCGCCGTGCTCGACAGCGCGATGGCGCGGCTCAAGGCCGATTTCGGCGCGTGGCAAGTGCCGTGGGGCGAAATCAACCGCTACCAGCGCAATGACGCCAGCATCGCCCAGACCTTCGACGATACCAAGCCCAGCGTTGCCGTGCCGTTCGCTTCGGCGCAGTGGGGCTCGCTCGCCAGCTTCGGGGCCAAGCGTTACCCCGGCACCAAGCGCTATTACGGTACCTACGGCAACAGCTTCGTCGCCGCGGTCGAGTTCGGCCCCCGGGTGAAGGCCCGCGCGGTCACCGCAGGCGGCGAAAGCGGCGATCCCGCCTCGCCGCACTTTGGCGATCAGGTTGGCCGCTATGCAGCGGGCAACCTGCGCCCGGTGTACTTCTGGCCCGAGGACCAGAAGGGGCATATCGTTTCAAGCAAGGTGGTTAGGGGCAAATAATTGCACCGTCATCCTGGCGCAGGCCGGGACCCAGTCCTGACAAACAATCGATGTCGCTTCGCGACGACATTATTCTTTGCGCTGGGTTCCGGCCTGCGCCGGAATGACGAATGGGAGGGTGGTGCGCCGCTAAGCCTTCAACTTCTCCGCAAAGCCCTTCTGCAGCTTGGCAAGCTTGGGCGGGATCAACGCCAGGCAGTAAGGATTGCGCTGACCTTCGCCTTGCCAGTACTCTTGATGATAGTCTTCGGCCGGGTACCAGGTGGCTGGGCCCTCGATCGAAGTCACCGTCTTTTGCCCGGGATGCTCGTCGTTCCAGCGCGCAATCGCGGCTTTACCCTCGGCGCGTTGCTCGTCGTCGAGCGGGAACAGCGCCGTGCGGTACTGGGTGCCGACATCGCCGCCTTGGCGGTTGAGCTGGGTCGGATCGTGCGTCGCGAAATGGATGTCGAGCAGGTCGGCCATGCTGACCACGGCTGGGTCGAAGGTCAGCTTGATTGCCTCGGCATGGCCAGTCTGCCCACCGCACACCGTCTTGTATGTGGGGTTGGGCACGGTCCCGCCGATGTACCCGCTTTCCACCGCGCTCACGCCGCCTATCGAGCGGAACACTGCCTCGACGCACCAGAAGCAGCCGCCGGCGATAATGGCCTCAGCCATGGTGAATTCTCCTTGTTTGCTGGTTCGGTCCCGATTTGGGGTCCCTCGGCTCATTCGGCAATGGTGGACTTGGGGTTACAAGCGAAATATGCGCACTTGCCATGAGCACGCTGACCGTCGCCGCCCTGCAATTGCCGCTTGGCTCGCCTGATGAGGGCGAGAATATCGCCGCCGTGGCCGCGCTGGTCGAAGCGGCCGCGGGCAAGGGTGCGCAGGTGGTGCTGCCGCCTGAGCTCTTCTCGGGCCCCTATTTCTGCAAGGTCGAGGATGAGGCGCTGTTTGCGCTTGCCCGCCCGACTGCCGAACATCCATCGGTGATCGCGATGCGCAAGCTTGCCGCCGCGCTCAAGGTGGCGATCCCGACCAGCTTTTTCGAGCGCGACGGGCAGCACTATTACAACACCATCGCGATGATCGGACCCGATGGACAGGTCATGGGCACCTACCGCAAGAGCCACATCCCCGATGGTCCGGGCTACGAGGAAAAGTACTATTTCCGCCCCGGCAACGACGGGTTCAAGGTGTGGGACCTGTTCGGCCACAAAGTCGGCGTGGGGATCTGCTGGGACCAGTGGTTCCCCGAGTGTGCGCGGGTCATGACGCTGATGGGGGCGGAAGTGCTATTCTACCCCACCGCGATCGGCTCCGAGCCCTATGACGCAGAATTCGACACCAGCCGGATGTGGCGCCGCGCGATGCAGGGCCATGCAGTATCGAACTGCATTCCGGTGGTCGCCGCCAACCGCATCGGGCTGGAGGACGGCCAGCGCTTTTACGGCCACTCGTTCATCGCCGAAGAATGGGGCGACCTGATCGAAGAGTTCGGCGGCGAGGAGAGCGGGGTGCTGGTCCATACCCTCGACCTGTCGCGCGCGGCAAAGTACCGCGCGGGCATGGGCTTCTTCCGCGATCGCCGCCCGCAGCTATACGGGCGCATCGCGCAGGATATCTGATTGGCGCAGCGCTACCTCATCGCGCTGGGGTCAAACCAGCGGCACGCGCGGCTTGGGTCGCCGGAGAAGGTGCTGGCAGCAGCGCTTGACGAGCTCGACTGCAAGCAGGTCAAACTGCTGGCCGGCGCACCCACAATTCGCAGCGCCCCGCTTGGCCCTTCGCGCCGCCGCTATGCCAACAGCGCAGCGGTCGTGAAGAGCAAGCTCGATCCCCTCGAATTGCTCGCCCGGCTCAAGGCGATCGAGGCCGAATTCGGACGCCGCCGCGGCGGTCAGCGCTGGTCGGCGCGGGTGCTCGATCTCGACGTGGTGCTGTGGAGCGGCGGGGTCTGGTCCTCGCCCGGGCTGACCGTGCCACACCCGCTGTTCCGTGACCGTGACTTCGTGCTTGGTCCGGCTACCAAGATCGCCCCGCGCTGGCGCGATCCAATCACTGGACTTTCGCTGCGGCAACTCCATGCTCGCTTGACCCGCCCCCGCCCCGCCCCTAG
>JAYUCG010000033.1:0-15207 GCA_043740455.1 Novosphingobium sp. | reverse complement strand
TTAGCCGGGGAATGCTCGGCCACATAGATTGCCGCGCCGCCGTATTCACCGCCGAGTGCCAGACCCTGCAGGATGCGCAGCAGGATCACGATGACCGGCGCGGCCATGCCGATGCTCGCCGCGCTCGGCACCAGGCCGACGCCAGCGGTCGCAATGCCCATCAGCGTCACCGTGACCAGGAAGGTATATTTGCGCCCCAGCTTGTCGCCCAGAAAGCCAAACAGTATGGCACCAAGCGGGCGAAAACCGAAGCCCACGGCGAATCCCGCCCAGACGAGCAGCAGTTGCAGGGTGACGTTATCGGCCGGAAAAAAAGCCTTTCCGATCAGCGCGGCCAAGGTCCCGTAAATGAAGAAATCGAACCATTCGAAGATCGTGCCCGCAGATGAAGCGAGAATAACCAACCGCATATCGGCCGCGCTTGGTTCTGGTGGCGCGGTCGTTGCCGGCGTGGTCATGGTTTCGCTCTCCCCGAAGTTCAGCGCATCCCTAGCCGCGCGCCGCGAAGGCGACAAGCGCGGCCCGCCACGGCAACAGGATCGCGCCATGCCGGGCAGGATAGTCGCGCGCGGCGAGGATGGCGGAGAACCCCGGCCAACCGGGGAGCGGGCCGCCTGCGAGCCAGACCTCGATCGCGCCCACTGCAGCGGTGACGTCCGGCTCCGATTTACCCGCTGCTTGCGTCGCAAAGATGGCCGCAGCGGCCTGGCCCACCGCGCAAGCCTGCGCCTTTACGCCAAGCCGCGAAATGGCCCCGCGCTCATCCAGCGACAGGCCGACTTCCACCATACTGCCGCAGGTTGGCGAGCGAGCGCTGCCGCGCTGCAACTGGTTTTCATCGAGCGGGTAGGCGGCCAGCGATGTGGCCAGGCCGAGCAGTTCGGCATTATACAACTTGGCGCTGCTCACTTGCCGGTCAGGGTATCGGCGGACTTATGCTTGATCTGATCTTGCGCCGCAGCTTCAACCGCTTCCTTACGGCGCTCGCCAATCATCTTGACCAAGGCTTCGCTGGCCGGATTCACGAAGGGATAGCTGCGCGAATCAACGATCCATTGCGGCCGGCCACCTGCTCCCCAGATCGTGTCATAGCCGAGCACCAGGACCGAAAACGCAAGGACGGTAATCACCATGCCCTTGATCGCGCCAAAGCCGAAGCCGATCACCCGATCGATCGGACCGAGCACCGAATTGCGGCTCGCCGAACCAAGCCGGTCGGACAGCAGCTTGACGATGGCATAAGGCACCAGCAGCAGGATCGCGAAGGCAAGCACCGAAGCACCGCTTTCCGTGCCGACGTATTGCATCAGCGCCGCGGTCAGCGGGGTATGCAGGTTGTGGATCGCGACCAGCGCCAGCACCCATGCGGCCAGCGCAAAGACTTCTTGCACGAAACCGCGCATGAACCCGGTGATCGCGCCGAGGCCGACGAGGATCAAAACTGCGATGTCAAAACCGGTCATGCCGGTGAAACTACGAGGCGCCCATAATCCGGTCAACGAGATTTGGCAGTAAGGTTAAACCAGCATAGCGGCCATGCTCCTTGGCACCGGGCAAGTCAGCCGGGCCATAGGCGCTGGCAAAGCCCAGCTTGGCCGCTTCGCGCAGGCGGATCGAACCATGCGCAACCGGGCGGATTTCTCCCGCCAATGACACTTCGCCGAACCACACCGCATCGGCAGCGAGCGGCTTATCGGCCAGCGCCGAGACCAGCGCGGCAGCCACCGCAAGGTCTGCTGCAGGATCGGCGAGCCGGTAACCACCTGCGACGTTCAGATAGACTTCGGCTGATGAAAAGTTGAGCCCGCAGCGCGCTTCGAGTACCGCGAGCAGCATTGCGAGGCGGCCGCTGTCCCACCCGACCACCGCGCGGCGCGGGGTTGCGCCGCTGGCGAGACGGACAATCAGTGCCTGGATTTCCACCAACACCGGCCGCGTGCCCTCGATCGCCGGGAACACCGCGCTGCCCGGCACCGACTGTTCGCGGCCTGACAGGAACAGCAGCGAAGGATTCCCCACCTCCAATAGCCCCGCCCCTTCCATCGCGAAGACCCCGATCTCATCGACCGGTCCGAAGCGGTTCTTGATCGAGCGGAGGATCCGGTACTGGTGGCTCCGCTCACCTTCAAAGCTCATCACCACGTCGACCATATGTTCGAGCACACGCGGCCCGGCGATCGAGCCGTCTTTCGTCACATGGCCGACCAGCACCAGCGCGGTGCCGTTTTCCTTGGCATAGCGGATCAGCTCGAACGCCGAAGCTCGGACCTGGCTGACCGTTCCTGGCGCGCCCTCGATCTGATCCGAATGCATGGTCTGGATCGAATCGATCACCAGCAGCGAAGGCGGCGGCATGGTGGCGAGCGTGGTCAGGATATCGCGTACCGAAGTTGCCGCAGCGAGCAGGATCGGTGCCTTGCCGAGGCCTAGCCGGTCGGCCCGAAGGCGGACCTGGCCCGCCGCCTCTTCGCCGCTGATATAGACCGCGCTTTGCCCGCGAACGGCCAAAGCCGCCGCCGCCTGAAGCAGCAGCGTGCTCTTGCCGATGCCCGGATCGCCGCCCATCAGCACGGCGCTGCCCGGAACCAAGCCTCCGCCCAGCGCCCGGTCGAACTCGGCGAGGCCGGTCGATTGCCGGACCAGTAGCTCACCCGGAGCGTCGAGCGCCTCAAACCTGATCGCCCGGCCGCCCGCTGACAAATCATGCTTGGCCGAAAACACCGTCGCCGGCGCTTCTTCGGCTAACGTGTTCCACTCGCTGCAATCGGCGCACTGCCCCTGCCAGCGATGCGCGACGCTCCCACAGGCCTGACAGATGTAGCGGCGCTTGGTCTTTACCATGACATGCGGCATAGTTGGAACGAAGCATGAACGCAAGTAGCCGCATTCCTACTCAGCAGCCCCTTACCGCTTGCTTTGGCGATTCGTTGTAGTCAGGTGGCACCATGCGCCAGAAGGAACTCCGCATTGCACTGGTCTGCTACGGCGGGGTGAGCCTTGCCGTGTACATGCACGGGGTGATCAAGGAGATCTGGAAGCTTACCCGGGCAAGCCGTGCGCATCACAGTGGGACAACCCCAACCGGCGGCACCGAGGCGGTTTACCTCAAGCTTCTGGAGACCATCGAGAAGCAGTCGAAGCTGCGGCTCAAGGTACTGACCGACATCATTGCCGGAGCCAGTGCGGGCGGGATCAACGGGGTCTTTCTCGCCCAAGCGATTCATTCCGGACAAAGCCTCGAGCCGCTGACCGACCTGTGGCTCGAACGCGCCGATGTCGAGGTGCTGATCGATCCGGATGCGCGGCCGTGGTCGCGGCTCGCCAAGTTCTGGGCCATGCCGCTGGTCTACTGGCTGCTGAAGCGTCCCGGTAACGTGGTTTCGGCCAGCGTTGCGCCGGAAACGCGATCGGAAGTGCGCGGCAAGCTGTCGCGGCTGATCCGCTCACGCTGGTTCGAGCCGCCATTTGGCGGGCTCGGCTTCTCGCGCCTGATTGCCGAGGCGTTCGATGCGATGCGCCGCGGTGAGGCCGAAGAACCGCTTCTGCCCACGTCACATCCGATTGACCTGTTCGTCACTGCAACCGACTTCAAGGGCCATCCCGAGGTGCTGCGGCTCAATAGCCCGTCGATGATCGAAGAGAGCGAGCACCGCGTTTCTATCGGGTTCCGTTCACTGGCCCCGAAGCAAGGCGGGCAAGACCTCTCCCCGCCGCTTGAGCTAGTCCTGGCGGCGCGCGCGACCGCCAGCTTCCCCGGCGCCTTTCCGGCGCTTCAACTCAAGGAAATCGACGAGCTGGCCAAAGAGCGCGGCGATCCGTGGCACAGCCGCACCGCCTTCGTTGAGCGGATCATGCCCGAGCATAGCCACCGCGGTGACACCGAAAGCGTTGCGCTAATCGATGGGTCAGTGCTGGTCAACGCGCCCTTTGCCGAGGCGTTGGGGGTGCTGCGCGATCGCCCCGCCCAGCGCGAGGTTGACCGGCGTTTTGTCTATATTGATCCCCACCCCGATGAGGTTGGCGGCCAAAGTCACACCGATGCCCGCGCGCCCGGCTTCTTTTCGGTGATCTTCGGTTCGCTCTCATCGATCCCGCGCGAACAGCCGGTGCGCGATAATCTGGAAGCAATCGCCGAAAGCTCGCGCCAGCTGTCCGCGCTCAAGGCCATCATTGATGCGCTGCGGCCTGAGGTTGAGGCGAAAGTGGAAAAGCTGTTCGGGCGAACGCTGTTCCTCGATTCGCCGACGATGCGAAGCTTGGGCAATTGGCGCGCCAAGGCCCAGCAGGCGGCAGCGACGCAGGCGGGCTATGCCTTTCAGGCTTATGGCCAGGTCAAGTTCGCGCAGATCGTGGAAGAACTGGGCGCGGTGATCGAGCACGTTGCCCCGGAATTGGCCATCGGCGGCGCTGAGCCCGTATCAGCGCGGCTCAATGTATGGCTCGCGCATCACGGGCTCGACCACCTCACCGCAATGCGCGGCGGGGCCTCCGCACCGACCATCGCCTTTTTCCGCGATCACGACCTAGGCTTCCGGATCCGCCGTCTGCGGCTGCTGGCGCGGCGGCTGGCCGAGGATTGGGATGATCTGGATGCCGAAATGCCCGAGGCGCGCGAGGCTGTGCGCGCGGTGGTCTATCAAGCGCTCGCGCTCTATTTCGATCGCGAGGCGAGCGGCTCGCTGGGCGGCGATTTCACCACCATCGCGCGCGATTTCGATCATGACCCGAGCGCAGTGCTCGATGCCATCGCCCGCCGCCGCCAGCTCCCGGCCACCGATCTGGTGGTTGACGGGCTGCTCGTTCAGGCCCTCGCCGAGATGCCGCGCGAGCTCAAGCGGCGGGTGCTGCTGACCTATCTGGGCTTCCCGTTCTACGATACGGTCACCCTGCCCCTGCTGCGCGGCGAAGGCTCGACCGAGTTCGAGCCGGCCAAGGTCGATCGCATTTCGCCCGAGGACTGCAATTCAATCCGCCCAGGCCGCGCCCATGCGGTGCTGCGCGGCACGGAGTTCTATAATTTTGGCGCCTTCTTCAGCCGCGCCTATCGCGAGAATGATTATCTGTGGGGGCGGCTCCACGGGGTCGAACGAATGATCGACCTGATCGCCTCAACCATGCCCAAGGGGATGGAACTCGATCCAGCCCAGCTTGCCGCCAGCAAGAACGAGGCTTTCCATGCCGTGCTCGATGAAGAAGAATATCGGCTCAGGGCCGATCCAAACCTGATCAGAGGCCTACGGGCAGAGCTGTCCCGGACTGCCTAGCGCGCCTCGATCACCATGTTGAGCGGATTCAAGTACCGGTGAACGCATCCTTGATCCGGTCGAAGAACCCCTTCGATTGCGGGGTTTCGTCGCCAGTCTCGGTCTCCTGAAGCTCGCGCATTAATTCCTTCTGGCGCGCGCTGAGCTTCGAGGGTGTTTCGACCACGATCTCGGTCACCAGATCGCCGCGCCCGCGGCCTTGCAGCACTGGCATGCCTGCGCCCCGCTTGCGCAGTTGCTTGCCTGTCTGGATCCCGGCGGGAATATCAACCTTGATGCACTCGCCATCGAGTCCAGGGATTTCGATCTCACCGCCCAATGCTGCGGTGGTGAAGGCGATCGGCACCCGGGTAACGAGGTTCGAACCATCGCGTTCGAACACCAGATGGCGGCGGATGTGGATGAAGATGTAAAGATCGCCCGCCGGCGCGCCAAACGGTCCAGCTTCGCCCCGTCCGGCAAGCCGGATGCGGGTGCCGGTATCGACCCCTGGTGGGATCGCAACATCAAGCTTCCGCGGGGTATCGACCCGGCCCTCGCCGCGGCAATTGCGGCACGGCTTTTCGATCACCTCGCCGCGGCCGTGGCAGGTCGGGCAGGTTCGCTCGACCATGAAGAAGCCCTGCTGCGCGCGGACCTGGCCGTGGCCGCCGCACAGGTTGCAGCGGCGCTTGCCCGTGCCCGGCTCGGCGCCCGATCCGTCACAAGTTTCGCACTTGGCGGCGACTTCGATCTCGATTTCGGCTTGCTTGCCGTGGAACGCCTCGTCGAGGCCGATTTCCATATCGTAGCGCAGGTCCGCGCCGCGCCGCGGCTGCTGGCGACCGCCGCCGCCAAAGGCGCTGCCGAAGATCGTCTCGAAGATATCACCAAGATCAGAGAACCCGGCCCCGCCACTCTGCCCGCCGCCACCGCTCATGCCCTGCTTGAAAGCTTCATGTCCGAAGCGGTCATAGGCAGCGCGCTTTTGCGGATCCTTGAGCACTTCGTACCCCTCGCTGATCGCCTTGAACCGGTGCTCGGCGTCGGCATCGCCGGGGTTCTTATCCGGATGCCAGCGCATGGCGAGGCGGCGGTACGATGACTTGATCGTGCCTTCGTCCGCAGTGCGCTCGATCTCGAGCAGTTCGTAATAGTCGGCTTCTACCGCCATTGCCCCATCCCGCACACAAGTCCGCCGCCGCGCCGGTCAGCACGGCAGCGGTCCCGTTTCATCGCTGCAATCAGCCCTTGTTCTCGTCAACTTCCGAGAATTCGGCATCGACCACGTCTTCGCCACCTTCAGCCGGAGCATCTGCCTCCGGCGAGGCAGCCGCAGCCTGTTCCTTTTCGTAGATCGCCTGGCCCATCTTCATGGCCTTTTCGGTCAAGGCCTGGGTCTTGGCGGTCATGTCCTCGGCGTTGCCGCTTTCGATTGCGGTTTTGGCTTCGGCCAGCGCTGCCTCGATCTCGGACTTGAGTTCGGGATCGATCTTGTCGCCATGTTCGGCCAACTGCTGCTCGGTCGCGTGGACCAGGCTGTCAGCGTTGTTCTTGGCTTCCGCCGCTTCACGCCGGACCTTGTCGTCTGCTGCAAACTGCTCGGCGTCCTTGACCATCTGGTCGATATCCGCATCCGAAAGCCCGCCCGAAGCCTGGATCTTGATCTGCTGCTCCTTGCCGGTGCCCTTGTCTTTGGCGTGGACATTGACGATGCCGTTGGCGTCGATGTCAAAGGTAACTTCGATCTGGGGCACGCCCCGGCGCGCGGCCGGAATGCCGACCAGATCGAAATGGCCGAGCATCTTGTTGTCCGCTGCCATCTCGCGCTCGCCCTGGAACACGCGGATCGTCACCGCCTGCTGGTTGTCCTCGGCGGTCGAATAGGTCTGGCTCTTCTTGGTCGGGATCGTGGTGTTGCGATCAATCATCCGGGTGAACACGCCGCCCAGCGTCTCGATGCCCAGCGACAGCGGGGTCACGTCAAGCAGCAGCACGTCCTTGACGTCGCCCTGCAGCACGCCGGCCTGAATCGCCGCGCCCATGGCGACGACTTCGTCAGGATTAACGCCGGTATGCGGTTCCTTACCGAAGAAGTCCTTCACCACTTCTCGCACGCGCGGCATGCGGGTCATCCCGCCGACCAAAACGACGTCGTCGATGTCCGCAGCCTTGAGGCCCGCATCGGCCAGCGCCTTCTTCATCGGCTCCTTGGTGCGTTCGATCAGGTTCGCGACCATCTTTTCAAGATCGGCGCGGGTGATCGTTTCCACCAGGTGCAACGGGGTGGTGGTGCCACCTTCCATGCGCGCGGTGATGAACGGCAGGTTGATCTCGGTCGAAGCGGTGCTCGACAGCTCGATCTTGGCCTTTTCGGCCGCTTCCTTCAGACGCTGCAGCGCAAGCTTGTCGGTGCGGAGATCCATGTTCTCCTTTTTCTTGAACTGCTCGGCCAAGTATTCAACGACCACGTTGTCGAAGTCTTCGCCGCCCAGGAAGGTATCGCCGTTGGTGCTCTTCACCTCGAACACGCCGTCGCCGATCTCGAGAATCGAGACGTCGAAGGTGCCGCCGCCAAGGTCATAGACCGCGATGGTCTTGCCGTCGTTCTTCTCAAGGCCATAGGCGAGCGCGGCCGCAGTCGGCTCGTTGATGATGCGAAGCACTTCAAGGCCGGCGATCTGGCCAGCATCCTTGGTCGCCTGGCGCTGCGCGTCGTTGAAGTAGGCGGGAACGGTGATCACCGCCTGCGTGACGGTTTCACCCAGATAGGCCTCGGCGGTTTCCTTCATCTTCTGGAGGATGAAGGCGCTGATCTGGCTGGGCGAATAGTCTTCGCCGCCGGCCTTGACCCAAGCGTCGCCATTCTTGCCCTTGACGATGCTATAGGGGACCAGTTCGGTGTCCTTCTTGGTCACCGGATCATCAAAGCGGCGGCCGATCAGGCGCTTCACCGCGAATATCGTGTTGTCACCGTTGGTCACAGCCTGGCGCTTGGCCGGCTGGCCGATCAGCCGCTCACCATCCTTGGTGAAGGCGACGATCGAAGGCGTGGTGCGCGCGCCTTCTGCATTCTCGATAACCTTGGGCTTGCCGCCGTCCATGACCGCAACGCAGCTGTTGGTCGTACCCAGGTCGATCCCGATTACTTTAGCCATTTCAACCCCATTCATTGCTTGCTTTATGACACCGCGTGGTTCGCCTCCCGCATTCGCGGCAAAGCATCCGGGCGGCTCTTTCAGGGGGGCATATAGGTGTGGTTTTGCTTGGCACAAGGGCGGCGGCCCAGTAGCGAGGGCAAAATGGTATGGACCTGAAAGGATGCCTAGAATGAACCGCGCCTACCGGATTACCCTATCCCTGTTCGTTGCCGCTGCAGCATTTTCGCTCGGTGCCTGCAAGGGCGCCGACGAGCCCGAAGCCGCCGCCAGCAGCGCGCCCGAAGGAAAACCCGGCGTGACTGTGAAGGATGCCCGGCTGGTGCTTCCCGCGGTGCCCGGCAACCCCGGCGCGGTCTATTTTGCAGTCGAAAACCAAAGCAAGGACGTGGTCGGTATCGTCGCAGTTGCCGTGCAAGGTACGGGCAAGACCGAACTCCACACTGGCGATATGAAAGTGTTCGATCACGCCACCGCCGATCCGCGCACCACGCTGACCTTCGAGCCCGGCCAGGCGCACGTGATGGTGTTCGACGTCGGCACTGGCCTCAAGGCCGGCGCGGAAACCGAACTCACCGTGACCTTTACCGATGGCGACAAGATTTCGGTGCCAGCCAGGATCGAAGCCATGGGCGCAGGTGCGATGGGCGGCATGCCCGCTATGGGCGCGGCAAGCGAGGCGCCCAAGCCCTGAGCGCAGAAACCTGCCCGGTCGGCGGAGAACGGCTCATAACCGAAGGCGAAGTTGCGCTGGTCCGCGAGGTTTTCGGTGATGCCATCGATACTGCGCGCGTCACCGTGCGGCGGCGTAAATGGTTCTTGTTCCACCCGCGCCACGTGACGATGGCACCGACCGGCCACCTGCACTTCCACCCCAAGGGTGAGAACTACTGCGACGATTTCAGCGCGGCCTCGCCCGCGCTGCAAACCCATTTTATCCACGAGATGACGCACGTCTGGCAGATGCAGACCAAGGGATGGTGGTACGCCCCGCTGTGGGGCGCAATGCAGCGGCGCTATTGGTACACTCTGAAGCCGGGCAAGCCCCTCAGCGCTTATGGCATCGAACAGCAGGCTGAGATTGTGGCGCATGCGTTCATGCTGCGGCGGGGGTGGAAAACCGGTTCCGGAAACGCGCCTTCGGCCTATCGCGGACCAGCCCAGTTGCCGGTCCTGACTGCCGCCTAATCCGGCTTCTTCGCTACCGCCACCATCGCCGGGCGCAGCAGGCGATCCTTGATCATGTAGCCGGCCTGGAGCTCCTGCAGCACGGTCCCCGGCTCAACGTCCGCATTCGGAACTTCAAGCATGGCCTGGTGCTGGTTCGGATCGAGCGGCAGTCCGGTCGCGGCGATGCGGGTGATGCCGTGGATGCCGAATACTTTGTCGATCTCACGCGAGGTGGCTTCGATCCCGGCGATCAGGCTGTTCATCCGGACATCTTCGCGCAGTTCCTGAGGAACCGCGTCCAAGGCACGGGAAAGATTGTCCGCCACGCTCAGCATATCGCGGGCAAAACCGGTCGCGGCATAGGCGCGCGCATCGGCAATGTCCTTTTCCAGGCGGCGACGCACGTTCTGCGTCTCGGCCTTGGCGTACAGCATTTCCAGCCTGGCCACTTCAAGATCATCTCGTAGCCGGTCGAGCGCATCGTCGAGCCGGCTTTCCGATTTTTCGAGCAGTTCGTCGGGCACACCTGCCAATTCGGCTTGGGCCGCCGGGTCGCCCTGCGGTTTGGTCTCATCGTTCATGTCAAAAAAATTCCGCTTAACCGATCAATTTGCCCAGCGATTGGGCGGTGAAATCAACCATGGGGACGAGCCGCGCATAATTCAACCGAGTCGGCCCGATAACCCCGACCACGCCGACCACCCGGCCCTCGCGATCACGATAGGGTGAAGCGATCACCGAAGAGCCGGAAAGCGCGAACAATCGGTTCTCCGCACCGATGAAAATCCGCGTCGCCTCGGCGTCCCGCGCTGAATTGAGCAGGTCGGCGACCGATTGCTTATTCTCCAGATCGTCAAGCAGAAGCCGCACCCGCTCCAGATCGGTCAGCGCGGTTTCATCGAGCAGGTTGGCCTGCCCGCGCACGATCAGCACCGGGCGCTGAGCGGCGTCTGCGCTCCACACCGCCAACCCACGCTCGACCAGATCACGGCTCGCTCCATCGAGCGCGGTCTGGCCCGAGGCAATCTCGGCACGGATCGCCTGCACCGCCTGCGCCAGCGTACGCCCGCCCAGATGCGAAGAGATAAAATTCGAAGCCTGCTCGAGCGCGCCCGGCGGCAAATCGGCAGGCAATTGCACCACCCGGTTCTCAATCCCGCCATCGGCCCCGACCATGACCGCCAGCGCCTGCCCGGCAGACAACGGCACAAGCTGCAAATGAGTGAGGCGCGGATCGCGGCGCGGCACAAGCACCACCCCGGCACAGGCAGACAGGTCCGACAGCACGGTGCTAGCGGCAGCCAAGGCGGCTTCAATTGGACCGGGCGTGCTGACCTGCCGCTCGATCGCCGCGCGCTCCTGCGCGGTAGGTTCGGCGACTTGCATCATCCCGTCTACAAACAGCCGCAGCCCTTGCTCGGTCGGCAGCCGCCCCGCGCTGGTATGCGGTGCGGCCAGCAGCCCAAGGCTTTCCAGCTGGTGCAGTACCGAGCGGATCGAGGCCGGCGAAAGGTTGAGCCCCGCCCCGCCCGCCGCCTTGGTCCCAGCCAGCGTCTTTGACCCCACCGCCTGGCCAGTGCCAATATAGCCTTCCACCACTGCCCGAAAAATCTCGCGGGTGCGGCTGTCGAGTTCGGTGATCGGGAGGCTGGTCATTACGCCTCAATGTAGGCCGCACACTTGCAGGCTCAACCCCGTTGCGCCAAAGCCCGTCGACAACCGTAACAAAGGATCATTCATGCGACCTTCCGGCCGCTCGCCCGACGAGATGCGCGAAATCAGTTTCGAGCCGCACTATACCAAGCATGCCGAAGGTTCGGTGCTGGTCAGCTTTGGCCACACCAAGGTGATCTGCACCGCCAGCGTCGAGGAACGCCTGCCGCCATGGCTGCGCGGCAAGGGTGAAGGCTGGGTCACAGCCGAGTATTCGATGCTGCCGCGCGCCACGCACACCCGCGGCAATCGCGAGGCGGCCAAGGGCAAGCAGAGCGGGCGGACGCAGGAAATCCAGCGGCTGATCGGACGCAGTTTGCGCGCGGTGACCGATATGAAGAAGCTGGGTGAGCGGCAGATTACGCTCGATTGCGATGTGATCCAGGCTGATGGCGGAACCCGTACCGCCGCGATTTCTGGCGCTTGGGTGGCACTGCGGATCGCGATCGCTGGCCTGATGAAATCGGGCGCGATCACCGATGATCCGCTGACCCGCCGGGTCGCTGCAGTCAGCTGCGGGATCTTCCGGGGCAACCCGGTACTCGATCTCGATTATGACGAAGACAGCGCCGCCGATACTGATGCGAATTTCGTACTGATCGAAGGCGGCCAGATCGCCGAAGTGCAGGCCACCGCCGAAGGCGCGACGTACGACGAGGAAGCACTGCTGCGTCTGTTGCGCCTCGCCCGGATCGGCTGCGACCGGATTTTCGCGGCGCAAGGCGAAGCGGTGAAGTGATGCAATTCAGATCCTCCCCAAATTCGCCGAATAGCGCATTTGGGGAGGTGGCATTTGCGCAGCAAATGACGGAGGGGTCTCTAACCTTGCGTAATTACCCCTCCGTCTCGCCCTGCTGGCGATCCACCTACCCGTTTGTGGCAGTCGCCAAAAATGGAGAGGACCTTTGACCCGCAAACTCGGCTCCGAAACTCTGGTGATTGCCACGCATAATGCGGGCAAGCTCAAGGAAATCGGGGCCTTGCTCGCGCCTTTTGGGCTGAACTGCATCTCGGCTGGGTCGCTCGGGCTGCCTGAACCGGCCGAGACCGGCAAGACCTTCGCCGCAAACGCGCTGATCAAGGCGCGCGCTGCGGCGGAGGGTTCAGGGCTCCCTGCCCTCGCCGACGATTCGGGGCTTTGCGTCCACGCGCTGGACGGCCGCCCCGGGGTTTACACCGCCGACTGGGCCGAGCGGCAGTGGTTCGAAGGCAAACCGGGGCGTGACTGGTACATGGCGATGGGCAAGGTCGAGGGCCAGCTCTGCGAGCTGGGTAGCGATGTAGACCGCTCGTGCCATTTCGCCTGCGTCCTCGCGGTCGCCTGGCCGGACGGGGAACACGCGGTCTACGAAGGCCGCGCCAATGGCTCGCTGACCTGGCCGCCGCGCGGCACGATGGGTTTTGGCTATGATCCGGTGTTTGTGCCCTTGGGCGATACCCGCAGCTTCGCCGAGCTCGACCCGGACGAAAAGCACAAGATCAGCCACCGCGCCCATGCCTTCGCCAAGCTGGTCGCGGAGCAATTGGGCGGGTAAGGCCAAGCCATGGCCCGCGCGCTCTATATTCACTGGCCGTTCTGCCTCGCCAAGTGTCCCTACTGCGACTTCAACAGCCATGTTCGCGACAGCGTCGATCATGCGCAGTGGCAGGCAGCGTTGCTCGCCGACATGCGATTCGAAGCCGAGCATGCTGGCGACGACAGGCTGGACAGCATCTTCTTCGGCGGCGGCACACCTTCATTGATGCCGCCCGCGCTGGTCGAACGCCTGTTGATCGAAGCAGCGGCGCTGTGGGGCTTCGCGCCGGGGATCGAGATTACCCTGGAAGGCAATCCCTCGTCGGTTGAAGCAGCAAACTATGCTGACCTCGCGCGCGCCGGGATCAACCGCGCCTCGCTTGGCCTGCAGGCGCTGGACAATAACACGCTGCGCTTCCTCGGGCGGCTTCACGATGCTGATGAAGGCCTCGCCGCGCTTGACGTGGCCCAGCAGCATTTCGCCCGCGTCTCGTTCGATCTGATCTACGCTCGCCCCGGGCAGAGTGCAGCCGATTGGCAAGCAGAACTTGCGCGGGCGCTGGGCATGGGCACCGGGCACGTCTCGCTGTATCAACTCACGATCGAACCGGGCACGCGGTTCGAAACCATGGTCCGGTTGGGTCAGTTCGTCCCGCTCGATGAAGATGCGTCTGCCGACCTGTTCGCGCTGACCGGGGACATGACCGCGACGGCCGGTCTCCCTGCCTATGAAGTCAGCAATCATGCTCGCCCAGGGGACGAGAGCCGCCACAACCTGACCTACTGGCGCTATCAGGACTATGCCGGGATTGGTCCCGGAGCTCACGGCAGGCGCGGCGGCGCGGCGACGGTGCGGCATCGCAAGCCGGAGAACTGGCTGAGCGCGGTCGCGCGCAATGGCCACGGCATTGCCGAAGAACGTAGCCTTGGCACCAGCGAGCAAGCCGCCGAAGCGCTGCTGATGGGGCTGCGGCTGCGCGAAGGGATCGACCTGGCGGCCATTACGCAGCGGTTTGGCCTGCCGCTGAGCGACCTGATCGATCCGGCCAAGCTGCAGTTCTATGCAGCGCAAGGTCTCGCCTGGGAGCGCGGCGGGCGGATCGGCATTACCCCGCAGGGCATGCCGCTGCTCGACGGACTGCTTGGCGAACTGGTGCCTGCCGGACTGGTCGGCGCATGACCCGAGCCGATATTCTGGCGGCATGGCACGATTACCTCAGCGATGGCCGTCGCCGTTCTCCGCACACCGTAAGGGCCTATGGCGCCGCAGCCGCAAGGCTGCTCGATGAATTGGGCGATAGCGATTGGGGACTGCTGGCCCGCATTGAGGCGCCAGTCTTGCGCCGCCAGCTCGCGCTGCGCCGCGCCGAAGGACTTATCAACGCCAGCGCCGCGCGCGAACTGTCCGCGCTCAAACAGTTCGTTTCCTTTGCTCGCGCGCAAGCGGGAATGGCCGATCCTGCGCCGCCGCGAATGCGCGGGCCTCGGGTGAAGAAGGGCATCCCGCGCCCGGTGACGCCCGACGATGCGGTCAATCTGGCTGCCACCGTTCATGAGGATGCAGCCGAGGAATGGATCGGCGCTCGCGACCGGGCGGTGCTGCTGCTGCTATACGGCGCCGGCATTCGGATTGCCGAGGCACTGGCGTTGACCGGCGCGGCCCTGCCGCTCGGCGAAACGATTGTTGTCACCGGCAAGGGCAGCAAGCAGCGTGTGGTCCCCTTGTTGCCGTTGGTGCGCGATGCGGTGGCGGATTACCTCGCCAAGACCCCTTGGCCGACCGGCAAGGCCGACCCGCTGTTCCGCGGAGCCAAGGGCGGGCCGCTGTCACAAGGGATGGTGCAAAAAGCGATGGCACGGGCGCGGATCGTGCTTGGCCTACCGCCCACCGCAACTCCGCATGCGTTGCGCCACTCATTTGCCACGCATTTGCTTGGCGCGGGAGCGGATCTCAGGAGCCTGCAGGAACTGCTCGGCCATGTGAGCCTCGGCTCAACCCAGATCTATACCAAGGTTGATGCGGCAACCTTGCTCAATGTCTATCGCAACGCCCACCCACGCGAACAATAATTTAGGGACTGTCCCTAAATTATTGTCAGTCCTGCCAGCGCCACACCCGCCACAGCCAGGCGGCGACGGCGACTACGACGAGCCCGATAATCACCCCGCTCGCCACCTCGTGCATAGCGTCGAAATAGGCCGCGAGCCACTTTCCGCCGTAGATCAGCAGCGTGTTCCAAACCGTCGCACCGGCGAAGGTGAAGACCAGGAATTTCCAGTGCTTCATCTGGCTGATACCAGACTGCGCTGTGGGTGACTCACGGGCGGGGATTCCCAATCTGCTGAAAGTCTGAATCTATGAGGTTGTACTTTGGAGGGCGCGATCATGGGTTCAGCGATTGGCTTA
>JAYUCG010000032.1:0-14281 GCA_043740455.1 Novosphingobium sp. | reverse complement strand
GTCACTCATCATACCCCGGATCACGGAAGCCTCCTCAAAAGCTACCTTGAATCAGATACTACGCTGTTTGGGAATCCACTTTGTCAACATTTCCTAGTTGTTGGACTAGAATGCAAATTCCGATTTATGGCCGCAATCGGGTCGTAATCAGACATTCCATCACCGCCTAAGCACCAACACCCGCCCTTCCGTCAAACTTCGCCATAGCCATTCCAACGGCCCCTGCCGGTAGCGGGTCAGCCACGGCTGGCTCCACGACAGGATCAGCGCCCAGACCAGCAGGACCAGCGTCCAGCGCTGCGCCGCGCCGAACTGGCCGAACAGGCCGAGGCCCGAGCCGTAGCACAGCGCGGTCATGATGAGGCTGGTGCCGAGGTAGTTGCTGAACGCCATGCGCCCGGCGGCTTCGAGCATCTGTCCCGGTGCCCATTCCAGCATCCGACGAGCGGTGAGGACCAGCAGCGCGGCGTAGCCCAGTGCCATCGCGGTGTGCGGCAGCACTCCGGCGAATTCCATGGCGAAGCGCATCGCGATTTCGGGGTATTGATGGCTGGCCGCCCATGCGGTGAAGGCCAGCGTCGCCGCGCCGCCCAGGCCCAGTCCGCCCACTGCCAGTTGCACCGTGCGCCGCCGCGGCCATGTCCCTGCGAAAAACCCGCTCTTCAAAAGCGCCATGCCGATCAGCATCCACGGCAAGGTCTCGCCCCAATTGAACCCGACGAGGTTGAGCGGCGCGCCCGGTCGCTCGGTCAGCTTGGTTTTGGCGAGCGACAGCCATGAGCGCTTGGCATCGATCATGTCCTTCGCATCTTCCGCACGGAACTTCGCAAGATCGGCGGCGTGGCGCTTTTGGGCGGCGGGCGATGCCGTGCCGGCGATCACCGCCGCTTCATCGGCCAGGCTGCCGCCCCAGATTGACAGGCCCCAGCCTTGCCAAACCGTGAGCGTGAGCGCTGCAGCAAGTACCATCTGTCGGGGCGACCAGTGGCGCAACATTAGAGCTACAAACCCGACCGCTGCGTAGAGGAACAGGATGTCGCCGTCCCACAGCAGGGCGAAGTGGAGATAGCCAAACAGCATCAACCACAACAGCCGCCGCGCTTGCAGTCGCGCTCCGTCTCGTCCGGCGGCGTTCATCCGCTCGATAAACAGCAGCAGGCTTGCCCCGAACAGCATCGAGAACAGCGCGCGCATCTTGCCTTCGAACAACACGCAGGTGAGCAGCCAGGCGGCATGATTGGCCGCACTGCTGGCGAGCGGCAAGTCGGGCGAGACGGCAGCGCTGCCTGGAGCGGCAAAGTTGGCGACATTGACCGCAAGGATCCCCAGCACCGCCACACCGCGGATCAGGTCGAGCGAGCGAAGGCGGTCAATCGGGGCCGGAGACACCTGTTTCAGCCAGGCACCGCCGCGCAGGTGATGCCGGCCGCCTTGAGCCTGGCGCAAGCGGCTTGGGCCGCGGCCTGGCTGTAGCCGCCAGCCTGCAGCTTGGTCACTGCGCCGGCCTTGACGTTGAGGCGGGGATGCCCGGCGATCTCGGGCAGGCCCTTGACCTTGGCCCACATCGCATCGGCATTGCTGGCGACGCCAAAGGCACCAAGCTGGACCCGCCAGTTGCCGCCAGCCGAACTCGGCGCAGAGGCCGGGGCGGGAGTGGGGGCGGGAACCGGCTTGACCACCGGGCGCGTTGCAGGTGCTGGCGGCGTGACACCGGGAGGCGGGCCTTGATGCACGGCTACGGGGCGCGGGGCAGGGGCCGCCGGGCGCGCATAGTCTGCTCCCGCCGTGGCCGGGCTGCCGCGCCGCGCCTGGTCTGCCGCGTCGTTCGCCGAAGCGACCGTCGGGCCCTTCATGGGTTGCGAAGCGGGCTGAGCCGAGCCGGGAACCTGGCTGCCCAGATCGACCGCGGCGAGTTGGCGCGCGCGGGTGGCATCGGCCTCGCTGCCAAGCTCGCTGGCCAGCTGGACGCCCTGCTGGCGCTGATCGAGCGGCACGTACTGGTCCATCTGCGCCAACGCACCGGCGGCCTGCGGCAGGCCTTGCTGCTGGGCAAGGGTGACCAGCGCATAGGCCCGGACCCAGTCCTTGGGCACCATATCACCGTTGAAATGCGCGATGCCGAGCAAGTATTCGGCGCGCGGGTCGCCGCGATCGGCGGCGGCGCGCAGGTACGGCAGCGACTTGGTCTTGTCGCCGCGCTGGAACAGCAGCAGGCCATAATTGTCCGCTGCCTGAAGGTGGCCCATCGCCGCCGCCTGGCCGAACAGCTGCTCGGCCTTGGTCAGGTCCTGCGGTACGCCCTTGCCGAGGCGGTAAGCCTGGCCGAGATTGAAGATCGCATCGCCGTCACCTTTGGCGGCTTCGGCTTGCCAGGCTTTGACCGCACCGGCGAAATCACCCCGCGTCCAAGCGTCTACGCCGGCCTTGGTATCGGCCAGCGCTGGCCCCGCGAATCCCAGTCCGGCGCCGACCAGCAGCCCTGCGAGCAAAAACTTGCGACCCATCGTCTTTTTTCCCGTTCCCTTGCGGCGGTTTACCTTGGCGCGGCCGTAATCTGCAATCCGGCCCGCGCACCGCCACCTGTCATTGCTAACTGACATAGTAAACGATTGCTTAGCAAAGGGTTTATGCGGCTTCCGGCCCGGATTGAGCCGGGCTGCGCGCTCCCGTATTAACTCAAAATTAGGAACGTTCTGCGATCCCCCACGGCAAGTCTTTTCAGGTTTGCTGCATTACTTAGGGGACAGACGTTGCGGGTACTGGCTTTGGCATCACAGAAGGGTGGTTCGGGCAAGACGACCTTGTCCGGGCATCTGGCCGTGCAGGCGCAGCGCGCCGGCGCCGGCCCGGTCGTGCTGATCGACATCGATCCGCAAGGTTCGCTGGCCGATTGGTGGAACGAGCGCGAGGCGGAATTTCCGGCTTTCGCCCAGACCACGGTCGCGCGGCTGGCCGCCGATCTTGCGGTATTGCGCCAGCAGGGTTTCCGCCTGGCGGTGATTGATACTCCGCCCGCCATCACCATGGCGATTCAGTCGGTCATCAATGTGGCCGAGTTGATCGTGGTGCCGACCCGCCCGAGCCCGCATGATTTGCGTGCAGTGGGCGCCACGGTCGATCTGTGCGAACGCGCCGGTAAACCGCTGATCTTCGTGGTCAACGCCGCCACGCCCAAGGCAAAGATTACCTCGGAAGCGGCAGTTGCGCTGTCGCAGCACGGCACCGTCGCCCCGATCACGCTGCATCACCGCACCGATTTTGCCGCCTCGATGATCGATGGCCGCACCGTGATGGAAGTCGATCCCAATGGCCGCAGCGCTGCCGAAGTGACCGCGCTGTGGAGCTATATCTCGGACCGGCTCGAGAAGAACTTCCGCCGCACCGTGTTCGCCGCGCCGACTTCGGTCACCTCGATCCAGGGCATGCATCGCCCCGCTGGCGGTTTCGGCCGCCGCGTCGCAGGCTCATAAGGGGCAATCGGGGCATGTCCGATCATAAACCCATCGCGTCGCTGACCCCGCGGCTGCTTGCCCGCAAGGGCGGCGCCAAACCGGCGATGCGCCCGCAGGCAGGCGCACTTGCGCTCAGCCATGAGGATCTTGGCTGGAACGATATGGGCCACGACGAAACCGATTTCGGCCAGGTCGTGTCGATCGAATCGGGCCGCGATATGCCTGCAGTGGTCCGCCAGCAGCGCGCGCTGGGCCGCGAGGTGGAACGCCGCTCGGCGCTCGCCGAAGGCCGCCGCGCGGCCTTTACCTTGCGGATGGATGCGGAGCGCCATCTTCAGCTGCGCCTCGCTTGCACGGTTAAGGGGCGCAGTGCCCAGCAACTGATGACCGAGGCGCTCGACCGCCTGCTCGCCGAACAACCCGATCTGGCATCGCTCGCCGCGCAAGTGGCGAAGAGCCGCAAATAGATCGCCGCACATGAGATTTTTCGAGGAAGGGACCTTTCCCATGCAGACCAGTCAGTTCCGTCGTTCGATCCTGCCGCTTGGCCTAGCCGGCGCGGTCGCGCTTGCCATGGCCGCAGGCGCCGGGTTCAGCTCGGGCGCAGTCGCCAAGTCGAGCAGCGACAAGGCGGCAGCCGAAGCGCAGAAGGCGCTCGCCAAGGGTGACACTGCCAATGCGGTGACGCTGGCCGAAGCCCTCGTCGCTTCGAACCCGCGCAATGCTTCGTACCGCTCGCTGCTCGGCCAGGCTTATCTACGCTCGGGCCGCTTCGAAAGCGCGGTGACCGCTCTCAACGATGCGATAAAGCTGGGGGACAATACGGCCAAGACCGCCTTGTCGCTGGCGCTGTCCGACATCGGTGCGGGCAAGAGCGGTGAAGCTGTCGCAATTCTCAATGACTGGCGTGATGCCATTCCAGCCGCCGACCTGGGCCTCGCCTATTCGCTGGCTGGCGATAGCGGCCGCGGCGTCGCGATCCTGTCCGATACGCTGCGCGGCGGCGACAATTCGCCCAAGGTGCGCCAGAACTTGGCTTATGCCTTTGCGCTCGACGGGCGCTGGCGCGAAGCCCGGATCATGGCCTCGCAGGACGTTCCCGCCGACCAGCTCGACGGGCGGATCAGCGGCTGGGTGATGCAGGCACGTCCTGAGGATGCCAAGCTGCGCGTGGCTTCGCTGCTGCACGTACCGATGGTCGCCGATAGCGGCCAGCCGGCCGCGCTCGCGCTCAGCGCCAGCGGTGATCAGGAACAGCTTGCCGCTGAAGGTGCCGCGGTGAAGAACGATGCCCCCGCAGTTGCCGCAGCGGGTGAACTGCCCGCAGCCGCTGCCCCGGCGGCCAACCTTGCCCAGTACCAGCCGGTGGATGCTCCGGTTCCGGTGGCCGCTTCGGCGCTTGCCGAGCAGACCCCGGAAGCCTTCTCGACGGTCTACAATTCGAACCCGGTGGTCCAGCCGCTGCCGCAGGGCGGGCCTGAGGCGATGACCCCGCCGCCAGTCGCGCGCATGGCTGTGGCTTCGCGTCCCAAGACTGTCACGCACCGCCCTGGCCTGCGCCCGCGCCACGTCATGGCCCAGGTTTCGGGCCGCGGTTCGACGCACCTTGTTCAGCTCGGTTCGTTCGCGAGCGAGCAGGGCGCGCGCCGCGCCTGGGGCCACTATGCCGCGCGCAATCCCGAATTGCGCAACTTCAAGATGTCGATTACTCAGGCCGACGTGAAGGGTAAGCACTTCTGGCGCGTCGCCGCTGCCGGTCTCGATGGCCGCGGGGCGCGGGGCCTGTGCTCGTCGGTGAAAAACCGTGGCGGGGTGTGCTTCGCTTATGCCGCCAGCCGTTCCATGCCCGGCCGCAATGCCAATGCTCCGGCCATGGCCAAGGCTGCGGCGATTAAGCCCAAGGTGCAGGTTGCGGTGAAGGCGGTGCCGGCGATCGGCCCGGCCAACGCCCGCCGCCACTGATCTTCCAAATATAATAACGGGAGCGCAGCCCCCTTCCGCCTCGGCGGGAGGGGGTTTCTCGTTCAACCGATCTGCTTACCGCCCTTGAACAGCGCGGTAACGCGGCCTTCGACGCCTTGCTTGTCGAACGGGGTGTTGCCTGCACTGGCCGCCATCCGGTCCGAATCGACGATCCACGGCTTTTCAGGAGCGATGATCGCGATGTCGGCCTCAAAGCCGATCTCTAGCTTGCCGACTTCCACGCCGAGCAACCGTGCGGGATTGGCGGCAAGCAGCGCGAAAGCGCGAACCGTGTCGATTACCCCGTCCCGGACCAGGCCAAGGCTCAGCGCTAGCAGCGTCTCAGCCCCGGCCATGCCCGGTGCGGCATCGACGAAAGGCAGGCGTTTGTCCTCGGGTCCGCGCGGATCGTGGCCCGAGCAGATCACGTCGATCGTCCCGTCGGCCAGTGCTGCGCGCACGGCCATCCGGTCAGCCTCGCTGCGCAGCGGCGGGGAGAGCTTGGTGAATGTGCGGAAATCGCCGATCGCGGTGTCGGACAGCATGAAATGCGCCGGGGTCACGCCAGCGCTGACCGCCGCGCCGCGCGCCTTCGCCGCGCGCACCAGATCGCACGCCGCCCGCGTCGTGATCTGGCGGAAATGGAGCCTTGCGCCGCTGAGTTCGGCCAAGGCAATGTCCCGCGCCACCGCCAGTGCTTCGGCCTCGGCAGGAGCGCTGGGCAGGCCAAAGCGCGTTGCCATCTCACCAGCGGTGGCGACTGCGCTGCCGGTGAGGCCTGCATCTTCGGCATGGGTGATGACGGTCAGGCCCAGCATCGCCGCATAGGACAGCAAGCGGTACATTGTGCCCGAATCGCCGATCCAGCGCCGTCCGGTGGCCACTGCTTTCGCCCCGGCATCGCGCATCAGCGCGAGTTCAGCAAGCTCGCTGCCCTCCAGCCCGCGTGTTGCCGCGGCGAGCGGGTGGACCCACAGGTCGGGCTTGCCCGACAGCGCCGCAAACCGCACCCGCGCCGGATGATCGAGCGGCGGGTTCTGGTCAGGCATCAAGGCCGCGCGGGTGATCCCGCCGAAATGGAACGCCGCCTTGTCGATCGCGAAAACGCCGAGGTCGACCAGGCCGGGCGCGATCAGCTGGTTCTTGGCGTCGACGGCGGTATCACCGGGCTGGGGCGCAACTTCGCCCAGCGCAACGATCCGTCCGCCCTCGCAGCGAATCCCGCCCACTTGGGGCTCGCCCGCGTCAAGAACCAGGCGGCCGCCGGTGATGGTCAGGGGTGCCGTGGTGCTCATGCCCAACCCTCCACGCCGCGCGCCTTGCGGGTCAGCACGTCAAGGCAGGCCATGCGGATCGCCACTCCCATCTCGACTTGGCGGGTGATCGCCGAGCGGCCCGCCAGGTCGGCTACATTGCTGTCAATCTCCACCCCGCGATTCATTGGCCCGGGGTGCATGACCAGCGCGTCGGGCTTGGCCTTGGCTAGGCGCTCGAGTGTGAGGCCATAAAGGTGGCGATATTCGCGCGGGGAGGGGATGAACTGGCCGCTCATCCGTTCCTGCTGCAGCCGCAGCATCATCACCACGTCGGCCCCGGCGAGCGCGGCATCGAAATCGTGATACGGCGTTACCTTCATCTGCTCGATCCCTGCGGGCATCAGCGCCGGCGGGGCACAGACCCGGACCTGCGCGCCCAGCGTGGTCAGGCAGTGAATGTTCGAGCGCGCGACCCGGCTATGCAGGATATCGCCGCAGATCGTCACCACCAGCCCGGCAATCTCACCCTTGGCATCGCGGATGGTCAGCGCGTCGAGCAGGCCTTGGGTGGGGTGCTCGTGCTGGCCGTCCCCGGCGTTCAAAACCGGGCAATCGACCTTGTCCGCGATCAGCTGCACCGCGCCCGAACTCTGGTGACGGATGACGATCGCATCGGCGTGCATCGCGTTGAGCGTCATCGCCGTATCGATCAGCGTTTCGCCTTTCTTCACAGAGCTTTGCGCGGCGTGCATGTTGACCACGTCGGCACCGAGCCGCTTGCCCGCGATCTCGAAGGACAGCAGCGTGCGGGTGCTGTTTTCGAAAAAGGCGTTGATGATGGTGAGGCCGTGGAGCCGCTCATCGCGCTTGCTCGCCGAACGGTTGAGATCGACCCACTGCTCGGCCTCGTCCATCAGGTAAAGCAGCTCCCACGGGGCAAGTCCCGCCAGGCCGGTGAGGTCGCGGTGCGGGAAGGCGGCGGAACCGGCTGGGTAGCGGCTCGTCGCTCTGGGGTCTAGCGATGTCATTAAAGTCGGTGCCTTAGCGATCCGGGGTGCTTGCGGCAAGTAGTCCTGCATCGGCGGTTGGTCGATGCGGTGCTGGCGTTTGCCGGCGGCGCCCCCTATGGCGCGGGAAAGCGCAAGAAGACAGGATATCCGCATGCAATTCGCCCGCAAGGTCTGGCATCTGCTCGTCGCCATCAAGGATGGGCTCGTGCTGCTGCTGATGCTGCTGTTCTTTGGTCTGCTTTACGGCGCGTTGACCGCGCGGCCGAGCCAGGCGGCGCTGAAAGATGGGGCGCTGCTGGTCAAACTTGACGGATCGGTGGTCGAAGAACCATCCGAGCAGGACGCGCTCAAGCTCATCTCCGGGGTCGAAGGCCCGCTGCATCAGCACCGCGCCCGCGACGTGGTCCGCGCGCTCGAACTTGCGGCGAGCGACGATCATGTGAAGGTCGTGGTGCTCGACCTGTCGCTGTTCACCGGCGGCGGGCTGGTCCACATGGAGGAAATCGGCGCAGCGATGGACAAGGTCCGCGCCGCGAAGAAGCCGGTGCTGACTTACGCAACCGCCTATATCGATGACGGCGTGATGCTCGCCGCGCATGCCAGCGAGGCCTGGGTCCATCCGATGGGCGGGGCCTTCGTGATGGGGCCGGGCGGGACCATGCCCTATTACGGCAAGCTGCTGAAGGATTACGGGGTCAAGGTTCACGTCTTTAAAGTCGGGACCTTCAAGGACTTCGTCGAACCCTATGAGCGCAACGATGCCTCGGCGCCTTCGCGGGAGGCGCGTACGGCGCTTTATGCCGCGTTGTGGGAAGACTGGAAGGCCGACGTCGCCAAGGCCCGGCCCAAGGCGCAGGTCGAGGCCATCACCAAGGATCCGGTGGCGTGGTTCACCGCGGCCAAGGGCGATTCGGCGCAGGCCGCGATCAATTCCGGGCTAGTCGACAAGATCGGCGACAATGTTGCGTTCGGCGAGCGGGTGAAGCAGCTGGCCGGGCCGGGCGAAGACAAGGACTTGCCCGGGACCTATTCCTTCTCCAAGCCCGAGGCGCTGCTCGCCGCGCATCCGCTGGACCGCGGCGGCAAGGCCGTCGCGGTGGTGACTGTTGCGGGCGAGATCGTCGACGGCAAGGCCGGGCCTGGCACCGCCGGGGGAGATCGGATTGCCAAGTTGATCGACGAGGCCAACGGCGACGATGCCCAGGCGCTGGTGCTGCGGGTCGATTCGCCGGGCGGCTCGGTGCTGGCCAGCGAACAGATTCGCGGCGCGCTCGATCGGTTCAAGGACAAGGGGCGGCCGGTGGTGGTCTCGATGGCCAATGTCGCGGCAAGCGGCGGTTATTGGGTTTCGACCCCGGCGCAGCGAATCTTTGCCGAGCCCGGCACGGTGACCGGCTCGATCGGGATCTTTACCGCGCTGCCCAGCTTCGAAGATACCCTGGCGCGCTACGGCGTGACGAGTGACGGGGTCCACACCACGCCGCTCTCGGGCCAACCTGACGTGCTCGCCGGGTTTACGCCCGAAGTGGAAAAGCTGCTCCAGGCCAATATCGAGAACGGTTACGCCCGGTTTATCGGGCTGGTCGCCAAGTCTCGCGGAAAAACCCCAGAACAGATCGACGCCGTGGCGCAAGGCCGGGTCTGGGACGGCGGAACCGCGCGGCAAAAAGGCCTGGTCGATGAATTTGGCGGGCTGCCTGAAGCGCTCAAGTATGCGGCCGGAGCGGCCAAGCTCGAGACTTGGCATGCCAAGTATTACGGCACCGAACCGCACGGCTATGGCACGATGCTCGCCGGGCTGTTCGGCGGGGACGACGATGCCGATAGCTCGGGCGAAGGGCGCGATCTTGCCGGGCTGATGGCGCTGCGCCAGCAGGACGCGCTGGCGAGAGTTGGCTCCGGCTTAGTGCGGCTGGGCAGCGTGCAGGGGATGCAGGCCGTGTGTCTGGATTGCACCCTCGCTGCGCCGGCGCCGAGGGTCGAGCCGAGCGCGAGTTGGCTGGCAATGCTGGCAACCGTGCTGCGGCTGCGCTGACGCTCCGCATCCCGGCTTGCCCTTTGGGCCAGCGCCCACTAAGGGCCACGCCTTGATTCAACACTTCGTCGGGCCGCGGGCGTGGCGGAATTGGTAGACGCGCTGGTTTTAGGTACCAGTATCGCAAGATGTGGGGGTTCGAGTCCCTTCGCCCGCACCAGTTCCAGCAGCCCCCGACCAGCGCAGCAAATTCGTATTAGAAGGCTTCTTTTGTCATGCAGATTGTCGAGACCACCAACGAGGGTTTGAAGCGCAGCTACAGCGTGAAGATCGCAGCGAAGGACATCGCCGCGCGGATCGACGGCGAGGTGGCCAAGATCGCCCCCGACGTGCGCATGCCCGGCTTCCGCCCCGGCAAGGTGCCCGCCAACCTCGTCAAGAAGATGCACGGTCCGCAGCTTCACCAGGAAGCGCTTAACACCACGGTGCGCGAAGCCGTCGACAAGGTGATCGGCGACAACCAGCTGCGTCCCGCCATGCAGCCGCAGATCGCGCTCGGCGAAGGCTATGCTGAGGGCAAGGACGCCGAGCTCACGGTCGATCTCGAAGTGCTGCCGACGATCCCTGCCCCGCAGATCGACGGGCTCAAGCTCGACAAGCTGGTCGTGCCGGTGAGCGATGCCGAAGTGCAGGAACAGCTGACACGCCTCGCTTCGAACGCCAAGAATTTCGTCGATGCCAAGAAGGCCAAGAAGGCCGAAACCGGCGATCAGCTAATCATCGATTTCCTCGGCAAAGTGGACGGCGTGCCGTTCGATGGCGGCAAGGCCGAAGACACTGCGCTCGAAATCGGTTCGGGCCGCTTCATCCCGGGCTTCGAGGAACAGCTGGTCGGCGCCAAGCAGGGCGACGAAAAGCAGATCACTGTGACCTTCCCGGCCGATTACCAGGCCGCTGACCTCGCCGGCAAGGATGCGACCTTCGACATCACCGTGAAGTCGGTTAAGGTCCCCGGCGAAAGCAAGATCGACGACGATTTCGCTAAGAGCCTTGGCCTCACCAGCCTTGAGCAACTGACCGGTCTGCTGCGCGGCCAGCTTGAGCAGGAAACTGCTGGGCAGACTCGCACCCAGATGAAGCGCGCGCTGCTCGACGTCCTCGCCGCTGGCCATGACTTCGACGTGCCGCCGACCATGGTCGAAGCCGAGTTCGAACAGATCTGGGCGCAGCTCAATCAGGAAGCGCAGCAGGAAGAAGATCCCGCCGCCGCGCTCGCCGAGATCGAAGCCGAGAAGGAAGATTATCGCGCCATCGCCGTGCGCCGCGTGCGCCTCGGCCTGCTGCTGTCGGAAATCGGCCAGGCCAATGGCGTCGAAGTGTCGCAGCAGGAAATGAGCATGCTGATGCAGCAGGCTGCCCAGCAATACCGCGCCGAAGATCGCCAGCGGTTCATGGAATACATCCAGCAGGATGCTCTCGCCGCCGCCCAGCTGCGCGCGCCGCTCTACGAGGACAAGGTCGTCGACTTCCTGTTCGACAAGGCCGAAGTCACCGAAAAGACCGTGACCAAGGACGAGCTCCAGGCCGCGATCGAAGCGGATGATGCTGCGCCCGCTCCGGCCAAGCCCGCGAAGAAGGCTGCGCCGAAGAAGGCTGCGGCCAAGAACGAGGCTGAACCGAAGGCCGAGACCAAGGCTGCCGCTCCGAAGAAGGAAGCCGCGCCCAAGGCGGAAAAGGCTCCGGCTGAAAAGAAGGCTCCGACCAAGAAGCCTGCTGCCAAGAAATAATCCGGCCCCGTCCGATCAAACAGCAAAGGACGTTGCCGCGAGGCAGCGCCCTTTGCTTTTGACCTACTCCCCCCAGCGCTTGAACTTCGGCTTCTCAAGCTTGGCCGTCCGCGCCCGTTCATAAGCCGCGCCCAAATCGAGCATACGCTGGTCGTCCCACTGGGCGCCAATGAAGCTCAGGCCCACCGGCATCCCCTCGACCTGCCCCATCGGCACGGTCAGATGCGGATAACCGGCAATGGCCGCCAAACTCCCCGCCCCGATCGAGAGAAAGTGGTCGCCGGTGACAAGATCGATCATCCCCGCCGGGCCCTCGGTCGGGGCGATCAGCACGGTGACATTGTTCTTGGCGAGCAGCGCATCAATTCCCTCAGGCCCGGCGAGCTTGTACGAGTTGGCCCGCGCCTTGTCGTGCGCATCGCGGTCCACATTCTTTTCGGCGCGCTCGAAGCTTTCCTGGCCAAACCAGCGCAGCTCAGTGCTCGCATTGGCCTTGTTGAAGGCGATCACGTCGGCCAGCGTCTTCGAAGATACCTCGCCGGGCAGCGCGACGAGATATTTCGCCAGGTCCTCGCGCAGCTCGAAGTAGAGCACTGTGCCTTCATCGTCGCCCATCGCATCGGGGAAATCGTAGTCGATCGGGACAAGCACGGCTCCGGCGCGAACGAGATCCGCCTGCGCCTGGTCGAACACGCGTTTGACCCCCGGGTGCCGACCGGCCTGCTTGGTCAGCACGCCGATCCGGACGCCCTTGAGGCTGCTGGTGGCGAGGCCGGTGGTGTAATCGGTTTTGTGTTTGTCCGCCTCCGCAGTGGCGGGATCGAGCGGGTCCGAACCCGCGATCACGCTCAAGACCAGCGCCGCGTCGGTGACGCTGGTGGTCATCGGCCCGGGCGTATCCTGGCTGTGGCTGATCGGCACGACATAGGTGCGGCTGACCAGGCCCACCGTGGGCTTGAACCCGACGATGCCGTTCATGCTGGCGGGGCAAGTGACCGATCCGTCGGTCTCGGTGCCGATCGCCGCCCAGGCCATCCCCGCCGCAATCGCCGCGCCGCTGCCCGCGCTTGAGCCGCACGGGCTGCGGTCGGTGGCGTAAGGGTTACGGGTCTGCCCGCCAATCGCCGACCAGCCGGAGGAGCTGGAAGGCGAGCGGATGTTGGCCCATTCGGAAAGGTTGGTCTTGCCCAGGATCACGCCCCCATCGGCGCGCAACCGCGCCACCAGCGGCGCATCGCGGCCGGTCCGGTTGTCTTTGAGCCCGAGGCTGCCCGCGGTGGTGGGCCATTCGCGGGTCTCGATATTGTCCTTAATCAGTAGCGTGCGGCCCTTGAGGCGGCCGGTCGTGGAGAGCTTGGCCGCCTCGGCAGGGGCTTGCGGGTTGACCACGATCACCGCGTTCAATTTCGGCCCGCCCGGCGCATCGTCTAGCCGCGCGATCGTCGCCAGCTGCTTTGCCGCAGCGGCTGCAGCGCTCGCGGAATTGCCGGTTGCGGCTGGCATAACGGATTTGGCCAAGGCTGGCTGGGCCAGCAGCAACGCGGGCAGTGCGGCAAATGTGGTAATGCGCATGTCTGGATCGTCCCCTGATTGATTGCGGCCAAGCTGGCCCGATGTCGCGCCCGATGCAACCGGGACCTTGGCACAGGTTGCGGCGATTTTCTTACAAGCGGTGCTTCTGCCATTATCGCAGCATGTTGGTCGCCCCGCTCACTTCCGTGCAATGTTCCTTTTTCAGAGTCCAAGGTAACACTTTCGGTTTTCGCTTCTGGACCCTGTCCACAGCGTCCAGTCGTTCAGATCGCAGGTTGCCAAAGTTAACGCCCTTGAACATCGCGGGCACAGGGCCGACATAGGCTCACCAACCAGACGAGGACCTTCATGCGCGACGTTTACGGCACCGCTTCCAGCCACGACAGCTTCCACCGCGATCCCATCACCGGGGCGCTGATCCCGGTCGTGGTCGAACAATCGAGCCGCGGTGAGCGCAGCTTCGACATCTATTCGCGGCTGCTGCGTGAGCGGATCATTTTCGTCACCGGGGAGGTTGAGGATCACATGGCCTCGGTCATCGTTGCCCAGCTGCTGTTCCTCGAAAGCGAGAATCCTTCCAAGGACATCTCGATTTATATCAACTCGCCCGGCGGCGTGGTCACGGCCGGGATGGCGATCCACGACACCATGCAGTACATCAAGCCCAAGGTTTCGACCGTGTGCATCGGTCAGGCCTGCTCGATGGGCAGCTTCCTGCTCGCGGCGGGTGAGCCGGGGATGCGGGTGGCGCTGCCGCAAGCGCGAATCATGATCCACCAGCCTTCGGGCGGGGCGCGCGGCATGGCCAGCGACATCGAGATCCAGGCGCGCGAAATCCTCCGCCTCAAGGAAACGATGCACGAGCTTTATGCCAAATTTACCGGCAAGTCGGTCAAGCAGGTGGCTGATGCGATGGACCGCGACACCTGGATGAGCGCCAATGAAGCCAAAGACTTCGGGCTGGTCGACAAAGTCTTCGAAAGCCGCCCTGAAGGTGAGACTGACGGCAGCGGCAGCGGCGGGGCACCGACCTGAGCGCCAACCAATAAGTAACCTTGCCGCTTCAGGCGTGGGCAATCTGGCCCATGCTATGGCAGGATTGATAAATGCGATTGCCGGACTAGAGTCGGGCGAATCCGCTGCGTCAGCGGGGCAACGGACGGAAGCATGACCAAACTGAGCGGATCTGACACCAAGAGCACCCTGTACTGCAGCTTCTGCGGGAAGTCGCAGCATGAGGTGCGCAAGCTGATTGCCGGGCCGACCGTGTTCATCTGCGATGAATGCGTCGAGCTGTGCAACGACA
>JAYUCG010000031.1:0-15479 GCA_043740455.1 Novosphingobium sp. | reverse complement strand
ACCAGCCGCGCGGGCTTGCCTTCGCGCAGCAGGTCCAGTGCCTGCCCCAGCACCGAGGCGACGATCTTCGATTCCTTGTCGCCCTGCGCGGCCTTTTTCTGCGCGGCGGGCACTCGCTTTTCCAGGCTTTCGAGGTCCGACAGCATCAGTTCGGTCTCGACCGTATCGGCATCCGAAATCGGATCGATCCTGTTGTCGACGTGCTGGATATCGATGTCCTCAAAGCAGCGCAGCACGTGGACGATGGCGTCGACCTCGCGAATGTTGCCGAGGAACTGGTTGCCCAGGCCTTCGCCCTTCGATGCACCGCGCACCAGCCCGGCGATGTCGACGAAGCCAAGTTGCGTCGGGATGATCTTCTGGCTGCCCGCTATCTTCGCAAGCGTGTCGAGCCGAGGGTCTGGCACGCCGACGTTGCCGACATTGGGCTCGATCGTGCAGAACGGATAATTCGCCGCCTGCGCCGCCTGCGTCTCGGTCAGCGCGTTGAACAGGGTGGACTTGCCGACATTAGGCAGCCCGACGATACCGCATTTGAAACCCATTATTGACTCCGGTGAGACGTGCGCGCCTCTTATGGACAAGCGACGAAAATTGCTAGGCGAGAGTCCGGACGATGGGCGTATTGGGAATTGGCGGGGTATTCTTCCGGGCGCAGGATCCCGATGCGCTGAACGAATGGTACCGCACGCACCTGTATGTCGGGGCAGGGTGCAACGCGGATGCCACCGGCCCGGTCGATGCGTGGAGCTGGACGACGTTGGGCGGCCCCACCGTCTTCGCGCCGTTCAAGGCGGACACCGACTATTTCCCGGCCGACAAGCAGTTCATGCTCAATCTAAGGGTGACCGGGATTGATGCCTTGCTCGCGTCTTTGATCGACGCGGGCATCGAGGTTATTACCAAACCCGAATGGAACGACTCGCAAATCGGCAGGGTTGCACGCATCCACGATCCCGAAGGCAACCCGATCGAATTGTGGGAACCGCCAGCGGATTGATCCGCTTCAAGATCGCCGTACCAGCCACGCCTCCGTCTGTGCGGGGGTGGCCAAGCGCACCACTTCACCGCCAAATCGCTCAAGCGCCGCGGCATTGCGCGCATTCCAGGCCTTGCGAAAGGTCAGCACGTAGTGGAAGAGTTCCAGACTGAGGCGTTCGGGGCAGCCTTCGGTCATATCCGGACGAGTGCGACCGCGGTGATGCCACCAACGCGTAATCACGCGCTTCAGGCACAGCGAAGTCGGGTAATTCAGCCAGATTACGGTGTCCGCCCGTTCCAGCTTCATGGGTAGGATCGAGCCATAGTTGCCATCGATGATCCACCGCTCACCGGCCAGAACCTGGGCCAGCTCGGCACATCCTTCATCGCGGCCACGCTCGACCCAGCCGGGGAGCCAATGCATCTGGTCGAGGTGGACCAGTGGCAACCCGGTCTGGTCGGCCAGCTTGTGCGCTAGCGTAGACTAACCCGCACCGGACGAGCCGATAACGAGTACACGTTGCATTGTCGCTACTCCGCCAACCGCATCGCAACGTCATTCATGAAGCGCACGTCATCGCCCTTGGCGAGCCACTCCGCTTCGGCAGATATCGCGCCGAGCATATCCGCCAGCGGGTCCATCTCGGCCTTGGCGTAGTTGCCCAGCACGTATCCGCTGACCCGGTCTTTGTGCCCCGGGTGGCCGATGCCGATGCGCACCCGGCGGAAGTCTGGGCCGACGTGCTGGTCGATCGAGCGCAGGCCGTTGTGCCCCGCCAAACCGCCGCCCATGCGCACTTTGATCTTGAACGGGGCAAGGTCGAGCTCGTCATGGAACACGGTCAGCGCCTCGGTGCCCAGCTTGTAGAAGCGCAGCGCCTCGCTCACCGCGCGGCCGCTTTCGTTCATGAATGTCGCGGGCTTCAGGAGCAGCACCTTGGCGCCGCCGATCCGGCCTTCTTGCAGCCAGCCCGAGAACTTCTTCTGCACCGCGCCGAAGCCATACACCTCGGCAATGGTGTCAGCCGCCATGAACCCGACGTTGTGCCGGTGCAGCGCATATTGCGCGCCCGGATTGCCAAGGCCGACCCATAATTGCACCGAACAGTCTCCGAGCCTCGCCCGCTATTGGCCGAGTGCGGCGGCGAGGACGTTTCCCTGCGCCTCCATCGCCCGCGAGAGGCACACGCGTGTCGTTTCGGAACCAGCGTTGGCATCTTCGCTGCCTTGCGCGGCAAACAGTCGGCCGGCTTGCGCCGAACGATCAGCGATCCACGGCCGGGTATAGAGGAACCCGGTGTAGAAACTCACGCCCCGGGCAGCCTGGTCGTCAACCAGATCGGCGGTCTTACGATCGGCTTCGATCGTTGCCGGATCCTTTGCGGCCTTGGACGATGTGTTGCTGAGGCGAATCATCCGGAACATGCAGTCGATCGCCTGATCCTCGGTGAGGCTGGCGAGCGGCACAACGCCCGGTGCGGGCTTGGGCGCGGCAGCGCCAAGCGTGGTGGCCAAAAGCGCAAGGCAGACTGCCGAACCGATGCCGATGATCTTCATTGATGGCCCCCAAAAGCAAAACCGGACCGTGTTGCCACGGTCCGGTTGAGCATCGACTGACTAGGGCTGGCGGTCAACCATGGGCCGACCGCAAGGAAGGTTATTCCGCTTCGGCAGCGTCGGTCGTGGCGTTGTCGCCGGTTTCGCTGCGCAGGCCCGACGGCGCGATGATCGTGGCGATGGTGAAATCGCGGTCAGTGATCGCCGAGGTCGAACCTTGGGGCAGCTTGACGTAGCTGATATGGGTCGAATCGCCGATATCGAGCCCGGTAACATCGATCCGGATGTCTTCGGGAATCTTGTCGGCTTCGCAGATCAGCTCAAGTTCGTGGCGCACGATGTTGAGCACGCCGCCGCGCTTGAGGCCCGGCGAGCCTTCTTCGTTGATGAACAGCACCGGCACGTTGACGTGCACGGTCGAATCCTTCGACAGGCGCAGGAAATCGGCATGGAGCGGACGATCGGTGACCGGGTGGAAAGCAACGTCCTTGGGGAGCGTACGCAGTTTCTTCCCATCAACTTCGATCTCGATGATCGAGTTCAGGAAGTGGCCGGTGCTCAGCCGTTTGACGAGCAGTTTTTCCTCGACGTGGATCGCCAGGGGCTCTTCTTTGCCGCCGTATACAACGGCAGGAACGCGGCCTTCACGACGCAGTGCACGGGAGGCTCCCTTGCCAGCCCGTTCACGCGTCTCGGCCGGCAGGTTCAGCGTATCGCTCATGGTACTTGCCTTTCAAAACTCTGGTTTGATACATCTCCGCCGTCTCGCCTCCAGGGATGACCTAAGACGGGGAAGCGGGCGCCGTTAGCGGCAAAGTAGCGCAAATGCAAGCTACTGGAGCCGGGTGACCTTGTAGCCGCGCCGGGTCAGCAGGGCGGGCAGGCCGTCCTGGCCGGCCAGGTGCGCCAGCCCGACCGCTACGAACGGATGCGCGCCTTGCTGAAGCTCGCCGACCAGCCGCGCCAGCCAGGCATCGTTGCGCCGGGTGAGCAGTGCCTCGCGCAGCTCCGGATTGCTGAGAAAGTCGGCGTTCGTTTCCGCATCGACCGTGGCGAGGTCGCCATGCGCCCAGGCCTGTTCAAGCTTGCGCAGGCTGGCAAGATCTTCGCTAGGCCGCGCGATTGCGGCTTCTAGCAGCGCGCGCTGCGCCGCTTCGGGCAGGCGGTCGAAGATCGCGAGCTGCGCCGCGGCACCCTCGAATTCTTCGACCGGCTTGGTGTAACTACGCACCAGCGCCCGGTCGATTCCGTTGGCGGCGTTGGAATCGCCCGCCGCCATCGCCGCGTTCTGCAACATCAGCGCCGCCGCCCAGGTCTCATAGGTATCAAGCGCGCCGGATTCGAAGTGATCAGCCTTGAGCGCCGTATCGAGCTCGTCTTGCTGATCGGGCGGAACCCGCCGTTCGAGCGGCGGCAGTCCGGGGCTTTGCGCCAGCGCGGCAAAGGCCTTGGCGGTGGCCGCATCGTCCTCGATATTCGCCACTTCCAGCAGCAGCCGGTCGGACTGGCCAAGCGCCGCCGCGACCTTGGCCGATTTCCATTCGACCGGCCGGGGCAACGCATGAATCGTGCCGAACAACCACGCCTTCTGTCCGCCCGGACCCTCGACCAGCCACAATGCCGGGCGAACTTCGGCAGGCTTGGCACAGCCAACCAGCGCCAGCGCGGCCAGTGCGGCGCAGACTAGGCCGCGCAGTTTCCTACTGGACACGGACCGCCTTGATCCCGTGTTTCGAGAGCACATCCTGCACGCTGCCCTTGCCGCCAAGGTGACCCGCCCCGACCGCGATGAACACCGTGCCGGGCTGCTTCAGGCGTTTTTCGATCCACGCCGCCCAGTTGCGGTTGCGGCTGAAGATCAACGCTTCGGCCAGCACCGGGCTGTCGCTGTCGGCGTTGAGCTGTTTGGCCAGTGCGGCTGCATCGCCGCGGGTCCAGCTGCCGACCATGGCGGTGATCTCGGCGTTGATTTCGGGCAGGGCGTCGAGCACGTTGCCGAGGTATTCAAGCTGCTCTTCCTCGGTCAGCGCATCGAACTGGCCAAACTGGAAGTCGGCGGTTTCAAGCCCGGTGCGCGGGTGGCCAAGCTCGGTGGCGCGCTTGGTCAGCCCGTTCTCGACCCCGGACTGGACGTTGTAGCCCGCCTTCTGCAGCTGCAGGATCGGCAAGGTCGCGGCGGCCACCCAGGGCTTCTTTTTGTCGAGGAGCGAGATCGGCAAGCCGAGCTTGGTCATTGCCGCTTCGAATTGCGCGCGGTGCTTTTCATCCATCATCTGGCGCAGGTTCTTGCCCGGGACCAGTGTGCCATGGCGCAGCAGCGCCGCCGCAATGTCGCCGGGGGGGAGGTCGGGCAGCTCGGTCACCAAGGTGTCCGAATGATCGAGCGCATATTCCAGCGGGCCGTTGAGCCAGTCGATCCCATCTGGCAGCAGGTGGATCGTGCCGAACAGGTAGATCGTGGTGTCGTGGTCGGCGATCTTCCACAGCGCCGGGTGGACCTGAACGGGCGCCACCATTGGCGCCGTCTGGACCGGTTGCGGGGTGGGCAGACGCTGCGGATCGGCGGGCGCATTCGCGCTCCCGGCCAGCGCGAAAATGGCAACCATGGGGGCAATCAACGGGGCGAACAGGCGCTTGGCTAAGGTCATGGCAGTGTCCTAACCGTCCAATTCCTCACAGTCGATGAACGAATGCGGATATTGACCGGGTGGGGCCCATCCGCCAAAGACCGCGCATGATCCTTCGACAAGCTCAGGACGGTCGGGAGGCTTCGTCGCTCTCGTTCCAGGACATGATCCTGCGCCTCCATGCCTACTGGAGCGGGCACGGCTGCCTGATCCTCCAACCTTATGACATGCGCGTGGGGGCGGGTACGTTTCATCCGGCCACCACGCTGCGCAGCCTTGGCCCGGAAATCTGGAACGCTGCCTATGTTCAACCGAGCCGCCGCCCGACCGACGGGCGCTATGGCAAAAACCCCAACCGGCTGCAGCACTATTACCAGTACCAGGTGATCATGAAGCCGAGCCCGGCAAACTTCCAGGATCTCTATCTTGGCAGCCTGCTGGAAATCGGGATCGATCCGCTGGCGCACGATATCCGCTTTGTCGAGGATGACTGGGAAAGCCCCACGCTGGGCGCCTGGGGGCTGGGCTGGGAAGTCTGGTGCGATGGGATGGAAGTCAGCCAGTTCACCTATTTCCAGCAGATGGGCGGGTTCGATTGCAAGCCGGTCGCTGGTGAGCTGACCTATGGGCTGGAGCGCCTTGCGATGTACATCCAAGGCGTGGACAACGTCTATGATCTGGCGTTCAACAGCGCCGGGGTCAGCTACGGCGAAGTGTTCCTGAAGAACGAGCAGGAATTCTCGAAATACAATTTTGAGGTGGCTAACACCGATAGCCTGTTCAAGGGCTTCCAGGCCGCTGAGGCCGAATGCCAGCGCTGCATCGAGGCCGACATTCCGCTCGCCGCCTATGACCAGGCGATCGAGGCCAGCCACCTGTTCAACCTGCTGCAGGCGCGCGGCGTGATCTCGGTGCAGGAACGCGCCAGTTACATGGGCAGGGTTCGGGACCTTGCAAAGGGCAGTTGCCAGGCGTGGATTGGGAAGAACACCGCGCAGTGGCAGGCGGACTTTCCGGAGTGGGTGCTGTGAGCGACTTCCTCCTCGAACTGCGCTCGGAAGAGATCCCCGCGCGGATGCAAGCCGGTGCGCGGGCTGATCTGGAAAAGGTGTTCCGCAAGGAAATGGACGCCGCTGGGGTTGCGCTCGGCGAAGTCATTATATGGTCGACCCCGCGCCGCCTTGCCCTGATTGCGCGCGGGCTGCCGCTAGGGACCACGGCGGTAAGCGAGGAACTCAAGGGCCCGCGCGTCGGCGCTCCGCCGCAAGCGCTTGAAGGGTTTTTGCGCAAAACCGGGCTGAGCGAAGACCAGCTGACCGAGCGAGACGGGGTGCTTTACGCCGTCACCGAAAAGGCCGGCCGTGCCACCGCCGATGTTCTGGCCGAGACGATCCCGGCGATCGTCCGCGCCTTCCCGTGGCCCAAATCGATGCGCTGGGGTGCGGCCTCGCTTTCGAGTGAAAGCCTGCGCTGGGTGCGCCCGCTGTCGGGCATCGTCGCGCTGTTCGATGGCGCTGTGGTGCTGTGCGAAGTGGGCGATATTGCCGCGAGCAATCAAACCCTCGGCCACCGCTTCCATTCCTCCGGCCCGATCCACATCGGCGATGCCGACGACTACGCCGCCAAGTTGCGCGCCGCGCATGTGATCGTCGATCATGAGGAACGACAGGACTTCATCCGCGAACACGCCATCGCCGCCGCGCACGCCGCCGGGCTGGTCATGGTTGCCGACCAAGGCCTGGTGGTCGAGAACGCCGGTCTCACCGAATGGCCGGTGCCGCTGCTCGGCCGGTTCGACGAGGCCTTTCTCGATGTGCCGCCCGAAGTCATCCAGCTCACCGCGCGGACCAACCAGAAGTACTTCATCTGCCGCGAGCGCACGCCCGAAGGCGCAGAAGAGAGCAAGCTCGCCAACGCATTCATCTGCACCGCCAACATCGTCGCCACCGATGGCGGGGCGGCGATCGTCGACGGCAACCGCAAGGTCCTCGCCGCGCGCCTGTCCGACGCGCGCTTCTTCTGGGAGCAGGACCGCAGGAAGACGCTCAGCGAACACGCCGACGGCCTGTCGCGGATTACTTTCCATGAGAAGCTGGGCACCGTCGCCGACAAGGTCGAGCGGGTTGCCAAGCTGGCCGAATGGTTTGCCGAAGAAGGCATTGTCCCGAACTGCAATCCGAAGCTGGCGCGGCAGGCGGCGGAACTGTGCAAGGCCGACCTCGTCACCGAAATGGTCGGCGAGTTCCCCGAACTGCAAGGTGTGATTGGCGGCTACTACGCCGCGGACGAGGGTCTGCCAGCATCGGTCGCCGAGGCAATCCGCGATCACTACAAACCGGTCGGTCAGGCTGATGATGTGCCGACTGCACCGTTGACGGTGGCGGTGAGTTTGGCGGACAAGCTGGATAGCCTCTCGGCCTTCTTCTATATTAGAGACCAGCCGACGGGATCTCGTGACCCTTATGCTCTGCGTCGTGCAGCGTTGGCAGTTATTCGGCTCATTACCGAAAACGACATCAGGCTGGAGCTTGGAGATCCGATCCAGTTCAATCTAGCTACGTTCGTGGGCCGTCTTGTCGGAAATGCTGGGGCAGACAGGATGGAGACACTTGTTAATGCACTTCTCAATGCGGGTATCGAAGTCACTCAAGACGATTTGTTGAAAATTGAAGCTACCTTCGCATCTCGCGCGACAAGTCCCGAGGCAGTCGAAGCTCTTTTTGTAAAGCCAGTCGAGCGGACAATTCGTGACGTACTCGCCTTCTTCGCTGACCGCCTCAAGGTCCAGCAACGCGAAGCAGGCGTCCGCCATGACCTGATCGATGCGTTGTTCGCGCTGGGCGGCGAAGACGACCTCGTCCGCCTGCTCACACGGGTCCATGCGCTTCAGGCATTCATCGGCACCGAAGACGGCGCCAACCTGCTCGCCGGTTACAAGCGCGCTGCCAATATCCTCAAGAAGGAAAGCTTCACCGCGGGCGAGGCAATATCGCTTTTCTACAGCCCAGAACCTGCGGAAAAGGCGCTGATGCATGCGCTTGATCTTGCCGGGCCGCAGGCCGCAAAGGCGGTTGCCGACGAGGACTTTGCCGGGGCCATGGCCGCGCTGGCAACATTGCGCGCGCCAATCGATGCCTTCTTCGATGACGTAACGGTCAACGACCCGGAAACCGCCAAGCGGACAGCGCGTCTATCGTTGCTTGCGCGGTTCCGCGACGCTGTTCACGGGGTCGCCGATTTCTCGAAAATCGAGGGCTGATTTTTTTGCTTTAGACAGTGGTCCAAGCGGTCCAAGGGCCCGGCAGCGGAGTTTGCATGAACAAGCAGGTCTACACCTTCGGTGGCAATGCAACCTCGGCCGATCCGCGCACCCGCGACAAGACTATCGTCGGCGGCAAGGGAGCGAACCTGGCGGAAATGGCCGGGATCGGCCTGCCGGTACCGCCGGGGTTCACGATCACCACCGAGGAATGCGTGCGTTACCTCGCAGAAGGGGGCGACTTCTCCGCCGAAGTGCAGGCCGAAGTCGGCAAGGCGATGGGCCACATCGAAGCCACCGTTGGCAAGAAATTCGGCGATGCCACCGATCCGTTGCTGGTCTCGGTTCGCTCGGGCGCGCGGGTGTCAATGCCGGGGATGATGGATACCGTGCTCAACCTCGGCCTCAACGACGCAACGGTTGAGGGGCTGGCCCAAACTTCGGGCGATGCGCGTTTCGCCTGGGATTCGTACCGCCGCTTCATCCAGATGTATTCGGACGTGGTGCTGAGCCTCGATCACCACCTGTTCGAAGATGCATTAGAAATCATCAAGGAAGACAACGGCTTTTATGCCGATGTTGAGATGGGTGCGCAGGAGTGGCAAGCGCTGGTTGCCGAATACAAGGGCATCGTCGTCGCCAAGCTCGGTCGCGATTTTCCGCAAGATGTCCACGAACAGCTGTGGGGCGCGATCCGCGCGGTGTTCGATTCGTGGGATTCGGACCGCGCCAAGGTCTATCGCCGCCTGAACGACATCCCGGGCGACTGGGGCACCGCGGTCAACGTCCAGGCGATGGTGTTCGGCAACATGGGCGATACCAGCGCCACCGGGGTCGCCTTCACCCGTGATCCGGCGACCGGCGAGAAGGCCTATTACGGCGAATGGCTGGTCAACGCTCAGGGCGAGGACGTGGTCGCCGGGATCCGTACCCCGCAGTACCTGACCAAGGCCAGTCGCGAGCGTGCCGGGGCCAAGCTGCTGTCGATGGAAGAGGCGATGCCGGCGGCCTACACCCAGCTGGCCGAGGTGTTCGAACTGCTCGAGGCGCATTACCGCGACATGCAGGACATCGAATTCACCGTCGAGCGCGGGCACCTGTGGATGCTGCAGACCCGCAGCGGCAAGCGCACCGCCAAGGCCGCGCTCAAGATGGCGGTCGACATGGTCGGCGAAGGCCTGATCGACGAGAAGGCCGCAATCCTGCGCATCGATCCGATGGCACTCGATCAATTGCTCCACCCGACGCTCGATCCTGCAGCGGTGCGCGATGTGCTCACGCGCGGCCTTCCGGCGAGCCCCGGCGCGGCTTCGGGGGCGATCGTGCTCGATGCCGAAACCGCCGAAAATCGCGCCGAACGCGGCGAGCCGGTGGTGCTGGTGCGGGTCGAGACCAGCCCTGAGGATATCCACGGCATGCACGCGGCGCGCGGCATCCTGACCGCGCGCGGCGGCATGACGTCACACGCGGCGGTGGTCGCACGCGGGATGGGGCGGCCATGTGTTTCGGGGGCTGGCCAGGTCTCGATCGACATGGCCAGCCGCACGCTGCGGATCGGCACGCGCGAGCTCAGGGAAGGCGACATCATCACGCTCGACGGCGCCACTGGCGAAGTCATGGCCGGGCACGTCGCGACGATCGAACCCGAGCTGGTCGGCGATTTCGGCACGCTGATGGTCTGGGCAGACTCGCACCGCCGGATGAAGGTGCGCACCAACGCTGAGACTCCGGCCGATTGCCGCATCGCGCGCCAGTTCGGCGCGGAAGGCGTTGGGTTGTGCCGCACCGAGCATATGTTCTTCGATGCCACCCGCATTGCCGCAGTCCGCCAGATGATCCTGGCCGAGGACGAGGCGGGGCGCCGCACCGCGCTGGCTAAATTGCTCCCCGAACAGCGCGCCGATTTCCACGGTATCTTCGATGCGATGGCGGGTTTGCCGGTGACCATTCGCCTGCTCGATCCGCCGCTGCACGAATTCCTGCCGCACGAGGACGCGGAATTCGCCGAGCTTTCGGAGACGATCGGGATTGGCGTCGAAACGCTAAAGCGCCGCGCGAGCGAGCTCCATGAATTCAACCCGATGCTTGGCCATCGCGGCTGCCGCTTGGGAATCACCTTCCCCGAAATCTACGAGATGCAGGCCCGCGCGATCTTCGAGGCGGCGTGCGATGTTGCTGCCGCGGGCGGGGAAGCGCCGGTGCCAGAGGTGATGATTCCTCTGGTCGCCACCCGCAAGGAACTGGCGATCCTCAAGGCGTTGGTCGACCGGGTTGCCGCAGAGGTTTTCGCCGAAAAGGGCCGCACCTTGGCTTACCACGTCGGCACGATGATCGAACTGCCGCGCGCTGCCTTACTCGCTGGCGAAATCGCCGAGGTGGGCGAGTTCTTCTCATTCGGCACCAATGACCTCACCCAGACCACGCTCGGCCTGTCGCGCGACGATGCCGGCAAGTTCCTCGGCGCTTATGTCGAACAGGGCATCTTCCCGCGCGATCCGTTCGTCAGCCTCGATATCGAAGGCGTCGGGCAGCTGGTGACGCTGGCGGTTGAGCGGGGCAGGGCGACCCGGCCCGATATCAAGCTGGGCATCTGCGGCGAGCACGGCGGTGATCCGGCGAGCATCGCGTTCTGCGAGAAGCAGGGCTTGGATTACGTCAGCGCCTCGCCTTACCGCGTGCCGATCGCGCGACTGGCAGCGGCGCAGGCGGCGTTGGCCTAGTGGCGACCTGTCAGGGTCAATATCTCGAATGTTTCGGTAGTTCCGCTGCCAAACTGTTCTTTAGCAACAGCAAGTTGTTGGCGATCAAGCGCCGGTCCGGGCCGCGCGAGGGTATTGCTGAGGCCTTGTGCGCGCAAATCGGCAACCAGGCTATCGAGGCTTGAGAACCGGACCTGCAGCGAGCGGACATCGGCCACCGGATCACGCCACCCGGCGCGCTGGAGAAGCTGCCCGGCGGCGCGAACGTCGACCATCGGGTGCATTCGCGGGGCTGGACGGTCGCCATCGGCAGCAAACATCGCGGCGCGCAGTTGTTCGAGGCTCCCGGCGGCTACGAAGCTCGCCAGCAACAGCCCGCCCGGCGCGGCAGCCTGGCGCAGGTGGATCAGTGCCCCGGGGAGGTCATTAGCGGTGTCGAGTGTGCCGAGACTGATGACAGTGTCGAAGTCGCCAACAGGATAGGGCAGCTCCTGGTCGAAGACGGCGGCGGGATCGAGCCCGGTGACTTCGCACTCGGGCGAGGTGAGGGCGACTCCGATCTCGCCAAGATCGCCGATTGCCAGCACCCGGCGCGGCTCGTGGCGCAGGAATGCCAAGCGCTCAGTCACATCCTCGACCATATCCTCAATGAGGTAGCGGGGGGCATCGGGCCGGCCCTGCGCGCGCAGCATCCGCCGCCGCACGGCGAGCCGCCGGGCAGGCGAAAAGATCAGCGGCGGTGCGGGCGGGACCATCAATTTGCCCTGCCTTGCCACGCCGCACCGCGCAAGCGATACGGGACGCGTAAATGGAGGTTCACCCGCTTCTTGCCCCGGACGTCGATCTGGTGTTTCCGCCGCGTTGCCCGCTGTGTGGTGACGGGCTGGCGGCGCAGACCGGGCTGTGCGCCGACTGCTGGAGCGGGCTGGCGGTGCCGGGCGATCCGTCCTGCGCCACCTGCCGCCGTCCGCTTGAGGATGGGGCGGGTGCGGGTACGCTGTGCGCGCCGTGCCTCGCCGATCCGCCGCGGCATGACGGGATCGCCGCGGGGACGCTGTACAACGAAACCTCGCGCCGTCTGGTCCTGGCGCTCAAGCACGGCCATCGCCTGGCGCTTGCTCCGCTGCTGGCACGGCTGATCGCGGCGCAGCTCCCTGCGGAGATCGGGCCCGATTGGCTGCTGGTGCCGGTGCCGCTCCATCGCTGGCGGCTGTGGAGCCGCGGGTTCAATCAGTCGGCTCTGCTGGCGGGCGAACTGGCGAAGCACACTGGAGCCAGGCTGCTGGTCGATGGCCTGGCTCGCACCAAACGCACGCCGACACTGGGCGGGCTTGGCCGCAAGGCCCGCGCACGGACCCTAAGCGGCGCGATCGCCGCCAACCCGGCGCGCGTGGCGCAGTTGGCCGGAGCGAAGATCGTGTTGGTCGACGATGTGCTGACCAGCGGAGCGACCAGCGATGCCTGCGTGCGGGCGCTGAGACGGGGCGGGGCGGGGCAAGTCGTCATCGCCTGCTTCGCCCGCGTGCTCGACGAAGCGCTGCATCTGGCGTGACGTCAGGGCGTCCAAACGAAAACGCCCGGAACCGAAGTTCCGGGCGTCCTCGTGACGAAACTTTAAGGGCGCCACTTGCGTGGTTTGGCAGCTCCCCCTTTGGGCTGCCGCGCCCGATCCCTCATGCGGTTGGTTTCCCTGAACCGGGGCCATCGGCCTTCCCGCAAGGAGATAAATCACCGAATTTGTTCTCGATTGAAAGGAGCAAGCGTGTCACAGCCCACTTTTGACTCCGACATGTGGTTATATTGCAACAAGGGATCGGCATGACCGAGGATCACGACAATGAGCGCGAGCAGGATCTGCTATTCTTGCCAAAGTTCGATGCGAATGGCCTGTTGAGCGCGGTAGTGGTCGATGCAAATAGCCGCGAAGTCCTGATGGTGGCTTTCATGGACCGTGAGGCGCTGGACAAAACCCGGGCCTCGGGGCTGGCGCACTTCCATTCACGCTCGCGCGGCCGGCTGTGGCTCAAGGGCGAGAGCTCGGGCAATGTCATGCAGGTGCAGGAAATGCGGATCGACTGCGATGAGGACGCGGTGGTCCTGATGGTCAATCCTGCGGGCCCTGCCTGTCACACCGGCGCGCGCAGTTGCTTTTACCGCCGCGTAGTGGGCGATACGCTCGAACAGCTCGCTGATTGACGCTTACGTAAAGGTAAGCTATTTCGCGCGGCATGGACAATCATGGCGCTTCACCCACCAGCCACGAAGGCGCGCACCTCGATACGCCGGACGCCTTGCAGCGTGAGCAGTTCGCGATCTCCGATCTGACCGCCGAGTTCGATGTTACCGCCCGCGCGCTGCGGTTTTATGAAGACGAGGGGTTGATCGCCCCGGCGCGGGTTGGTCTGACGCGCGTCTATTCGAAGCGCGATCGGGCACGGCTCGCCTGGATCCTGCGCGCCAAGAATGTTGGCTTCAGCCTCACCGAGATCAAGGAGATGATCGATCTCTACGACCTGGGCGATGGCCGGGTCGAGCAGCGCCGGGTCACGGTCGAACGCTGCCGCGCCAAGGCTGAACGCCTGCGCCAGCAGCGCGACGATCTTGATGCGGCGATCACCGAGCTGTCGCAGTTCATCGCGCTAGTCGAAAATATCGATCCGGCCGCCGCCAAGGCCTGATACTCCAAGCCAAGGACACAAAATGCCAGTCTATCAAGCGCCCACGCGCGACACACGGTTCGTGATCAACGAAGTGCTCAAGCTGGAAAGCTATGGCAACTTGCCAGGCTTCGAGCGGGCAACGCCCGATGTGGTCGATACGGTGATCGAGGAGTTCGGCAAATTTGTCTCCGAAGTGCTCGCACCGCTTAACGCGGTGGGTGACCGCGAGGGCTGCACCCGCAATGCCGACGGTTCGGTCACCACGCCAACCGGGTTCAAGGCCGCATTCGATGCATTTCGCGAAGCTGGCTGGGGCACGCTTTCCGCGCCGGAGGAATTCGGGGGCCAAGGTCTGCCGCATGTGCTCGGGTTCGTTACCCAGGAATTCATCGCCACCGCCAATCAAGGCTTCGGGATGTATCCCGGCCTGACCGACGGGGCGATCTCGGCAATTATTGCCAAGGGCTCGCCCGAGCTGCAGGCCAAGTATCTGCCCAAGATGATCAGCCACGAATGGCTTGGCACGATGAACCTGACCGAGCCGCAGTGCGGCACCGACCTTGGTCTGATCCGCACCCGCGCGGTGCCCAACCCGGATGGCTCCTACGCGATCACCGGGACCAAGATCTTCATTTCGGCCGGCGAACATGACCTGACCGACAACATCATCCACCTCGTCCTCGCCAAGACGCCGGGTGCGCCCGATAGCAGTAAGGGAATTTCCTTGTTCATCGTGCCGAAGGTGATGGTGGGCGACGATGGTTCGCTTGGCGCCCGCAACGCAGTTTCGTGCGGCAGCCTTGAACATAAGATGGGCATCCACGGCAATGCGACCTGCGTAATGAATTACGATGGCGCGACCGGGTTCATGGTGGGCGACGAGAACAAGGGCCTTGCCGCCATGTTCGTGATGATGAACGCGGCGCGGCTCGGCGTGGGCATCCAAGGTCTGGGTCAGGCCGAAGTCGCGTATCAGAATGCCGTCAAATATGCGCACGAACGCCGTCAGGGTCGCGCGCTGACCGGGCCGGCCGAACCGCAAGAGAAGGCGGACACACTGTTCGTCCACCCCGACGTGCGCCGAATGCTGATGGACGCCAAAGCCTTCACCGAAGGCATGCGTGCGCTGTGCCTGTGGGGCGCGCTGCAGGTTGACCTGACGCACAAGGCGGCGACTGAAGAAGACCGCGCCCGCGCTGACTTGCTGATCAGCCTGCTCACTCCGGTGATCAAGGGCTATGGCACCGACAAGGGTTTCGACACCTGCGTCCAGATGCAGCAGGTATTTGGCGGCCACGGCTACATCGAAGAATGGGGCATGAGCCAGTTCGTGCGCGATGCCCGCATTACCCAGATTTACGAAGGCGCGAACGGGGTGCAGGCGATGGACCTGGTCGGACGCAAGCTCGGTCAGGGCGGCGGGGCCGCAGTCCAGGCGTTCTTCGCGCTGGTCGACGGTGAATGTGCGGCTGCCAAGGCCAAGCCCGAACTCGCCGATCTGGCCGAACGGGTGGAAAAGGCCAACGGCGAGCTTAAGGCTGCGACCATGTGGCTGATGCAGAACGGCATGACCAACCCGAACAACGCCGGAGCTGGTGCACATCACTACATGCACATTATGGGGATCGTTGCGCTGGGCCTGATGTGGCTGCGCATGGGTGAGGTTGCAGTCGAGCGGTTGGCCGCCAGGACTGGC
>JAYUCG010000030.1:0-13534 GCA_043740455.1 Novosphingobium sp. | reverse complement strand
CATCTTCAACAACAACTATTCGGCCTCGGCCGGCTCAGCTGATCTTGAAGGCAACATCACGGCTGTTGGCAACCTGACCATCAACAACCGTGGCTTCATGGGTTATTTAATCCGTACCGATATCACCCAGACGGGCGCCGGTACTGTGCTGATCAATAATGGCATTGCCGGCGGCTTCACGCCGGTCAACGGCATCGGCAACGCCTTCATCTGGGGCAACATCAAGACCCAGGGCAGCTCCACGCTCAACAACTTTGGTGGCGGGGTGGCTGCGACTTTCAACGACCCCAACTTGCCCGCCGGCGATGTCGGCGCGGTGATCCACTTTAACGTCACGCTCGGCACGCTGGGCACCGGCACTTCGACCATCAACAACAGCGGCACGATCGACGGCACGGTCACCATGTCGGACCTCAACAACACCATCAACAACGACGGCTATCTGAAGAGCACCGTGACCTTCACCGGGACGGGTACCAACACCTTCAACGCCGGTACCACCGGTACTGCGGGTGACAATGGGCTGCGCCTCGCTGGGTCGAGCCCGGTATCCGGCGTAGTTTCCGGCACCCTTCAGGGCAGCACAGTCGCTGGCGCAGTTAATATTCTGAACCTAAACGGCACGGGCGCCAGCACGTTGCAAACCGGTTCGGTCATCAACGGTTTCCAGACGGTCAACAAGAATGACAGCGGTTCTTGGCTGCTCAAGAACACGCTTGACGGTACTGCGGGCAAACTGACCAATGTCATTGTCACTGGCGGCACGCTGGCAACCGACAATGCGGCGTTCCTCGGTTCGTCGGCAACCACGGTCAAGCTTTCGAACGCTACCACGCTGAACTTTAACGGCACTGCGGCGGGCACCTTTGCCGGTAATATCACCGATGCCAGCGGCGCCACCACCGGCAAGGTGACTGTGACCGGTGCGGGTGCAACCACGCTTTCGGGCACCAACACCTACAGCGACACGACCACGATTAATGGCGGCACGCTCAGCACTGGCAGCAACGGCGCGCTATCGGCCAACAGCGATCTGACAATCCAGAACGGCGGCACGCTCAACGTCAACAATGCGGTGACGATTAAATCGCTGACCGACGCCGGAACTGGCCCCAACACGGTCAACTTGGCCGCCGGGACCAGTCTTGGCCTCACCGCAGGGGCGTTTGGCGCCAACTTCGGCACCATTGTCGGCGCAGGTAACCTGACCAAGACCGGGACCGGGACTTTCACCCTCGCCGAGGCCAATACGGTCAACCTGACAGCGCCTGGTACCTTTGCGATCAACGACGGCACCGTTGTGGTGGCTGTTGCAAATGCGATCAGCGCAACCACCGCAGTGACCGTCAATTCGACCGCGACCACCACTGGCACACTTCGGCTTGATGCCAGCGATTCGATCGGCAGCCTTGCTGGCACCGGCGCGAACGCGGTCGTCAATCTTAACGGCGCAGCGGTGGTGCTAACCACCGGCAGTCTTAACGCCAGCCCGACTTTTGCTGGCAAGATCATCGGCGCGGGTGCGCTGGTCAAGGTTGGCACTGGGGCACTCACCCTGACCGGGTCGAACACCTATGCGGGCGGGACCACGATCAACGGTGGCAGCATCGTCGGGTACGCCGGTTCGACTGCGACCAACGGTTCGCTGCAGGGCAATATTGGCATTGCGCTGGGTTCCAGCCTGCTGTTCGACCAAACGCTCAGCCCCAATGGCAACACCAGCGGGACCTATGCCGGGCAGCTTTCGGGCGCCGGCTTTGTGTCATTCCTGGGCAACGGCACGGGTGTGTTGACACTGTCGGGTAACAACACCGGGCTCGCCGGCCAGATGAACCTCTTCAACAACAGCATCGTCGCAATCAGCAGTGCCAACAATGTCGGCACGGGTGCGCTTAACTTTTCCAATGGTACTCTTGAGAATATCGCCAGTCTGACGCTGGCCAACGCGGTCACGCTCAGCGGGAAAGGCACGTTCCTAGCCGATCCCGCCACGACGCTAACGCTCACCGGCGGGGTTTCGGGCGCGGGCCAGCTGGTCAAGACCGGCACCGGCACGCTGATCCTGGGGGCACCGAGCAGCTACACCGGCGGCACGCTGGTTTCGGCCGGGACGCTGCAGGGCGTCGCCGGTTCGGGTATCAAGGGCAACGTCGTCAACAACGCCAACGTAATCCTGACCGGCAGCTTCCAGATCTATGGCGGCAACATGTCGGGTACCGGCACGGTCGGGATCGTAGGAATCGTGGGCTTGGCCGGGACCAACACCTACAGCGGCGACACGACGGTCGCGGTGGGCAACGAACTTGCGGCACTCAGCGCCAACGGCCTCAGCCCCAATTCGACCATCGTGCTCAATGGTGCGTTGGGCGTCAGCCTTGGTGGCTTCGTCGGCAACCAGACGATTGGCGCGCTTTCGGGCGGCAGCACCGGGACGGTCCAGACCGCAGGCAATACGCTTACTACTGGCGGCAACAATGCCACCACCACTTTCGCTGGCAAGTTCCTCGCCGGTTCGGGCGGACTTACCAAGGTTGGAACCGGCACTATGACCCTGTCGGGTGCCGGCAGCGTCTTAACCGGCGCATTGACGGTCAACGGCGGCACCTTGGCCCTGAGCAGCACCGGCACGCTTTCGGCAGCGACCACTACGGTCAACACCGGCGGGATCCTCTCGGTCGATGGCAGCCTGACTTCACCGCTCGTGGCAATCGCATTGGGCGGAAGTCTGATCGGCGGCATCGGGATCGTCCCGGGGGTAATCACCGGCGCGGTGACCAACAGCGGCACGATCGCACCGGGCCACAGCCCCGGGATCTTGAACATTGTTGGGTCGTTCACCCAGACCGGCACCGGCACTTATGCCGCCGATGTCTACGGCAACGGCACCACCACAGTGGTGGCCGGGGTCGACTTTGACCGGATCGCGGTCTCGGGCGTTCCGGGCACCGCCGCTCTGGCTGGCACGCTGGCGATTACGCAGAACGGCGGCGTTTATGTGACGGGCACAACCTATGACATCATCACTACCACCGGCGGGATCAGCGGCGCGTTCACCACGGTGACCGGCGCGGCCATCGCCGGCTCAGCGTTCCAGACGCTCAGCAATGCGACGGCCAATGGCGGAGGGATTCTGGGCAACAACTACCGGCTGGTTGTGACCCGCGCCAATGCCTACAACACCGTTGCCACCAATCCCAACCAGGTGGCAGTGGCCAACGGGCTGACCGGGATCATCGGCAGCGCTGGGTCAACAGCGACGACCAACAAGATCGATGCAATGAGCGGCGCGCAGGCGCAGGCGCTGTTTACCGGGCTCGATCCCGAACCCTACGCGGCCTATGCCACCGCGCTGCAAGACCAGGGTGAGCTGTTCACCCGTCAGGTCGGGCAGCGGCTTGCAGAAACCGGCGCGGCTGATAAGGCGACCGGACTGTGGGCCAATGGCTACGGCCAGTGGGCCAACGGCAAGAATCGCGACTTTCGCTTCGGCAGCGGTCACAAGATCGTTGGCGGGGCAGTCGGAGTGGACTTTGGCGCCGACGCGTTGCGCTTCGGCGTGGCGGGTGGCTACTCGGAAGACGACGTGACCTATCTGGGCGGTAACTCGAAGGGTAAGAGCAAGTCTTACCAAGTCGGCGGTTACATGGGGTACAGTTCGGGGGCAGTGCACTTCGATGCGCAGTTGGCTTACATCTCAGGCGATATAACCGCGACCAAATCGGTGAATGCCGGCAGCGGAGCAACCTTGATCCAAGGCACCGCCGGAGCTTCGACCAAGGGCCACCTGTTCAAGGGGATCGCCACGGTCGGCTATAACCTCGGCACGGGCAACCTGACCTTCGAACCGTTTGTCGGGATCGATTACGTCTCGGGCCATGTTAACGGCTTCACCGAAACCGGGCTGGGCACGCTGAACCTGACCGTGCGGGATATCGAAGCCAAGCGCACCGACCTGGTGGTCGGCGCGCGCTTCGCCGCCGCGACCGGCTCGATCAGGCCTTATGCCAACGTGACCTACCGCTACAACTTGGACGACAAGCCAAGCGTGGTGACCGGCTACTTCAACGGCATTTCGACTGCACCGTTCACCGTCTCGGCGATCGGCTCGGGGCGTTCGGCGTTTGATGTCAATGCCGGAATCAGTGCCAACATCGGCACCGGGGCCAGCGTGTTCCTGGGTTACCAGGGCACGTTCCGCAATGACCTTAACAGTCACGGCGTGAATGGCGGATTCCGTCTTTCATTCTAAGCACGAGGCTGGACAACAAAATTGGGGGGGCAGCAATGCCCGCCCCTTTTTTGGTAGCAGCGTAGCTTTGCTCATCGGGACACAACGCATAGCGTTACTTTTGCCAGGTCCGGCTGGCCCGCAGGGTTGCCATGCGAGTCAATTCCTGTTAGCCGCCCGCCGGTTCGTCTCGTTCCTGTTGGATTCGGGTGCGTTTTACGTCTTTGGGTTAAAGGGTGCGCCCCCGCACTGACATGCCGCGGGGTTCTCGTCTTTTTGGATTGAGGTAGTTCGATTTATGCAAATTCTCGTTCGCGACAACAACGTAGAGCAGGCCCTGCGCGCGCTTAAGAAAAAGCTGCAGCGTGAAGGCGTGTACCGCGAGATGAAACTGCGTCGTCACTACGAAAAGCCGTCCGAAAAGCGCGCCCGTGAAAAGGCCGCTGCTGTGCGCCGCGCCCGCAAGATGGAGCGCAAGCGGATGGAACGCGACGGGATCAAGTAGTGCTCGCATGCGCGGCTTGAACGGCAGTGCGCGATAGGCCATGAGGGCGCGGATTGTTCCGCGCCCTTTTGCTTTTGCGGCGGATCCGCGGCACCTAGAACTAACGACCAGACAGGGAACCCAGATGACCGAGATCACCCGCGTACCGTTGCAGCCCGTTGCCAAGGGCGTGCTGACCAAGTTGTGGCTGGGGGTGCTCGCGGTGGCGCTTGCCGCTACGGGTCTGGTCTGGGCCAGCCTGCCGCCCGATATCCAGCTGTCCACGGTGACCGCCGGTTCGGGCGCGTTCCCGACCAAGGACGATGTCGCGATGGTCAAGCTCAAGGGTGAGCTCAAGGATCACAAGGTGTTCCAGCCCGAAGCTTCGGGCCCGCTGGTCATCCGCCAGATGATCCCGGGTTTCTCGCGCGCACTGCTGCGCATGCAGAAGGGCGGCAAGTACCGCCTGATGATCCCCGCCAAGCTCGGCTATGGTGACCAGCCGCCCACCGACATCCCGCCGGGTTCGGACCTCTACTTCGACGTCGAACTGCTTGGCTTCATGAACGCCGAACAGTTCGAGCAGCAACAGATGATGATGCAGCAGATGCAGCAACAGCAGCATGCTGGCGGCAAGGGCGGCGCTCCTGGCCCCGAAGGCGAAGCCCCGCCGGCTCCCGAGCCGAAGAAGAACTAACCACACTCCAAGGTGAGCACGAATAATGTCGGTTGATACCGCCACCGTCGCCAAGATCGCGGCGCTGGCCCGCATCAAGGTAAGCGAGGCCGAGCTTGCGGCCATGGTTCCCGAACTAAACGGGATCCTGGCCTGGGTTGAACAGCTGGGCGAGGTTGACGTCAGCGGGGTCGAGCCGATGACTGCGGTGATCCCCAACCACATGCGCCTGCGCGCCGATGTGATCGACGCCGATCCGTTGACCGGCGGCGGTCGGCGCGATGCGGTGCTGGCTAATGCTCCCGCCGCGATGGACGGGTTCTTCGGCGTGCCCAAGGTGATCGAATAGTGTCCGATTTGACTGAACTGGGCGTCGCCGCCATCCGCGATGGGGTGGCTGCGGGCACCTTCTCCGCGCTCGAAGTGGCTGAGGCATTCAACGCCAATGTCGCCGCCGCCAGCGCGCTCAATGCTTTCATCGTCGCTACGCCCGAAAAGGCGATCGAGGCCGCCAAGGCCACCGATGCGCGCCGCGCCAAGGGCGAAGCGCTCGGCCTGATGGGCGGTGTGCCGATCGGGATGAAGGACCTGTTCGCGACCAAGGGCGTGCAGACTACCGCGGCGAGCCACATTCTCGAAGGGTTTGTGCCCGAATACGAGAGCACGGTATCGCAAAAGCTGTGGGATGCTGGCGCGGGGATGCTGGGTAAGCTCAACCTCGACCAGTTCGCAATGGGATCGTCGAACGAGACGAGCTATTTCGGCAACGTTATCTCGCCGTGGCGGCGTAAGGATGGCGGTAACGCGGCTCTCGCCCCGGGCGGATCGTCGGGCGGCAGCAGCACCGCAGTTTCCGCGCGGCTCGCTCCCGCCGCGACCGGTACCGACACCGGCGGTTCGATCCGGCAACCTGCGGCCTTCACCGGCATCTCGGGGATCAAACCCACTTATGGACGCTGCAGCCGCTGGGGCATCGTCGCCTTTGCCTCGTCGCTCGACCAGGCCGGGCCGATGGCGCGCGATGTGCGTGACTGCGCGATCATGCTTGAGGCGATGGCGGGTTTTGATCCCAAAGACGCGACCAGCTTCGAAATGGCCGTGCCGCAGTGGGAAGCGGGCCTCAACCCCGACATGAAGGGTAAGCGCGTCGGCGTGCCGCGCGAATACCGCATGGACGGGATGGACGCCGATGTCGCGGCGAGCTGGGACCAGGGGATCGCCTGGCTCAAGGATGCTGGCGCAGAAATCGTCGAGGTCAGCTTGCCGCACACCAAGTACGCGCTGCCCGCGTACTACATCATCGCCCCGGCTGAAGCTTCATCGAACCTCGCGCGCTATGACGGGGTCCGTTACGGCCTGCGCGACCTGCCCGATGGGGCCGGGCTGCAGGACATGTACGCCGCGACCCGCGCTGCGGGCTTCGGGGCCGAGGTCAAGCGCCGCATCCTGATCGGCACCTATGTGCTCTCGGCGGGCTTCTACGATGCCTATTACACTCAGGCCCAGAAAGTCCGCACCCTGATCAGCCGCGACTTTGCCCAGGCGTTCGAACAGTGCGACGTGATCCTCGCGCCCACCGCGCCGACCGCCGCCTTCGGGCTCGGCGAAAAGAGCGACTATCCGCTGGCGATGTACCTCAATGATGTGTTTGCGGTGCCCGCTTCGCTCGCCGGGCTGCCCGCAATGTCGGTCCCCGCTGGCCTCAACCGTGAGGGCTTGCCGCTGGGCCTTCAGATCATCGGCCGGCCGTTCGATGAGCAAGGCGTGCTCAACGCCGGGCTCGCGCTCGAAGCGCGTGCGGGGTTTAGCGCGCGGCCCGAAAAGTGGTGGTAGGAGATTCGAATGAGTAAGCCACCGCTTGGGGTCACGAACGTCTATGTTCCTCCTCCGCCGCTGCGACCGACGTCGAATAACTTGCCGACGGCGAAGCCTGCCACGTCGGATTTGAAATCCTATCGCGTCCACGGTGCAACCGGCGAATGGGAGGTCGTGATCGGCCTTGAAGTCCACGCGCAGGTCACGTCGCAGTCCAAGCTGTTTTCGGGCGCCGCCACCGCGTTCGGGGCTGAGCCCAATAGCCAGGTCAGCCTGGTCGATGCGGCGATGCCGGGGATGCTGCCGGTGCCCAACCGCGAATGCATCCGCCAGGCGGTGCGTACCGGGATGGCCCTGAACGCGCAGATCAATCCGCGGAGCCGGTTCGACCGCAAGAACTACTTCTATGCCGATCTGCCGCAGGGCTACCAGATCAGCCAGCTTTACCACCCGATCGTGGGCGAGGGCGAAATCGATGTCGTCCTCGACGAGAAGAACCCCGAAGCGACCACCAAGACGATCGGGATCGAGCGCATCCATGTCGAGCAGGATGCGGGCAAGCTGATGCACGATCAGCACCCGACCATGTCCTACGTCGATCTCAACCGCTCAGGCGTGGCTCTGCTGGAAATCGTCAGCCGCCCCGACATGCGCTCGCCCGCCGAGGCGGGCGCCTACCTCACCAAGCTGCGGCAGATCCTGCGCTATGTCGGATCGTGCGATGGCAACATGGACCAGGGCTCGATGCGCGCCGACGTCAACGTCTCGGTGCGCAAACCGGGCGATGAATTCGGCACCCGGACCGAGACCAAGAACGTTAACTCGGTACGCTTCGTGATGGCGGTGGTCGAGGCTGAGGCACGCCGCCAGGTCGATGTGATCGAAGACGGCGGGCGGATCGTCCAGGAAACCCGGCTCTATGATCCTGACCGGAACGAGACCCGCTCAATGCGCAGCAAGGAAGACGCGCACGATTATCGCTACTTCCCCGATCCCGATCTGCTCCCGCTCGAACTGGATCAGGCGTTTCTGGACGAGTGCGCGGCGAGTCTGCCCGAACTGCCCGACGCCAAACGCGCCCGTTATGAAGGCGCGCTCGGACTGTCCGCCTATAATGCGCGGGTGCTGACCTCGGACGTCGAGACCGCGCGTTGGTTCGAAAAACTGGTCACTGCCACTGCGGCCAACGCGAAGAAGCCCGAGGCCGAAGTCGCCAAGCAGGCGAGCAACTGGCTGACCAGCGAACTGTTTGGCGCGCTCAACAAGCTCGGCACCGATCTCGCCTCATCGCCGGTCACGCCCGAAAGCGGGGCGGAACTGCTCGGGCTCGTCGCCAGCGGCACGATTTCTGGCTCTGCGGCCAAGCAGGTGCTCGAACTAATGCTCGAATCGGGTGATGGCGCCGCTGCGATCGTGGAGCGCGAGGGCCTGACCCAGACCAGCGACACCGGCGCGATCGAAGCTGCGGTCGATGCCATCCTAGCCGCGAACGCCGACAAAGTCGCCGAATTCAAGGGCGGCAAGGAAGCGCTGTTCGGGTTCTTCGTCGGCCAGACGATGAAAGCGATGCAGGGCAAGGGCAACCCGCAGCTGGTCAACGCAGTGTTGAAGGCGAAGCTGGGTTAGAGCTTGTACATAGGAGCTAGAATCCCCCCTTCCCGGTGGGGAGGGGTCAGGAGGTGGGGGTTCCAACTTCGATCGGGCAGACCCCCATCCCAGCCCTTCCCCCATGGGGAAGGGCTCTGCGGTTCCATCGAAACTGGAGTTCCCCAACGAAAAAGGGCGCGGAAGTCGCCCCTCCGCGCCCTCACATTTTTTGACCGCGATCAGGCCTTGCGCGTGCCGTTGAGCGGGAACGCCCCGAACGCGCCGGCCTTGACGATGCCGCTGAGGGTGTCGCCATCGACGGTCGCTTCGCCTTCCAACTTCATCGGCATCGGCACGGTCATGTTCATGGTCCAGGTCAGCTTGTTGCCGTCAACCTTGCCGTCTTCCATGGTCATCGAACCCATCGCGCCGGCATTGGTGCCGGAGAAGGTGTCACCGTCGACGACGATGGTCACGTCGCTCTTCTGGTCGCCCATCGGGGTCTTAGTCACGCATTCGTAAGTACCGGCTACAGACATTCTCTCTCTCCTTACATCAAGGTAAATAACGCGCCTTAGTTGCGCTTGTCCGAGCCCGAGTCAACTGGCGCAATTTCGATTGGCAGGCCAAGTTTTTTGAGCTGCGGTTCGACCACCTTGCGGTCGCCAACCACGATAAAGACCAGCCCCGCCGATTGCAGGTAAGTCCCCGCTGCCGCGTTGATAGCCTTGGCATCGATGCTGCGATAGCGGGTGGGCAAGGTGACGTAGTAGTCATCGGGCCGGCCCAGCAGCTGGTTCGACAGGATCGCGCCCAGCACCTGCCCGTTGGTCTCGAACCGGTTGGGCAGGCCGCGCACATTGCCGTCAGTTACGCGGGCGAGTTCGACCGGTTCGACCCCGCGCTTCGCCGGGAACTGCGCCATGTCGGCCAGCAGCAGCGCGATGGAATCGCCGGTGCGATCAGCTTGAACCGGGGCGGTGAGCACCAGGCTGCGCGGGCCCTGGGGGCTGCGCACTCCGCTGCGCACGCCGTAGGACCAGCCCTTGTCCTCGCGCAGGTCCATGTTGAGCCGGCTGAGGAAGCCGTTGCCGAGCACCTCGTTGGCAAGGTCAAGCGCCTCCTCGTTCTGGTCGCGCCCGGTGATCGGCAGCACGCGCCCGGCAACAATGACTGATTGCGGCGAATTGGGCCGGTCGATCAGCACGATCCGTGGTTTGGGGGCAGGGATTGCGGCATCGAGCGGCTTGGCGGGTTTGGGTGCAGCAGGAGCCTGCCAGTCGCCGAAGCTGGCTTCGAGCATGGGTTTGAGCTGATCCATCGTGATGTCGCCAACCACGGTGATGGTCATGGTGTCAGGCCGCAGCCATTTGTCGTGCGCGGCGCGCAAGCTTGCCGGGCTCTGCGCGGCCACTGCTGGCGCCGTACCGAGCCCATCGCCAGGTTGGCCATAGGGGTGGCCACTGCCGAACAACAACGGGCTCAGCGTCCGGGCTGCGAGTGCACCCGGGCTGGCATTGGACTGCGCGATATCCGCGAGGCGCTGGTCTTTGACCCGGGCCACGTCATCGGCGCGGAACGCCGGACGGCGTACCACCTCGGCCAAGAGGTCGAGCGAGGGCTGCAAGTTGGCAGTAAGCGCACTGAGCTGTACGCTCGAACTATCGATCCCGGCACCTGCCGAAAGCCGCGCACCAAGCCGCTCCTGCTGCTCGGCGATCTGGATCCCGGTCTTGTCCGCGGTGCCTTCGTCGAGCAATCCCAGCATCAGCGATTGCGTGCCCGGGGTGTCCTGCGCATCGGCGGCATAGCCCGCATCGAAATTGAGGTTGACCAGCACGGTCGGCACAGCGGTGCGGCGCGCCAGGGCGACCGGCACGCCGTTCGACAGTGTGGTGCGCTCAATGGCGGGGAAGGCTAGGTCACCCACCGACGCAACCTGCGGAGCGGCGCGCTTGGGTCCGGTCACCAGCTTGGGCGCGGGCTTCTTGGCATCGGGCTTGGCCGTAGCGCTGGTCGCTTCATCGCCCCAGCCGCCCATCGCTTCGCCCTTTTCGGTGCGCGCGCCGGGACTGACGGTGAGCGAATAGACCGGGCGCGACAGCCAGCGGCCGAGTGCGTCTTTTACTTCGGGCGCGGTCAGGCTGGCGACGCGCGCCAAGTCCTCCTTGTACTGCCCGGGATCGCCCGAATAGAGCAACCCTTCGGCGAGCTGCGCGCCCTTGCCGGAAAAGCCGCCGACTTGCTCAAGGTTGTTGATCTGCCCCGAAACGGCGCTGGTTGCGGCGCGCTGCATTTCATCCGCATTCGGCCCCTCGGCAATCAGCTTGGCGATGTCTTCATCGAGTGCGGCCTCGGCCACCTTCACGTCGACCCCGTCTTTCACCTCCATCTCGACCTGGATGAAGCTGACCTGTTCGAACTGCTGGACTTCGGCCGAAACCGACGTTGCGAGTTGGCGGCCTTTGACCAGATCGTTGTCGAGCCGCGAGCTGGCGAGCCCGCCGAGCACACGCATGCCAAGATCGAGCGCCGGGGCATCGGGATCATTGGTGCCCGGGCCCGACCAGACGCGGTAGATCTTGGTCTGCGGGACCTGATCCCTCATCTCGCGGTGGAGTGGAGCTGTCAGCGTTACTGGTCCTGCGGCGACCTTGCGCACTTCGGGACCGCGCGGAATATCGCCGAACCACTTCTGGGTGAGCGCCTTGGCGGTCGCCAAGTCGATGTCACCCGATAGTGCAAGCACCACGTTGTTCGGTGCGTAATTACCGGTGAACCAATCGCGCACAGTCTCCAGGCTTGCAGCGTTGAGATCGGTCATCGACCCGATCGTGGCGTGATGATAGGGATGGCCGACCGGGAACAGTCCTTCGCCGATCGCATATTCGACCAGGCCATAGGGCTCGTTGTCGCCCTGGCGTTTTTCGTTCTGGACCACGCCGCGCTGCTTATCGAGCTTGTCCTGCGTCACCGCGCCGAGCAGGTGGCCCATCCGGTCGCTCTCCATGAACAGGGCGAGGTCAACTGCGCCGCTCGGCACGGTTTCGACGTAGTTGGTGCGGTCATACCAGGTTGAACCATTTGTGCTGGTCGAACCGGCACCTTCTAAGGGAATATCGAAGTTGGGTACATTCTCGCTGCCGCCGAACATCAGGTGTTCGAACAGGTGCGCAAAGCCGGTGCGGCCCTTGGGTTCGCTCTTCGATCCAACCCGATAGTACAGCGTCACCCCGACGATCGGCGCCTTGCGATCGGTGTGGACGATTACCTGCAGGCCGTTGGGAAGCGTGAACTGCTCGTAGGGGATGTTCACCGACTGGACGAGCTGGCTGAGCGGGGCGGGTTGGGCAGCTGGCTTGGTCGCGGGCGCGGGTGCCGCCATTGGTACGGACGCAGCGAGTTGTGGGGTCGGAGTGGCCGCACAGGCGGACACGGCGATCGCGAGGAGCGAAGCTGACAGAAAGCGGCGCATTGGGTCTCTCCGATGGATTTTGATGCAAGTTATCGAGCGCACGCGCTCAATTCGACACCGTTTCTCGACGAACCGCATGTGCAGCCACATCGGCGCGGGTAAACCAAACCGGTTTGAACTTGTGCGCCACGAACAGCGCCGCCTGATCGGCGTAATGCGGATCGGTGGGACGGGTCGTCGCCGCACCGTAGGGCTGGATCGACTGCGAGTGGACCACCCCGTCCTTGCCCCATTCGATCCACATCACGAAGCTGTCGCCGTGCTTGACCGACAGGCGCCCATCGGGATCGACATTCCAAGCGGTGGCCGCGCGCAAGGTGTCTCCGCCGCCATCGTCGGGCAGGTCGACGCTATAAGGACCGGGGCCCTGGCGGATGCGGATCACATCGCCCAGCGGCGGGTCGATCCGGCCGAAGTATTTGGTCAGGTGTGCCGAAGCCTTGGCCAAGGTGGCCTTCGGATCAGGCATGGGGCGAAGGCCGTAACTGGCCGACATGGCATCTTCGAGCACCATCACCGCCAGCGCATCGGCTGCGCCCTTGCCGTCGGCCTTGAGATCCCAGGTGGCGAGCAGTTGTTGTGCCTTCGCCAGATCACGTTCGCCGCGCAGGTCGAGCTTGGCCACGCCATCGAGCATCCAGGCGACATACCCGGTGCGCTCGTAGCCAGTATCGAACTTGATCGCCATCAGCCGGTCGCGGCTGATCGGGCCGGGCTGGCTGAGCAGCTTGACCGCGCGGCGGGCGCGGTTGGTCATGTCGGTTTCCACCCCCCAGATCGCCGGGATCATCGCCGGGTTGAGCTCGCTGCCGGGACCTGCGGCGACCAGCGGGGTGTTGTTTGAATTGAACACGAAGCCCGAGGGCGGATTGATCAGGTGTGGGTAAGACGCGAACGGGATCGGCCCCTTCCAGATCAAGCTCGAATCACTCCCGCTAACAGCATGGCGCCAGTCGGGTCCGGCCTTCCGCTCGGGGATCGCGGCGTTGTACCAATAGGCCACATTGCCGGCCTTGTCGGCGTAGATGAAGTTGGTCGCAGGCACGCCCTGCAGTGCCATCGCCTTCTGCCACTGCGCAAAATCCTGCGCCTTGGTGATGCGGTAGTACTGCTCAAGGCTCTCAATGCTGTCGATCCCGGCATAACGCACGGCATAGGTGCCGGTCGGCGTAACGAGCGCGGGACCCTGCGCCGCGCGCCACACGGTGCGCGGGATCGGCAGGACCAGCGGACCGAACCGCACCGGCAGCCACACGCGCTGCTTCTCGA
>JAYUCG010000029.1:0-18062 GCA_043740455.1 Novosphingobium sp. | reverse complement strand
TCGCCTGGTCGTTCTACATCGAGAACGATGATGTCTCGGCTTATGCCCTGGCGCAGACCGCGCAAGGCGGCAGTGGGCCGTGGGTTGCCGAAGGCTGGTGGATCGCCGGGCTGGCCGCTTGGCGGATGGACGATTGCACCGGCGCAGCCGATGCCTTCGCGCGCACTGCCGTTCAGTCCGAGAATGCCGAACTGACCGCCGCCGCCTATTACTGGCAGAGTCGCGCGCTGGTCCGTTGCCGCCTGCCCGATCAAGCCGCCGCGCCGCTGCGCAAGGCCGCACGGATGGACGAAACGCTTTATGGCATGCTGGCGATCGAGCAGCTCGGCAGCGCCGTTCCCAAGACGCACGAAGCCCCCGATTTCAGCCAGACCGACTGGCAGCAACTGCGCGATGTGCCTAATGTCCGCACCGCAGTAATGCTGTCCGAGATCGGTGAGGACGCGCTGGCCGACGAAGTACTGCGCCATCAGGCGCGGATCGGCGAACCCGCGCAGTATCAGCCGCTCTCGCGCCTCGCGCGCAGTCTGGGCGTGCCGGCGACGCAGCTGTGGATGGCCTATAACGTGCCGTATGGCGGCCAGCCCGAACCTGCGGCGCGCTTCCCCACGCCCAAGTGGACCCCGGTGACAGGGTGGAAGGTCGATCCCGCGCTGGTCTATGCGCACACTTTGCAGGAATCGGTGTTCCGCACCGGCGCAACCAGCCAGACCGGGGCCAAAGGGCTGATGCAGATTATGCCCGCTGCGGCGCGCGACCATGCCGGTGAACTGGGCGTGGCGGGGACGGCAAGCGACCTGGCCAAGCCCGAAGTCAACCTCGCCTTCGGGCAGCAGCACTTGCAGATGCTGCGCGATTCGTCGGGCACGCAGGGCCTGCTGCCCAAGGTGATGGCCGCCTACAATGCCGGGCTCGTCCCCATCACCCGCTGGAACACCGAGATCAAGGACAAGGGCGATCCGTTGCTGTGGATCGAGAGCGTGCCTTACTGGGAGACGCGCGGCTACGTGAATATCGTGATGCGCAATTACTGGATGTATGAGCGCCAGGCCGGCGGCCCATCGGACAGCCGCATGGCGCTGGCGCAAGGCATGTGGCCAACTTTCCCCAACCTCAACGGCAGCCTTGCGGTGCGCATGCGCTCCGACGGTACGGTGCTGCGTGGCCGTTGACCTGAGCCGAACGTTCAAGCCAATCCGGATCGCGGTGCTGACCGTTTCGGACACCCGCACGTTCGCTGATGACACTTCGGGCGACTTGCTGGTGGAACGGATCAAGGCCGCCGGGCACAACCTAGCGACCCGCGCGATCGAGCGCGACGATCCTGGCGCGATCGCCAGCCGCCTCAACACCTGGATCGACGAGCGCCTGTGCGATGCGGTGATCACCACCGGGGGCACCGGCCTGACCGGGCGCGATGTCACCCCCGAAGCGCTCGACCGGATCAAGGACAAGGACATCCCCGGCTTTGGCGAGCTATTCCGCTGGGTTTCGTACCAGACCATCGGCACCTCGACCGTGCAGAGCCGGGCCTGCGCAGTGCTGGCGCGCGGGGTCTACATCTTCGCCCTGCCCGGATCGAACGGCGCAGTGAAGGATGGCTGGGACGCAATCCTCGCCGAGCAGCTCGATAGCCGCAACCGCCCTTGCAATTTCGTCGAACTGATGCCGCGCTTGCGCGAGGTTTAGCTCTCGCAAAGGCGCGAAGGCGCAAAGATGTCCCGCTTGGGGCATAGCCCTTCCAAATTAGACGCTAGACAAAACAATGACCTTGAATTCGGGTCAATCGCCTGCGGCGCGGCGCAACCCCTTTGCGCCTTTGCGTCTTTGCGAGAGCCAACTTGCGTTTTTGTTCTTTTTATGTTCTATATCACCAATGCCCCCGGAACCCCCGATCCACGGCCGCGGTGCCTCTTCCGCCCACGTCCCTCAGCGCTTCGGGCTGAACGCGCGCGAGGCTGACCTGAACTGGCTCGACGAACGCGAAGTCATCGACGGTCCAGCCCCCAAACTGCGCACTACCGTAACCGAAGAACACGCCCGCACGATCATCAGCTTCAACCAATCTCCCGACATCCCGTTCGACCGCTCGATCAACGCCTATCGCGGCTGCGAGCATGGCTGCGTCTATTGCTATGCGCGGCCAACCCACGCCTACCATGACCTCTCGCCGGGGCTCGATTTCGAAACCAAGCTGTTCGCCAAACCCAATGCCGCCGCGCTGCTGCGCGAGACGCTGGCCAAGCCCGGTTACAAGCCCGCGCCGATCGCGATGGGGACCAATACCGATCCATACCAGCCGATCGAAGACCGCTACAAAATCACCCGCCAGGTGCTCGAAGTGTGTCTTGAAACACGCCATCCCGTTACAATCACTACAAAATCTTCGCGAGTGACGCGTGATCTTGACCTGCTTGAGCAGCTTGCTGCGCTGGGTCTGGTGGCTGTCGGTGTGTCTGTGACCAGTCTAGACCCCCGCTTGTCCGGTTTGTTGGAACCGCGCGCTTCGTCCCCAACCAAGCGGCTCGATGCACTTCGCCAACTGGTCGCGGCGGGCGTGCCCAGCCACGTTTCGGTCGCCCCGGTGATCCCCTCGATCACCGATGAATTCATCGAAGGCATTCTTCAGGAAGCCGCCGCGCGCGGGGTCCGCTCGGCCAGCTGGATCATGTTGCGCCTGCCGCATGAGGTCGCCCCGCTGTTCCGCGAATGGCTGGATGCCCATTTCCCCGACCGCGCCGACAAGGTGATGCACACCGTTCAGGCGATGCGCCACGGCAAGGACAATGATGCCGGTTTCTTCACCCGGATGAAACCGCTGGGCACCTGGGCCGACCTGTTCCGCGCCCGCTTCCGCATCACCACGCGGCGGCTGGTCATGAATGAGGACCGGCTGCATCTCGATTGCAGCAAGTTCATTAGGCCAAACCCGCACGGGCAATTACAACTGATCTGACAGGACCGCGATTGTCAGGGAGGGCACAGAGATGACCGAGCATAAAACGCATCAGCCGCACCAACGGATCGCCGGCCGTAAGACCGAAGGGGTCGTCACCCGCAAGGGCGAACACACCGGCTTCAACGGCTGGCTGGCGGTCAAGATCACCAACGTGGTCGGGACAATGTGGTGCGCCTATGCCTTCGCCGGCCTCGCGCTGATCAGCCTGCCCGCCGCGATCAAGGGCGGCACCGCGCCGCTGATCGCGTGGATCGCGCAGACCTTCCTGCAGCTCGTCCTGCTCTCGATCATCATGGTCGGGCAAAAGGTGGCGGCGGCAGCATCGGACAAGCAGGCCTTCCAGACCTATCGCGATGCCGAGGCGCTGCTCGAGATCAGCGATGACCTCCACCGCCTGATCACGATCAACAACGCGATGACCGAGGAAATCCAGACCTTGGTGAAGAAGGGTTAGAGCAAAAACCCGAAAATCCAGCTCAAGCCCGTTCGTCCAGAGGAGCGGCTTTGCCGCCTCTAAAAGGACCGCGCGTCGCTCCGGACCCTTCGAGACGGCTTCGCCTCCTCAGGGCGAACGGAACTTGGGGGATAGTATAACCACCGCGATTCCAACAGCCGTTCGTCCTGGGGAGCGGCTTTGCCGCGTCTCGAAGGACCGCGCGTGGGGCTTGCGGTTCGAGACGGGCCGTTGGCCCTCCTCACCGCGAACGGATCAGATCTTCAGGGGCTTGCGCTAACCCCCAAACCGGATGAGCCGGCTATCCGCGACCGCGGCAGTGCGGTGCGGCACCACGTCGCGGATGTATTCCTCATCGCGGACCATCTTCATGAAGGTGGCGCTATCGGGGTAGCCCATTACGAAAATCTCGTCCCATTCGTCTTCGGGGCCGGTGACTACGCATTCGAACGGCGCCTCCCATACCATCCCCGCGCCGTCATTCGCGACCACGCGCTGGAAGCCCTCCTTGTAGATCGCATAGGCCTCGTGCCCGGTCAGCCCCTGGCCGTGGTTCGGATGGCCTGCCGGGTATTCGGCGGACGCGCGGAACTTGATCAGGTTGAGCATCTGGATCGGTCTATCGCGCGGCAGATCCTTGAAGCGCAGCCAGTTTTCGCGGTCTGGATCGACATAGGCGGTCATCAGCATCCCCTCTGGCATCAATCTGGCGGCAGCGCTGAGTGCTGGCAAGCGGGAACCATGCCCCGCACCGCTCGTTTCGCTGCGCATACAGGAGGAATTGCCATGTCAGACGAACACATCACCACCACGACATCAGCTGATGGCAGCGTCAGCCACACCACGGTTTCGGGCGGCGGCAGCAGTGGCGGCTGGCTGATCGGCCTGATCGCGGTCGTGCTGCTGGGCTTCGGGATCTATTATTTCGCGATGCAGTCCAGCAGCTCGGCCCGCAAGGATAACGCGGTTGCCGCAGCAGCGAAGGACATCGGCGGCGCCGCCAAGGATGTCGGCAACGCCGCGCAGGACGCGGCGAGCAGCGTCAAGAAGCCGTAAGGTGCCTCAGTCGGGCAGCTTGTAATCCCGGAACCGCTCGCGCAGGTCCTTCTTGCTGACCTTGCCGGTGCCGCCATGCGGGATTTCATCCACGAACTCGACCGCGTCGGGCAGCCACCATTTGGCAACCGACGCGGCGAGGTGGGTCTTGATCTCGTCGCCGCACACCTCGCAGTCAGCCTTCTTGACCACCACCAGAATCGGGCGCTCATCCCAGCGTGGATGATAGATCCCGATCGCCGCCGCTTCGGCGACCGCGGGGTGGCTCATCGCTGCATTTTCAAGCTCGACCGAGCTGATCCATTCGCCGCCTGACTTGATCACATCCTTGGTCCGGTCGGTCAGCTGCAAGGTGCCGTCGGGGTAGAGTATCGCGACATCGCCGGTGTCGAACCACTGTTCGTCGTCGGTCGCGTCCGCCTCGGCCTTGAAATAGCGCTTGATCACCCACGGCCCGCGCACTTGCAGCGCGCCAGAGGTCTTGCCGTCGCGAGGGAGAACCTTTTTCGAATCATCCAGATCGACCGTCCGCAGCTCGACCCCAAAGGGAACGCGGCCCTGCATCAGCTTGACCTCGACCTGTTCGTCGAAGCTCAAATCGTCCCAGTTCCAGCACTTGGCGCCGGTCGTGCCGATCGGGCTGGTCTCGGTCATCCCCCAGGCATGCGCAACGTTGACCCCAGCCTTCATCAGCCGCTCGATCATGAAGCGCGGCGCGGCCGACCCGCCGATGATCGCCTGACGCAAAGTGGGCAATGTCGTGCCAGTTGCGTCCATGTGTTGGAACGTCGCCAGCCACACCGTTGGCACCCCGGCCGAGTGAGTCACCTTTTCCCGGTTCATCAGCTCACATAGCACCGCCGGATCGTTGACCGCGCTGAACACGAATTTGATCCCCGCCGCCGCACCGCCCCACGGCAGGCCCCAGCTCGCGGCATGGAACATCGGCACGACCGGGAGCATCACGGAACGCGCATCGAGATCGAAAATCGGCGGCTGCGCTGAGGTAATCGCGTGGAGCATGGTCGAGCGGTGCTCGTACAATACGCCCTTGGGATTGCCCGTGGTGCCGCTGGTATAGCAGAGCATGCAGGGATCGCGCTCGTCGCCGGCTGCCCATTCGGTGTCACCATTTTCGGCGCCGATCCAGCTTTCGAACTCACCGTTGTCAAAGCAGATGTAGTGCCGAATCGTGGTCCAACGCGGCTTCATCCGGTCGATTAGCGGCTGGAACGCGGCATCGTAAAGCAGGACCTGATCTTCGGCGTGATTGGCGATGTATTCCAGCTGGTCATCAAACAGCCGCGGGTTGACCGTGTGGAGCACGCCGCCAACGCCAACCGCGCCGTACCAACTGACCAGATGGCGCGAATGGTTCATCGCCAGGGTGGCGATCCGCTCGCCCGGCTGCACGCCTAACTTGCGCAGCGCCTGCGTCATCTTGAGCGCGTCGAGCCGGACCCCGGCCCAAGTCGTTACGGTTTCGCTGCCATCGGCCCAACGCGAGACGATCTCGCGGGTGCCGTGCTCGCGCGCGGCATGGTCGATCATCCGGGTTACCCGAAGGTCCCAATCTTGCATCGCGCCCAAGCTCTGCATCACTCCCAGCATTCGGCTCTCCCGCTCGTCACTTGCGTCAGGCGACCAGTCGGAGATTGGCTCCGCCGCGCCGTGCACTTAGCTGTACATTGGCAACCCCGGGCACGTTTGCCAAGCTTTCCGCAAGTTCGCCGTCGAGCTGGAAATCCCGGCCGAGACGGACGAGCTGTTCCTCGCCCCCGCCGGTGTGCAGCCGCGCCACCACTTCGCCGCGTCCATCCGCCCCGCCCACCAGCAGCAGCGCAAGGTCAGCGAAGGCCTCTGGCCGCGTCACGTCAAGCTTGAGCACCATGCTCGCCGCGCTCTTGACCTCGTCCAATGGCCGCGCGCTGCGCACCGTCACGCGCGGTGGCTCGTCAGGACTGGGCGAATCGAGTTCGACCGTCAGCAGCAGGCAGGTCCCGTCCTTGGCCCACTGCAGCATCGGTTCGACCAGCGATTCTTCAAAGCAGGCAGCGCTGAACTGGCCCGAGCTGTCGGAGAAATCGGCGCGGATGAAGTCTGCCCCGCGCCGGGTTTTGCCGCGGTTCACGCTCTCGACCATCGCCGCCATCATCGCTTGCGTGCGGCCGCCCGCCGGCGCGCCGCTGTCCATCAGACTGGCAAAGGTCCGCGCGCCATTGGCCGAGGCGACTGCGCGCCATTGTTCGACCGGGTGCGCGGCGAAGTAGAACCCGAAGTTCTCACGCTCCCGGGCCATTGTCTGGGGCTTCGACCAAGGCTCGGTCTCGACCAGCCGCAGCGTCGACGCAGCATGATCCTCACCGCCGAACAACCCGGCCTGCCCGCTCGAGCGGCTGCGCGCCGCCTCGTCCGCCACCGCCAGCAGCATGTCGGCATTGGCCATCACCTTGGCGCGGTTGGCTTCGAGCACATCGAACGCCCCCGCCCCGGCCAGCCCTTCGAGCTGGCGGCGATTCATCGATCCGGCCGGAACGCGGCGGAACAAGTCTTCAAGGCTTTCAAACCAACCGCTCGCCTCGCGCTCGGCATGGAGCGCATCCATCGCCTTTTCGCCGACGTTGCGGATCCCAGCGAGCGCATAGCGCACCTCGCACCCATCATCGGTGCGCTCGACGGTGAATTCCGCTTCACTGCGGTTGATGTCGGGCCCTGCCAAAGTCACCCCGCGCCGCCGCATGTCATCGACGTAGACCGCCAGCTTTTCCGACTGGTGCATGTCGAAACACATCGATGCGGCGTAGAATTCGTGCGGGTAATGCGTCTTGAGCCAAGCGGTCTGGTAAGACAGCAGCGCATAGGCCGCGGCGTGGCTCTTGTTGAAACCGTACCCGGCAAACTTGTCGATCAAGTCGAACAACTCGCCCGCCTTGGCCGCTTCGATTCCCGATGCTTCCTTGGCCCCGGCAATGAACCGCGCCCGCTGCGCGTCCATTTCCTTCTGGTCCTTCTTGCTCATTGCGCGGCGCAGCAAATCGGCATCGCCCAGCGAATAGCCCGCGAGGATCTGCGCGGCCTGCATCACCTGTTCCTGATAGACGAAAATTCCGTAGGTCTCAGCCAGGATCGCTTCGAGCTTGGGATGCGGATATTCAATCGCCTCGGCGCCATTCTTGCGCCGACCGAACAGCGGAATGTTGTCCATCGGGCCCGGCCGGTAAAGCGCGCCGATGGCGATGATATCGTTAAAATTGCTCGGCTTCACCGCAGCGAGTGCCCGGCGCATGCCTTCGGATTCGAGCTGGAACACGCCCACCGTGTCGCCCGCCTGGAGCAACCGGTAAACCTGCTCGTCATCCCACGCGAGCAGCGACAGATCAATCTCGATCTCGCGCTTCTGCATCAGCTGGACCGCCTTCTTGAGCACCGACAGCGTCTTCAGGCCCAAGAAGTCGAACTTTATCAGTCCGGTGTCCTCGACATATTTCATGTCGAACTGGGTCACCGGCATGTCCGAACGCGGATCGCGATAGAGTGGAACCAATTGCGCGAGCGGACGGTCTCCGATCACCACCCCGGCGGCGTGCGTTGAACTATTGCGCGGCAGGCCTTCGAGCTGCACCGCAAGGTCGATCAGCCGCCGCACTTCATCGTCGGTATCGTAAGCCTGCTTCAGCTCCGAAACACCGTTGAGCGCGCGCGGCAGGGTCCACGGGTCGGTCGGATGATTGGGGATGAGCTTGCACAGCCGATCGACCTGGCCATAGCTCATCTGCAGGATACGGCCCGTATCGCGCAGCACGGCGCGGGCTTTGAGCTTGCCGAAGGTGATGATCTGCGCGACGTGATCCTCGCCGTACTTGGCCTGGACATAGCGGATCACCTCACCGCGGCGGGTTTCGCAGAAGTCGATATCGAAATCCGGCATCGAAACGCGTTCGGGATTGAGGAAGCGTTCGAACAACAGCCCCAGCCGCAGCGGATCGAGATCGGTGATGGTCAGCGCCCAGGCGACCACACTGCCCGCGCCCGAACCGCGCCCTGGCCCAACCGGAATGTCGTTATCTTTCGCCCACTTGATGAAATCGGCAACGATCAGGAAGTAGCCGGCAAAGCCCATGGTGTTGATGACGTTGGCTTCAAAATCGAGTCGGTCGAAATAGACCTGGCGCGCCTCCTCGGTCATTTCGCCATAGGGCAGCAGCCGCGCTTCAAGGCCGGCGCGCGCGTCCGCGATCAGCATCCGCGCTTCGCCCGCAGCATCACCGGCAAGGCTTGGCAGCAGCGGCTTGCGCTTGGGCGGGGCGTAAGCACAGCGCTGCGCGACCACGAGCGTATTGGCGAGCGCTTCGGGCAGGTCGGCAAACAGCTCCTGCATCATCGGCGCGGACTTGACCCAGATCTGAGCGCTCGAGCGAGGGCGGTCGGCGGCATCAAGGTGAGTCGACCCCGCGATGCACAGCATGGCATCGTGCGCGGCGTGGAACTGCGGATCGCCGTAACAGGCCGGGTTGGTCGCGACCAACGGCAGGTCGCGGGCATAGGCCAGGTCAATCAGCGCGTCCTCGGCGGCATCCTCCGTCGCTTCGCCGCGCCGGGCGATCTCGATATAGAGGCGGCCGGGAAACAGGGTTTCGAGCGCTTCGCAATATTCGGCGGCAGCCTCGCTGCGTCTCTCGGCCAGCAGCCGGACCAGCGCGCCCTCGCCCGCCGCGGTCAGCACAACGAGGCCGCCGGACCGGCCCTGCAGGTCCGCCAAGGTGACATGCGGTTCAAGCTCCAGCGGGCGTTCGAGGTGCGCCTTGGAGACGAGGTGGCACAGGTTGAGCCAGCCCTCTTCGTTCTGGGCATAGAGCGCCAGCCAGTCGATTGGCCCGTCAAGACTGCGCCGCACCCCCAGCGTGACCCCGATGATCGGCTGGATCCCGGCATCGCGCGCCGCCTCAGCAAAGGCCATCGCAGCGTAAAGCCCGTTGCGGTCGGCAATCGCGATTCCCGGAAAGCCGCGCTCTTTCGCCAGCTTGACCGCCGCCTTGGGTTCCACCGCCCCTTCGAGGAGCGAGTAGCTGGACAAGACGCGCAAAGGGACGAAGCCGGTGTGGGACATGGTAACGAGGTTAGGCATTGGCGGCGGGATTCGCTATAGCTGAGGGAGCGGTTTTTCCACCGTCCCTCCACCAATGTTGTCGCATTTCACCTAGGAAACTGCGCGCGGATGTGGTCCATCTTTCGCAGCAAGGGTCGCGCCTTAAGTTTTCAGCCTCGGATGGGAGTCGAGAATGGATAACCCTTATGCAGCGCAAAGCGGTTTGATCGAACGGGCCAAGGCCATCCTGACCCAGCCTGACGAGACTTGGCCGAAGATCGCGGCGGAGCCGTCGTCACCGCGCGAAATTCTCATGCGCTATGCCCTGCCACTGCTGATCCTCGGCCCGATTGCCTCGTTCATCGGCGGGCAGCTGTTCGGGATCAACATCTTCTTCTCGACCGTCAGGCCGGGACTGATTAGCGGCCTGACCTCGGCGGTCGTCAGCGTGGTCATCGGCGTCATCTCGCTGTTCATCACCGCCTGGATCGCGGACTTCCTGGCGCCGAAGTTCAAGGGCGTGTCGGACCGCACTGCAGCCTTCAAGCTGGTCGCCTACTCGTTGACCCCGGCGTGGATTGCCGCGATCCTTGGCCTGTTCATGTCGGCTTCGATCGCGGTGGTGATCGGCTTGATCTCGCTTTACGGGATCTATCTGTTTTATAAGGGCGCGACGCTCCTGATGAAGGTTCCGCAGGACCAGGTGCCGATCTACATGGTGGCGCTCGCGGTGGTCTCGATCGTGCTTAGCATCATTGCCGGGACGGTCGCCGCAAGGGTGACCGGGCTGTTGATGCCCAGCACGGCGATGATGGCGGAGGGCGACGTCAAGGCGACCATCCCCGGCATCGGGACGATCGATACCAGCAAGATCGACGCCGCCACCAAGCAGTTGCAGGCCGCCACCAACGGGCAGGTCAAGCCGATCGACAGTTCGCAACTGCAGACGCTGTTCCCGGCCAGCCTCAATGGCTTCAACCGCACCGCGATGGAAGCCAACGCGATGGGGCAGATGGGGACCGAGGCCGAAGCGACCTACACCCTTGGCGACAAGTCCTTCCGGCTGAAGCTGGTCGATTCAAGCGGCCTTGGCGCGCTTGCCGGGATCGGCGGCGCGATGGGCGTCACCCACACCCAGGAAGATGCTGACGGCTATGAGCGGACCAATACAGTCAACGGCCAGATTCAGATCGAAAAGTGGAACAACAAGAACCACGACGGCAGCTTCACCCAGCAAGTTGCCAGCCGTTTCATGATCACGGCCGAGGGCGAAGCCGACAGCATCGATCAGCTGAAGTCGGCAGTCGCGGCGATCGATCAGGGTAAGCTGGCCTCGCTGACGAAGTAATTCAAGCGCTCCCCTCCCGCCTGCGGGAGGGGTTTGATTACAGCAGCTTCTCGATGTCCTTCCCAAGACTCTCCGGCTTGTCGGTCGGGGCGTAGCGGCGCACCACCTTGCCATCGCGACCGATCAGGAACTTGGTGAAGTTCCACTTGATCGCCTTGGTCCCCATCAGCCCCGGGGCCTCGCTCTTGAGCCACGAATAAAGCGGCGTCTCGCCCGCGCCGTTGACCTCGACCTTGGCCATCAGCGGGAAGCTCAGCCCGAAATTGACCCTGCAGAACTCGGCGATCTCGTCGGCGCTGCCCGGTTCCTGACCGCCGAACTGGTTGCACGGGAAGGCCATGACCTCGAAGCCCCGGTCCTTGTACTTCTGGTAGAGCGCTTCAAGCCCGTCGTACTGCGGGGTGAAGCCGCACTTGCTGGCGGTGTTGACCACCAGCACAACCTTGCCCAGCTTGTCGGCCAGGTTTTCGTCCTTACCGCCCGGCTTGGTGGCGGTGAAATCGGCAATGGTCTTGGTCATGGCAGGTCCTCACGCTGTGCCAGCGCGATGATCTCGCCGACGTTCAATGTCTTGCCCCCGGGCATTTCGAGCACCAGCCGGGCACGGTCTGCGGCGGGCATCGCGGCGACTTCGCGGACCAGCTCGCCCAGCGGTCCGTCGCGCAGCTTGCGAAAATGATAGTGCAGGTCCGAGCCTCCGTCGTCACGCTCGGTCAGCGTCGCGGGGATGTTCCAGTCGATCGCTTCCATGTGCTGCCCCTTTACCAGAAGCGGATGATTGCACGCAGAGGCGCGGCTATCAAGCCGGTCCTATTCGAGCTTGCCCTCATGCAGGCGCACCACGCGGTCCATCCGCGCGGCGAGACGTTCGTTGTGAGTGGCAACCAGCGCGGCGCTGCCCGTGCCGCGGACCAGTTCGAGGAACTGGGCCAGAACCTTGTCCGCGGTGGCTTCGTCAAGGTTGCCGGTGGGTTCGTCAGCCAGCACCAGTGCGGGCTTGTTGGCGAGCGCGCGGGCGACCGCGACGCGTTGTTGCTCGCCGCCCGACAGCTGGCTGGGCCGGTGGTCGAGCCGTTCAGCGAGGCCCAACGCGCCGAGCAATTCTTCGGCCCGCACCTTGGCCGCGCCGCGTTCGGTCCCGGCGACAAGCTGCGGCAGCACCACGTTCTCTGCCGCGTTGAAATCGGGCAGCAGGTGATGGAACTGATAGACGAAGCCGATCCGGTCACGCCGCAAGGTGGTGCGCTCGTCGCTACTCAGCGCCGTGGCATCGGTTCCGGCGATCTCGATCTTGCCGCCGAACCCGCCTTCGAGCAGGCCGACCGCTTGCAGCAAGGTCGATTTGCCCGAACCCGACGGCCCAAGCAGCGCGACAACTTCGCCCGGTTGCACGGTCAGGTCCACCCCGCGCAGCACGTCGATCCGCACCCCGCCTTGCTCAAAGCTGCGGGTCAAGCCGGTGAGCTTGATGACTGGATCACTCATAGCGCAGCACCTGCACCGGATCGGTACTCGCCGCCTTGAACGCCGGGTAAAGCGTCGCGAGGAAGCTGAACAACAGCGCCATCAGGCAGATCACAGTGATCTCCACCGGGTCGCTGCGGCTGGGCAGTTCGGTGAGGAAGCGGATCGAGGGATCCCACAGATTCTGCCCAGTGACCAGTTCGACAAAGCGCACCACGCCCTGGCGGAAGAACAGGAAGATGAAGCCCAGCCCCAGTCCGGCCAAGGTGCCCACCGCGCCGATCACGAAGCCGAGCAACACGAACACCTTGAGGATCGAGCGCCGGGTTGCCCCCATCGTGCGCAGGATCGCGATATCGCGGGTCTTGGCGCGGACCAGCATGATCAGGCTGGAGAGGATGTTGAACACCGCGACCAGCACGATAATCGACAGCACGACGAACATCGCCACGCGCTCCACCGCCAGCGCTTCGAACAGGCTGGCGTTGATCGATTTCCAGTCGTTGACCACCGCTTGCCCGGCGTATTTCTTGCGCAGCGGTTCCATGATCTGCGAGGCGCGATCAGGGTCGTCGACCTGGACCTCGATCATTTGCACCGCATCGCCGGTGAGCAGCAAGGTCTGCGCGTCCTGCATCGGCATGACCACGAAGCGCTGATCATAATCATAGACCCCGATCTCGAAGATTGCGGCGACCCGGTAGGCGATCTGACGTGGGACTGTGCCGAACGGGGTGGAGCGGCCCTGCGGATTGATGATCGTGATCGAATCGCCGACCTGTACGCCGAGGTTTTCGGCCAGCTGCGAGCCAAGCGCGACCTGACCGGCATCGGGTTGCAGCGATTTGAGCGTGCCCTGCACCACCTTGTCGCCCAGCTTGGCGATATCCTCGGACGTGTTACCGCGAGCAAAAATCGCTTCCACCCGGCCGTTGAAGCTCGCGAGTAGCGGCTGTTCGATCAGCGGCGAGGCGTGGACCACGCCGGGGGTCGCCTGCACATCCTTCAACACGTCGCGCCAGTTTTCGAGCCGTCCGCCATAGGCCTGGACGATGGCATGGCCATTGAGCCCCACGATCTTGTCGAACAGTTCGGCGCGAAAGCCGTTCATCACGCTCATCACGATCACCAACGCGGCGACGCCTAGCATCACCGCAGCCAGGCTGATGCCCGCGACCAGCGCAATAAACGCCTCACCGCGGCCAGGCAGCATGTAGCGCTTGGCAATGGTCCATTCGAAAGGAGAGAGGATCAAACTGTTGTCCTGCGCGGGTGGAGGAAGTGGATCCGCGCGGTTTAGGCGGGGCGGCCTATGCTGGCAAGGCCGCCCTCACTCGCCGCTCACTTGGGCGCCATCACGAAGTCGATCCCGACGCTGGCCCGACATTGGCCCGACACAGGCGTAGCCTGGGAACGGATGCTTGTTTGAATGCAGGGGAGCACGCGCTTGCTTTGCCGGGCAATCGCGGCCAAAGGCGCTGCGACAGGGCTATGCCAGCGCCGGGCGATTCTTGCATGAACCTTACACATCCATTCCTCGACGCCGATGGCGACAAGCTGCGCGAAGAGTGCGGCATCTTCGGCGTGATCGGCGCGCCCGGGGCCTCCGCGATGACCGCGCTGGGGCTCCACGCCTTGCAGCACCGAGGCCAGGAAGCGGTCGGCATTGTTAGCTATGATGGCCACGATTTCTTCGCGCGGCGCGGACTGGGTCACGTGGCGCAGGTGTTCTCCGATACGACGATCCTGACCGAGCTTCCCGGCGCGATGGCTTCGGGCCACGTTCGGTACTCGACCACCGGCGGCCAAGGTTTGCGCAACGTCCAGCCACTGCACGCCGATCTGGCGCGCGGCGCCTTCTCGATCGCGCACAACGGCAACATCTCGAACGCCATGCACCTGAAGCACGAGCTGGTGAACAAGGGCGCGATCTTTCAGTCGAGCTCTGACACCGAGGTGATCATCCACCTGATCGCGACCAGCCGCTATCCCACCCTGCTTGACCGGTTCGTCGATGCACTGCGGATGGTCGAAGGGGCCTATTCGCTGATCTGCATGACCCCGAAGCGGATGATCGCCTGCCGCGATCCGCTGGGCATCCGCCCGCTGGTGATGGGCAAAATCGGCGATGCCACCGTTTTTGCCAGCGAAACCGTCGCGCTCGACGTGGTCGGCGCCGATTTCGTTCGCGAGATCGAACCGGGTGAAATCGTCGAAGTTCGCCAGGATGGCCGCATGTCGAGCCACCGCCCGTTTGGCAAGGTAAGCCCTCGTCCCTGCATCTTCGAGCACGTCTATTTCAGCCGTCCGGATTCGATCATGGGCGGCCAATCGGTTTACGAAGTGCGCAAGCGGATTGGCATGGAGCTGGCCAAGGAAGCTCCCGCCGACGCCGATCTGATCATCCCGGTGCCTGATAGCGGGGTGCCCGCGGCGATCGGCTATGCCCAGCAATCGGGCATCCCGTTCGAGCTTGGCATTATCCGTTCGCACTATGTCGGGCGGACCTTCATCCAGCCCAGCGACGGTGCGCGCCATGCCGACGTTAAGCGTAAGCATAACGCCAACCGTGCGCTGGTCGCGGGCAAGAAGATCGTGCTGATCGACGATTCAATCGTGCGCGGGACCACCTCGATGAAGATCGTGCAGATGATGCGCGATGCCGGCGCAGCCGAGGTTCATTTCCGCGTCGCCAGCCCACCGACCGAACACTCATGTTTTTACGGCGTAGATACGCCCGAGCGGAACAAGCTGCTCGCCGCGCAGATGGACGTGGAGGCGATGACCAAATTCATCGTCGCCGACAGCTTGGCTTTCGTTTCGATCGACGGTCTCTACCGCGCGCTCGGCGAAAAGAGCCGCAACGCCGCCTGCCCCCAGCACTGCGACGCTTGTTTCACTGGCGACTATCCGACCACGCTGACCGATCACGGCGAGAAGCAGACCGACGAAGGGCAGCTCGCGTTTCCGGTCGACACCGCCCTATGAGAACTGGGCTGTGACTGACCTTTCCGGACAGATCGCGCTGGTCACCGGCGCGAGCAAAGGCATCGGCGCAACCACCGCCGTGGCGCTCGCACAGGCAGGGGCTCACGTCGTGCTGACCGCGCGCGATGCCAAGCGGCTCGAAACGGTCGAGGAGGCGATCTTCGCAGCAGGCGGCAGCGCCACAATCGCCCCGGTCGATCTGGGTGACGGTGACGGGATCGCGCGGCTGGCTAATGCCCTGACCGAACGCTGGGGCGCGCTTGATGTGCTGGTCCACTGCGCTGCGGTGCTGCCCGAACTGAGCTCGGTGCGCGATATCGACCAGGAGCAATTTTCCAAGACGCTGACCGTCAACGTGCTCGCCACTCAAGTGCTGATCGCCCGGTTCGATGCGCTGCTGCGGGCTAGCAAGGATCCCCGTTTCGTTCACTTGACGACCAGTGTCGCTACAGCGCCGCGGGCCTATTGGGGCGCCTACGCGGCAAGCAAGGCAGCGGCGGAAAATCTTGTTGCCAGCTATGCCGAGGAGGCCCGCAACACGTCGAAAGTGCGGGTCGCCATCGTCGATCCGGGCGCGACCCGCACCGGGATGCGCGCCAAGGCCTATCCGGGCGAAGATCCTGCGTCGGTCAAGTCGCCCGAAGCCGTCGCCGAGGCCATTGTCGCGCTTCTTGGTGAACAGTTTGCCAGCCCGCACCGGCTGCGCGTTAACCTTTCCTCATAATCTGCCGGAAACCGCGCTGAGCGATACTTCGCCAAGCTTGAAGGGGAATGTCCCGTCAAGGCTTCGCATTCGTCAGGGCGCGTTTCACAAGGGGCGAAAATCATGAGCGAACTTCTATTGATGACCAAGGATCCGTATTTCTCGGCCGCGCAGGAAGACCGCAGCGCACCGCGCACCCGCGTGGCGATTCCTGCTGCCTTGCGCATTTCAGGTGGTCGCGGCTTCCAGACCGTGATCCACGATCTTTCGCTCTCGGGGTTCTGCGGTGCGGCGGTCAACCGCCTGCAGGTCGGTTCGGTCTGCTGGTTGACCCTGCCGGGGATCGAATCGCTCCAATCGGAAGTGATCTGGTGGGACAACAGCCTTGTCGGCTGCGCGTTCGACAAGCTGCTCAGCCCGATCGTCCACGACAACATTCTGAGCCGCTGGCAGAACAACGCATCGTATCGCCCGGTCTGCTGACCGGACAACTGTTCCCCCGGGTCCGGACGTTGATGCTGCGTCTACCCCCCATTGGCACGGCCCTTGCCCGGGCCCGGGTGGAAAAGGTTTAGCCGGGCTTGCGCAAAGTGACTTGCGCCACGGTGATCCCGCCGCCGCGGAAGCCGCCCTCGCAATACATCAGGTAGAACCGCCAGAGCCGCTGGAACCGGGCGTCGAACTGGGCCGGCAGCTTCCCCTCGGCAATCGCCACGTCGAAATTCTCGCGCCAGATCCGCAGCGTTTCGGCATAATCGAGTGCGAAGTCGACCTGATCGGTCCAGGCGAGATCGCGCGTCGCCGCAAGGCGGCGGAATTCGCTTTCACTGACCAGCATTCCGCCCGGAAAGACGTAAGCCTGGATGAAATCGGCGCTGGCCGCATAAGACGGGAACAGGTCATCGCGGATCGCGATGTATTGCAGCGCCGCCTTCCCGCTGGGGGCAAGGTTGCGGGCAATGCAATCGAAAAAGTCAGGCCAGTATTCGCGCCCCACCGCCTCGACCATCTCGACGCTGGCGATTCCCTCGAACTGCCCATCGGCATCGCGGTAGTCCTGCTTGCGGAAATCGATCCCTGGATATTTGTTGCGAGCATAGGCCAGTTGCTCGTCCGACAGGCTGAGCGCGGTCACCTGCGCACCACCTTGTGCGAGTCGCGCGGCCAGCGCACCCCAGCCGCACCCGATCTCGAGCACGCTCTGCGCACCTTCGATCCTTGCCGCGATGCTGGAGAGCTTGTCCTGCTGCGCTGCGGCTAGGCCCTCGGCGCCTAGATCGAAGCGAGCGCTGGAATAGACCATCGCTTCATCGAGCCAGGCCTCGTAGAAATCGTTGCCGAGGTCATAATGGGCATGAATGTTGCGGCGGGCCCCGGCGCGGGTGTTGCGGTGGAGCCAGTGCACCGCGCGGGCCGCCCAGCGCCACGGGCCGCGGGCCCGGACGGTATTGCCCAAGGCCGAGGAATTGGCGACGAACAGACGGAACAGCTGAACCGGGTCCTCGCTGCTCCATTCGCCCTTTTCCCAGGCCTGGTACAGACCGATCGAGCCGCCGGTCGCAACCCGCAGCAGGCCGCGCCAGCTGTGCAAGGTGGCTTCCGCAACGATCCCTGCCGCGCGGCCACCAAGATTTCGCTGGCTGCCGTCGGGGAAGGTCGCACGCATCGTTCCCGCAGCGAGCCTGGCATCGAACTTATCTGCAACCTTGCGGGCAAGCACCGCCCAAGCCGGACTGAGCAGTCCGCCTAAACGCGCTGGGCGATGGGCAATCGGGAAGCGCTCTTCGCTGCGCAGTGCGGTCATGGGCGCGCATATGGGCCCCGGACCGGCCTTGTTCAAGCCCGCGAGTCAGTGCTGCGGGGCAGTTATTGCCGTCAAAACGCTATCGTTGATGGCGCGATCGAATTCACAGCCGAATTCGAAGCTGTCCGCCCAGGCGACCCGCGCCGGAATTGCCTCGATCATCGGCAGATTGAGGTAGATTTGATCGCCTTCCTGAACCA
>JAYUCG010000028.1:0-10075 GCA_043740455.1 Novosphingobium sp. | reverse complement strand
GCCGTTTCGTCCTGGGCCAGAACGGCTTCGTCGTAGGTCGGGCGGGGATCATCGTAGAGTACACCCAGCGCCATCGGGAACGGGCCGAACGGCATTTCGACCAGCATGTGCGCGATTGAGCGGTTGGTGACGTCGTGGACGATCACGCCCGCCGCCTGCCAGTCACCATCGATCACATCGACAACCGTCAGCGTCAGCTTCTCGACATCGAGCGCGATGCCCTTAGTATCGCTGGTTTTGGCATTGCCGAACAGCATCGGTTCGCCGATCTTGAGCCAGAGCTGGCGATCCTCGGCGCCCTTGGGCGCAGCGAAATCTTCGAACACGTCCTTGTTATAGACGATGCAGTTCTGGAAGATCTCGACGAACGCCGCGCCCTTGTGGGCGTGCGCGGCCTTCAGGACTTCGGGCAGGTTTTTGGACACATCGAACCCGCGCGCGATAAACCGCCCGCCCGCTCCCAGCGCGAAGGCCGCCGGGCTGGCCGGACGATCGACCGAACCGAGCGGCGTGGTCGGGCTGGTGGTGCCGACGCGGCTGGTGGGTGAATACTGCCCCTTGGTCAGCCCGTAGATCTCGTTGTTGAACAGCAGCACCTGGCAATTCAAATTGCGCCGCAGCAGGTGCATCGTGTGGTTGCCGCCGATGCTCAGCCCGTCGCCGTCGCCGGTGACGATCCACACGTCGAGTTCCGGATTGGCGAGCTTGATCCCGGTTGCAAAGGCCGGCGCGCGGCCGTGGATGGTGTGGAAGCCGTAACTTTCGATGTAATAAGGGAAGCGGCTCGAGCAGCCGATTCCGCTGACGAACACCGTCTTGGCCGGATCCGCGCCAAGCTCGGGCAAGGTCCGCTGCAACGCCTTGAGGATCGCATAGTCGCCGCAGCCCGGGCACCAGCGAACCTCCTGGTCGGACTCCCAGTCCTTGAGCGTGGTCGGCACGGGGATGGTGGTCATTTCGTTCATGCCAGCATTCCTTCGATTGCACTTTCAAGCTCGGCGATTGTGAACGGCTGCCCGCTGGTCTTGTTGAGCGGCTTTGCATCCACCAAAAACTGGTCGCGCAGCACGGTCTTGAACTGGCCGGTGTTCATCTCGGGGACGAGGATCTTGTCGTAACCCCTCAGAAGATCACCCAGATTTGCCGGGAGCGGCCAGACGTGGCGGACGTGGATGTGGCTGACGTCCATGCCCTTGGCGCGGGCGCGGCGGACGGCCTGGTGGATTGGGCCGAAGGTGCTGCCCCAGCCGACCACTGCGAGTTTGCCGCTGGTCTCGCCGAGCGCCACCGTCTGCGCCGGGATGGAATTCGCCACGCCATCGACCTTGGCCTTGCGTGCGTCGGTCATGGTCTGGTGCGCGGCGGGGCTGTAATCGAGGTTGCCGGTGCCGGGGTTCTTCTCGATCCCGCCGATCCGGTGCGTGAGGCCCGGGGTGCCCGGCTTGATCCACGGCCGCGCGCCTTTGCTATCGCGGGCGTAGGGCAGCAGCGTGCCATCCGGCCCATTACGCTCGGTCAGGAAGGTCACCGGGAACGGCGCGTAGCTTGCCGGATCGGGGACCAGCCACGGCTCGGCGGCGTTGGCGATGTAGCCGTCGGTCAGCAGGATCACCGGGGTCATGTATTGCGTCGCGATACGGCAAGCCTCAATCGCGCAGTCAAACGCGTCGGACGGGCTGCACGCGGCGACCACCGGGATCGGGGTATCGCCATTGCGGCCATAGATCGCCTGATAGAGGTCGCTCTGCTCGGTCTTGGTCGGGAGCCCGGTGGACGGCCCACCGCGCTGCGAATTGACGATCACCAGCGGCAGTTCGGTCATCACCGCCAGGCCCATCGCCTCGGTCTTGAGCGCGATGCCCGGGCCCGAGCTCGAAGTAACCCCCAGCTTGCCCGCATAGCTCGCGCCGATCGCGGCGCCGATGGCGGCGATTTCGTCTTCGGCCTGGAAAGTGGTGACGCCGAATTCCTTGAGCCGCACCAGTGAGTGCAGGATCGAACTGGCCGGTGTGATCGGATAACCGCCGAAGAACATCTCCAGCCCGGCCAGCTGCGCGCCCGCGACCAACCCCAATGCGACCGATTCCGCGCCTGTGATCGTGCGGTACAGCCCCGCCTTCGCGGTAGCCGGATCGACGTGGACTTTGTGCAACTGCCCGCCCAGTTCAGCGGTTTCGCCATAGGCATGGCCTGCGTTCAACGCGGCAATGTTGGCATCGGCCAGCACCGGCTGCTTGACGAATTTGGCCTTGAGCCAGTCGATCAGCGGCTCACGCTCACGGTCGAACATCCACAGCGCGAGGCCGAGCGTCCACATGTTCTTGCAGCGCAGCGCTTCCTTGTTGCCAAGCCCGTAGGGCTTGACCGATTCCATCGTCAGCGCGGAAATGTCGAAGGCCAGCACCTGCCATTTGGCCAGGCTGCCATCGTCGATCGGGCTGACCTCGTACTTGGCCTTGTCGAGGTTGCGCTTGGTGAACTCACCGGTGTCGGCGATGATCAGCCCGCCGGGCTTGAGCGCATCGACGTTGGTCTTGAGCGCCGCCGGGTTCATCGCCACCAGCACATCGGGCGCGTCCCCGGCGGTCTCGATGTCGGTCGAACCGAAGTTGATCTGGAACGCCGAGACCCCGAACAGCGTGCCCTGCGGCGCGCGGATCTCCGCGGGGAAATCCGGGAAAGTGGCAAAATCATTGCCCGCCAGCGCGCTCGACAGGGTGAATTGCCCACCGGTCAACTGCATGCCATCGCCGGAATCGCCCGCAAAGCGGACAACGACGGCTTCAGGGTGGTTCGAGGTAGTAACTTCAGGTTCGGCGAGCGTGGTAGCCATCGATCTTCCTTGCGAGGCGCGAAATGGGCCGTGTTCGACCTTGCTGGGCGCCTTGTTCCTTCCCTCAGCGGCGTGCAATCAAGAAAAACTGCTGCACTGCCAATTACTCCCTCGACAAGAGAAGTGTGCGCCGGGCTAGTCAAGTGGCAATTGGCAATTTAACCTCTCGTTTAAACAGCAAAGCGAGAGGTTCCCCGATGGCCGATGATTCGATCTATGTACGCCCCGATGTGGCGGGCTTCCTCGCCCTGGTGAACTCGGTTCCGCAGCCCGAAGCGCTGATCCCGGAGGAACAACGCGCCGGGTACATAATGATGAAACAGATGACCGAGGCCGATCCGCGCCCCATGGCGGTGATCAAGGACCTGACCTGCCCCGGGCCTGCGGGCGATATCCTGGTGCGCTTCTACGATGTGCGCGAAAACCGCGATCCCTCGCCAGTGATCCTGTTCTTCCACGGCGGCGGCTATGTCATTGGCGATCTTGATACGCACAATTCGCTGTGCACCGAGCTCAGCCATGTGCTCGACCTGCCGGTGCTGGCGGTCGATTACCGGCTCGCCCCCGAGCACCCCTTCCCCGCCGCGCCTGACGATTGCGAGACTGCAGCGCGCTGGCTCGCGGCGAGCCCGGCCGAGCTGGGGCGGACGGTGACGGGGCTGGTCACCATCGGCGGCAGCGCCGGGGGCAACCTGGCCACAGTCACCGCACGGGCGCTGTGCACCAAGCCCGCCGCCGCGCCGATGCTGCTGCAGGTGCTGCTCTATCCCGCCACCGACGAATCACGGGACGGGTCGATGGACACCTTTGCGGAAGGCCACTTCCTGACCAAGGGCGCGATGGACTGGTTCTATGACCTCTACAAACCCGAGAGCGGCAACCCGCGCGCCTTCCCGCTGCTGGCCGAGGCTGCGGGGATGTGCCCGGCGATCGTCGCCACACCGGGGCTCGATCCTTTGCAGGACCAGGGACGCCGGATGGCGGCCAAGCTGGTCGCTGCCGGGGTCGATACGCTGTACCTCCACTTCCCCGGCCTGACCCACGATTTCTCGACCACGCGCAAGGCACTGCCCAGCGCGCAAGCGGACATGGAGAAGATCATGGGTGCGATGAAGTTGATGCTGGGACGTTGATCTATGCGCGCTGATCGGCCATGGGCGCGCCGATGAGCAATGAACTAGCCAATCTCCCGTACCGGCCCTGCGTCGGCATCATGCTGGTCAACGGCCAGGGTCTGGTCTTTGTTGGCCGCCGGATCGACACGCGCGGCCAGCCCGACGAGGGCGGGGTCTATTGGCAGATGCCGCAAGGCGGGATCGATGATGGTGAAGACCTGCAAGAAGCCGCGCTGCGTGAGCTGGCTGAAGAAACCGGGGTACAGGCTGAGCACGTCACCCTGATTGCCCAGACCCGCGAAGAGCTGTTCTACGACCTGCCAGACGACCTGATCGGAAAGCTGTGGAAGGGTCGTTATCGCGGCCAGCGCCAGCATTGGATGCTCGCGCGGTTTGCCGGCGATGACGCGCATATCAAGCTCGACGCGCATGACCCGGCCGAGTTCGAAGAGTGGAAATGGGTCGAACCCGACACGCTGCCCGACCTCATCGTCCCGTTCAAGAAACGGGTCTATCGCACTGTTCTGGATGAATTTCGCGATCTGATCTGATGATCAGTTCGAGGTTACCTCGGGCTTTACCTCAACCTGTGCGGCGGTCAGCACTTGCGGGGCCGGGCCCCGCGCGATCGCGGCGCTGAGCGACTGTGCGGACGGGCAGGTCGGGCTGCCGCAGACCTGCTGCAAGTGCGCCAGGTTCAGCTTGGCTTTCTCCACCGCGCCCTTTTCGACCAGCGCTTCGCCTTCCCCGGCGATGGCGTACTGGTTGCTGGGATCGAGCTTCAGCGCGACCCGGTAATAGTGCAGCGCCTTGCCTTGCATACCCTGCTTGCGCGCAGCTTCCGCCAGGTTGAGATAAATCGCGACGTGCCCCGGCTGGACCGCCAGTGCAGCCTCGAAATCGGCCACTGCTTCATCAACCTTGCCTGCGGAGAGCGCGGTGCGGCCCTGCTCGACCAGCGCGGCTGCGCGCGGTTCGAGTGGCGCAGGTGGCGCGCCAAACCCGGTGCTGGCGGTCAGCAGTGCGGCCAGCGCAAGTGCCATGGCGGCCGGAGTGTAACGCATGATCTGCTCCTTGAGCGTTGGCATTGGCTCGTCTGTTATCATGGCGAACCAAAACAGGCGATGAAAAATCCGTCGGTTGCGTCGGTCAGCGGGGTCAACCTGATGCCCGCACCGCGCGCAGTTCCGCCCGGCAGGTGGAGGCTGCGGGCAGTCCATCCGGAATGCCGCGCGGGGAAGGCCTCGGCTTGGCCCGCGCCCTCCTCGTCGAGCAGCGAGCAGGTGACGTATACCAGCCGCCCGCCGGGCCGGACCAGCCCCGCAGCAAGGTCGAGCAGCCGCGCCTGCAAAGCCGTCAGCCGCGCGAGTTCGGGCCCGGAGAGCCGCCAGCGCGCCTCCGGATTGCGCCGCCAGATGCCGGTTCCCGAGCATGGCGCATCGACCAGCACGGCATCGCATTTGCCCGCAATGTCGGCCAGCGCCTCATGCTCGCGGCCGGCATCGAGCAAGCGGGTTTCGATGTTCATCGCGCCTGCCCGCTCGGCCCGCGGACCAAGGCGCGAGAGCCGCGCACGATCACTGTCCGAGGCGATCAGGCGGCCCCGGCCGTGCATCGCTGCGGCCAGCGCGAGCGTCTTGCCGCCAGCCCCGGCGCACAAGTCGACCACCGTCTCGCCCGGCTCGGCGCTTACCGCCAGGCAGCACAGCTGCGAGCCGGTATCCTGCACCTCGATCCGCCCCGATTGATACGCGTCCCACTGCTCGACGGGGGTTCCGGGGGCAAAGCGCAAGGCATCAGGAGCCTGAGTCGGTTCGCCCGCCTGCGGCAAATCCGCCGCGCCGCCTTTGAGGGTGTTGACGCGCAAATCGAGCGGCGCGCGGCCCAGCAATGCCGCCGCTTCCGCGCCGCCGATGCCGCTCTGGGCAAGCCGTTGTTCCAGCCAGCCCGGCGCGATCCCGCCGCCAGCCGCGCGCTCGGCGAGGTCAATCGGGGCGGGTCCGTGGTGCGAGCCATCGAACAAGGGCGCGATCACCGGGTCCGTTTCGGCCAGCCGCAGCATCGCCGCGCGGCCACCGTCCGGCACCTCGCCGCAAGCGCGGATCGCGCTGTAGACCAGCTCGCGCACCGCGCGGCGATCACCGCTGCCCATGTAGCGGCGCTGCTTGAACCAGTCGGCGGTGATCCGGTCGGCGCTGGCCCCCTGCCCGCGCGCCGCAGCAATGATCAGGTCGAGCAGCTCGATTGCCGATTGGACCCGGGCGGCGGGAGTCACTTACTGCGTCGGATAATTGGGCGCCTCGCGCGTGATTGTCACGTCGTGGACGTGGCTCTCACGCAGGCCCGCGCCGGTGATGCGGACGAATTCGGCGCGTTCCTGCAAATCGGCAATCGTCGCCGAACCGGTATAGCCCATCGCCGCCTTGATCCCGCCGACCAGCTGGTGGACCACGTCCTTGGCCGGTCCCTTGTAAGGTACCTGGCCTTCGATCCCTTCGGGAACTAGCTTCATCTGGTCCTTGATGTCACCCTGGAAATAGCGGTCCGCGCTGCCCCGGCCCATCGCCCCGACTGAACCCATGCCGCGGTAGCTCTTGTAAACCCGGCCCTGGTACAGGAAGGTCTCGCCCGGTGCTTCTTCGGTGCCCGCCAGGATCGAGCCGACCATGATCGTGCTCGCGCCCGCCGCCAAAGCCTTGGCCGCGTCGCCAGAAGTGCGCAGCCCGCCATCGGCGATAATCGGAACGCCGCTGTCGCGCGCGGCGCGGGCGGCGTCCATCACCGCGGTAAGCTGCGGAACGCCAACCCCGGCCACCACCCGCGTGGTACAGATCGAGCCCGGCCCGATCCCGACCTTGACCGCATCGGCCCCGGCATCGATCAGCGCGCGGGTTGCGGCATACGTCGCGACGTTGCCCGCCACCACCTGCGCCGAGTTGGACAGCCGCTTGACCCGTTCAACAGCGCGGGCGACGTCCTTGTTGTGGCCGTGCGCGGTATCGATAATCACCACGTCGCATTCGGCAGCGAGCAGCGCTTCGGTCCGTTCGAACCCGGCATCGCCCACGGTGGTCGCCGCAGCGACGCGCAGGCGGCCGGTCGCGTCCTTGGTCGCCGCAGGATAAGTCACCGCGCGTTCCATGTCCTTGACCGTGATCAGCCCGGTACAGTGGAAACTTTGATCGACCACCAGCAGCTTTTCGATGCGGTGCTGGTGCAACAAGCGCTTGGCTTCGGCTTGGCTGACCCCGGCCTGCACAGTGACCAGTCCTTCATGCGTCATCAGTTCGCGCACCGGCTGCTTGGGATTATCGGCAAAGCGTACATCGCGGTTGGTCAGGATGCCGACCAGCTTGCCGTTATGCTCAACCACCGGGATGCCCGAAATGCGGTTGGCTTCCATCAGCGCGCGGGCATCGCCCAGCGTGGCATCGGGGGATATGGTGATCGGGTTGACCACCATGCCGCTTTCGAAGCGCTTGACCGCGCGGACTGCGGCGCACTGCTGTTCGACCGTCAGGTTGCGGTGGAGCACCCCGATCCCGCCGAGCTGGGCCATGACGATCGCCATGTCGGCCTCGGTCACGGTATCCATCGCCGAGGAAATCACCGGGATGTTGAGCGCGATATCGCGCGTCAGCCGGGTACTGGTATTGGCCATTGAGGGCAGCACTTCGGACTCCGCCGGACGCAGCAGAACGTCGTCGAAGGTCAGTCCAAGCGGAATATCGAGATCAGCCACAGTACCTCTTACGGTTCGATTCGTGGCGGCCCATGTAAACGCGCGGGGTGAAAACCGCTAGGGGCGCTGCGGCACTTTCTTGGTGTCGCCAAACCAGCGCGCCAGCGCGGTCAGGAAATCGACGTCATCGGCCGCGCCGCCCAGTTCCATTCCGGGCCTGACCACGTCGCTCGGGCGGTGGTAATCGGTGTCGAAGAAATGCTCGACCATGGCGAGATCGGACCACGAGCTTGAGACCATCACCGCCGGCACATCGTGCTGCAGCAAAGCCCAGCCGTCCTGCCGCTTGACGTAGGCATTGGCTTTCTCGTCGATCGCCAGTTTCTTCTTCTGCTGCTTGGCCACCGCGGCGATCTGCGGATCGAGCCGGGTCATGCCGTTGCCGACGATCCCGAACGGGCGACCGGCTGGCGCCAACGCGACACTGTCGATATTGAACGCGGCGACGAACTGGGCGAGCGGGATCGGCGGGTTTTCGGCAAAGGCCTGCGCCCCGAGCAAGCCCAGCTCCTCCCCCGTGGTGGCGAGTAAATAGACGTCGCGATCAAGCTGCGGGCCTTTGCTCAGCCGCCGCGCAACCTCGATCAAGACCGCCAGCCCGCTCGCATTGTCGATCGCGCCGTTGCAGATCAGGTGCTCGGCCGGCGGTTGGGCGCAGGTGCCGAAATGGTCCCAGTGCGCCACCAGCAGCACCGCGCCCAATTCGGGCCGCTTGCCGGGCACCTTGCCGATCACGTTGTGCGTGTGGATCCGCGTCTCGCGACTGGTCGCCTCGAGCGAGACGGTCAGGTCGAGCGGCAGCGGGAAGAACTTCGGATCAGCCGCCGCCGCCGTCAGCATCGCGAAGTTGAATTTCGTCCCGTTAAGCGCCGTGCTCAGCGCAGAGGCGGAGATGAACGCATCGATGTCGCCGCCCAGTTCAGCTCCGGCCAGCGCATAGCCTTCGCTCTGGCGCGTCGCGGCAACATGGTCGAGCGACCGATCACCATCCAAAACGGTAAGCACACCGGACGCGCCCGCGGCGAGCAACGCATTCTGGCGCTTGCTGTCTTCGCGCCCGCCATCGAGCAGCACGGCGATCCGGCCAGCCAGCTCCGCCCGCGCCGGGATCACCTCACCGGTGCCGACGAAGGTCATCGGGGCGTTTTCAACGAGAGCACGTTTGCCCGACGTGATCACCAGCACCTGATCCTGCGGCACGAACACGCGTTTGCCCCGGCGGGAAAATACCGCGCGGCTGGTATCGGGCCGGCGGCCGACCAGCGTGACCGGGGCGAACCAGGGGTGCCCCGGATCGTTGGTCCCCGAAACCATGCCGAAATCGGACCAATTCTGGCCGATGTAACGCAAGGTCTTGGCTTCGCCATCGGTGCCGGGTTCACGGCCCGCGAAATCGTCACTGGCAAGCACGGTGATGTGGGTCAGAAGCTGACCGCGCAGGGCGGCGGCTTCCTTGTCCTGCCGCGATGCGGCCGCCAGCGGATCGAGCGCCAGCGATGCGGAAAGGAGCCACACAACAACTCGATTCATCGCTGACAAGAAACGCTTCATCGCGGGAGTTTCGCACCAAAGCGCCCCGCCCTGCAAGCGGGATATGATCCCGCAGCGGCGATAGCTGGCCGGGGTGGCACGAAAGCTACACCGCGCCCGATCTCTCGCGACCAGGTCACTCGGCCGTCCAGCCGCCATCCATGCTGATGTTCGAACCGGTGATCTGCGCCGCGGCATCGCCGCACAGGAACGCGGCCATCGCCCCGACATCGCTCGGCTGGACGAACTGCTTGGTCGGCTGGCGCTGCAGCAACACGTCGTTGATCACCTGCTCGCGGGTCAGGCCGCGCGCGGTCATGGTGCCGGGAATCTGGTTTTCGACCAGCGGCGTCCAGACATAGCCCGGGCTGATGCAGTTGGCAGTGATCTTGAAGGTCGCGAGTTCGAGCGCCAGCGTCTTGGTCAGCCCGGCCAGCCCGTGCTTGGCCGAAACATAGGCCGACTTGAACGGGGATGCGGTGAGCGAGTGCGCGCTCGCGGTGTTGATGATCCGCCCCCACCCGGCCGCCTTCATGTGCGGGATGGCGAGCCGGCAGGCATCGAACGCCGCGGTTAGGTTAAGCGCGATGATCTGGTCCCACTTTTCGACCGGGAACTCCTCGACCGGGGCAACGTGCTGCATCCCCGCGTTGTTGACGAGAACATCGACCGGCCCCGCCCCGGCCATCAGCGCTTCGACGCCTTCACGCTTCGACAGGTCGGCAGGCACATGGCGCGCGCCCAGTTCCTCGCTCAGCGCAGCGATGGCCTCTGCCTCGCCAAAGCCGGAGAGCACCACCTCCGCCCCTTCGGCGTGCAGCGCGCGGGCGATCGCCAACCCGATCCCTGAAGTCG
>JAYUCG010000027.1:0-33437 GCA_043740455.1 Novosphingobium sp. | reverse complement strand
CGCCGCGTTGACCGTGAAGTCCATCGCCTGACGCCCATCGTGCCAGCCCATGATCCGGACTGAAACGAGCTGAGGGCACTCGGCCGCGATGGCCGCGTGGCTGAGGAAGGAATCGACTGGCAGGTTGGTGATCAACACCCCGGTCTCACGCACGAGGTCGACCAGCAGTGCGCGGCCCGCCTTGCTCTGCAGGTCGAGCGCGACACTTTTCTTGGCGCGGTTGAGGTTTTCCCAGGCGAGGCTGCGCCCTTCGCGGGTCAGCAGCGCGCGGTCATAGTCCAGCCCGCCGGCCTTGTGATCGACCCGGATCACCTCGGCCCCCAGTTGCGCTAGATACAGTCCCGCGGTGGGCGAGGCGACGAACGAGGAAACCTCGATCACCCGGAGGCCGGTTAGGAGCTGGTACATCGCGCGTCAGTTCTCCGTCAGGGTCGCCACCAGCCGCCCATCCAACCTTCACCGGCAAAGATCAAGCTCAGGCCGGGATCTGGTTGAACGGGATGCCCTTGTCCGGGCGGTAGTCTTGCGGGAGGCCCAGCACCTTTTCGGCGATGGTGTTAAGCAGCACTTCGTCGGAACCCCCGGCGATCCGCCCGGTCGGCGCGTTGAGCCAGCTGGTGCCCCAGTCTTCCTTGACGTAGGCGTGCTCATCGAACGGCAAGGCGGCGGTGCCTTGCAGGTCGAGCGCCAGTTCGGACAGCTTTTGCCGGCTGCGCACCGCGACCAGTTTCTGCAAGCTTCCCTCAGGTCCCGGTTGCATCCCGGCCTGCATCATCAGCATCGCCCGGCGGGTGATCGAATCGAGCCCCGCGCGCATCGCGTGGTTGCGCGCGATGGCCGAACGGATCCGCCCATCCTCGATTGCCGGACGGCCACCCAGCTGGGTTTCCTTGGCGAGCTTGACGAATTCATCGAGGTGCGGCCCGAACCCGGCGCTGTCAGTGGCGATGTAGCGCTCGATCATCAGCGTGTGCAGCGCGAGGCCAAACCCGCCGCCGACTTCGCCCATGCGCTGTTCGTCTTCCAGCCGGACGTTATCGAAAAACACCTCGTTGACGTGGCTGTCACCGCCCGCGAGCTTGATCGGGCGGACTTCAACGCCTGGCGCCTTCATATCGACCCAGAAGTAGGTCAGCCCCTTGTGTTTGGCGACGGTGGGGTCGCTGCGGGTGACGATCACGCCGTAATCAGCATATTGCGCCCAGCTGGTCCAGACCTTCTGCCCGTTCATCCGCCAGCCGTTGCCGTCGGGTTCGACCTTGGTGCGCAGCGCCGCAAGATCCGACCCGCCCGAGGGTTCGGAGAACAGCTGGCACCAGATTTCCTCGCCGCGCAGCGCCTTGGTCACGCGCTCCTTCACGAAATCACGGTCCTGGCCGTAATGAATCATCATCGGCACCGGCATGCCCAGCGAGATGCCGAAAAACACCACCGGCATGCCGTATTCCATCTCTTCAGCATCGTAAGTGATCTTGTGGAGGTTGCTGAGCCCCTGCCCGCCGTATTCGGGCGACCAGTTGATCCCGGCGAACCCGGCGTCATAGCGCGCCGCCATGTATTCGCGGCCCAGCGCAAGATCCTGCTCGGCCGTGTTGCCGGTGCGGGCTTTGCGCGAATATTTGGGCGCCATGCTATCAAGAAAGGCATGGGCCATGGCGCGATAGGTTTCGAGTTCGCTCATGCTGCGGCTCCCGCAAGTTGTTCGACCAACAGATCTTCCCAATACAGCAGGTTGCCCTGCTCGATCCCCAAAGTGCGCGCGCGACGCATGTGGAGGTGGAGGCCCTGTTCCCAGGTCACCCCAATCCCACCGTGAATCTGCACGCAGTCGCGCGAGGCGGTGTCATACGCCTCGGTGGCGCTGATCCGCGCATCGGCGGCGGCGATCAGGAATTCCTCCGTGCCTTCGCTTGCCGCCGCATGGATACAGTTGGCGCGGGCGACTTCGATCAGCCCATAAAGCTCGGCGATGCGGTGCTTGATCGACTGGAACGCACCGATCGGCTGGCCAAATGCCTTGCGGGTCAGCGCATAATCGCGCGCAATGTTGAGCAGCGCCTCGGCCCCGCCGACCTGCTCGTGCGCGGTGACCACTGCCATCCGGGCGAGCACGTCGCGCGCAAGGTCGAGCGCGGTCTGGCCCTCGGCGAGTACTGTCGCAGGGGTGCCGGCGAAAGTCAGGTCGGCATAAAGCCGCGAATTGTCGAAGCTCGGTACCGCGGTCCGCGTGACATCGGTCAGGTCCGCCACGACGAGCACCGGCTGCCAGTCGTGGATGGCCAGCACCACCGCGAGATCGGCTTTGAGCCCGCCGGGCACCGCGGGCTTGGTCCCGCTGAGCTTGCCCTCGGAGAAAGTGACCGCTGAACCGGCCGGAAGCGGATCGCTGCCCTCGGCAAAAGCCACAGTGGCGAGCTTTTCGCCGCTAGCCAGCGCGGCCAGATCACCGGTCTGCCCTGCTGCAAGCAGCGCCTGCGCCGCGCCGTAACCCACCGTGAGGAACGGCGCGCCCGAAGTGGCAGCCCCGGCGGCCTGTGCCACCAGTCCCAGTTCAGTCAGGCCAAGACCCAGTCCGCCGTGATCTTCCGGAATTGCCAGCGCAGTCCAGCCCTGCTCGACCGCCGTATCCCAAAACGGCTGATCGCTCTCGCCGACCTGTTCGAGCAATTTAAGCAACCGGCCCTTGTCCATCCGCGCATCGAGCACGCGGCGGCTCTCGGTGGCGATGGCCTGCTGGCCTTCGTCATACAATATCGACATGGCGCGAATCTCTCCCTTTGCCAGCGTTTTAATCGCGCGATTAAACTTGGCAAGGGCATGCTGCGCAGCGCTGCAACAAAGCATTTGTCAGCGGCGGTTGAGAACGTTATCAATCGGGGATTGGAATACGTATACGGCTGGACAATGGCGGGGGCACCGCCAAAGCTGCCGCCGGGCGGACCTGAACCCAGGCCGCGCCACCATCGGGGAGAGAGAATAATGGCTGCACCGGTTACTGCGGCAGACACCGGCGGCGAGCACGTCGATGCTCCCGAACTGCGGCTGTTTGTCATGGCGCTGTTCTTCATCTTCGGCGGGATCACCAGCCTCAACGATGTGATCATCCCCAAGCTGAAAGAGCTGTTCACGCTCAATTACACCGAAGCGATGTTGGTCCAGTTCTGCTTTTTCGGGGCCTATGCGTTGATCGGCATTCCCGGGGCGCGGCTGGTCAAGCGGATCGGCTATATGCGCGGCGCGGCGGTTGGGCTGGTGACGATGACCGTGGGCTGTCTGTTGTTTATCCCCGCCTCGCAAAGCGCGGCTTACCCGATCTTCCTGATGGCGCTGTTCGTGCTCGCCAGCGGGGTTGTGATCGTTCAGGTGGTAACCAACCCGCTGATTTCGCTGCTCGGTCCGGCCAAGACCACGTCTAGCCGGCTGACCTTTGCCCAAGCGTTCAATTCACTCGGGACGGTGATCTTCCCGTTCATCGGCGCCAAGCTGATCCTCGGCGAACTGGCCCAGGTTCAGGCCAAGGACCTCAGTGGCCCGGCACTCGATGCCTACCGCGTGGCCGAGACTCACACCGTCGTGAACACCTACATCGTCCTCGCCATCGCGATCGCAATCGTTGCGGGCGTGGTCTGGCTCAACCGCAACCGGCTCAAGGGCGAAAAGCACGAGCCGACTTCGCTCGCTGCAGGACTGGCTTTGCTCAAGCAGACCCGCTTCGGGTTCGGCGCGCTGTGCATCTTCCTCTACGTCGGCGCGGAAGTCTCGATCGGCTCGCTGATCGTGAACTACTTCCAGCAACAGAGCGTGCTCGGCGTCACCGCGTCGACTGCGGGAACCTACATCCCGTACTACTGGGGCGGCGCGCTGATCGGACGGTTCATCGGGTCCGCAGTGCTGCGGCTGGTCAATCCGGGCAAAGTGCTGGCGGTCAACGCAATTGGTGCCATCGTTCTGATCGCGATTTCAGCCAACAGCGGCGGCGAGGTCGCGGCGTGGAGCCTGCTCGCCATCGGCTTGATGAATTCGATCATGTTCCCGACGATCTTCAGCCTGGCGAGCGAGGAACTCGGCCCGCGCGCCGCCGATGGTTCGGGGATCATCAACGTCGCGATCTTCGGCGGTGCGGTGGTCCCGCTGCTGACCGGGGCGCTGGCCGATCAGTTGTCACTCACGACTGCGCTGGTCGTGCCCGCCGCATGCTATGCCGTCATCGCGTTGTTCGGACGCTGGTCGGCGCGGCACGCTTCGGCAAACTGACGCTTCCCCGCTTGCTTTCTGCGCGATTCGTCATTAGGGACGCGCGCTTCACTGACACGTGTTTCAGAATCTGCCTGGCTAACTAGGCTGCCAGGGCCGATCTAGCGTGTCTCATGTCAAGGAGACAAAAATGCCTAAGCTCAAGACGAAGAGCGGCGTCAAAAAGCGCTTCAAGCTGACCGCCACCGGCAAGATCAAGCACGGTGCGGTTGGCAAGCGGCACCGATTGATGAGCCACAATGCCAAGTACATCCGCCAGCACCGGCGCACCGACACGATCTCCGACGCAGACGCGAAGACGATCAAGAAGTGGGCACCTTACGGTCTGGGTTGAGCGGTTCGCCTGCGGGCGATCGCATCATTGAAATTTCGGAGTACTGAGAAATGGCAAGAGTTAAACGGGGTGTCACCACCCGCGCCAAGCACAAGCGGATCCTCGAACAGGCAGCGGGCTACCGCGGCCGCCGCAAGAACACGATCCGCGTTGCGCGGCAGGCGGTCGAAAAGGCCGGCCAGTATGCGTACCGCGATCGCAAGGTAAAGAAGCGGTCGTTCCGCGCCTTGTGGATCCAGCGCATCAACGCTGCGGTTCGCGCCGAGGGCATCACCTATTCGCAGTTCATCCACGGCACCAAGCTCGCCGGGGTCGAACTCGATCGCAAGACCATGGCCGACCTGGCGATGAACGAAAGCGCGATCTTCGCGACCGTCATCGCTACTGCCAAGGCGGCACTTCCGGCCTGACCGGTTGAGCCTCCACGCGCTTGAAAGGGGCGCGGATCGGGATAACCGGTCCGCGCCCCTGATCGTTTCGGGACGGTGGCTTGCGTCCGGCCCGACACTGAGGCACCTTGGCCCCCGGGGCAAATGCGCGCTGGTGAACAGGGGATAGGGACATGCAGAGCAAACCGCTCGACGGTGCAGTCGCGGTCCGCTTCGTCATGCCCTCGCCGGCGCTCGCCCCCTACATCTCGACGTACTACCTTACCGAAGTGAACTTGCCCGATGGCGAGTTCGTCGAGGACTGGCTCCATCCCGAATGGGCGAACCTGCGCGTCTCGAATAATGCGAAGTGGACCTTTGCCCTGGGCGAGGGGCCGCTCGAACGCCTGCCCGAAGCGATCCTGACCGGCCCGACCAGCATCGCCGCGCATTTCCGCCTGGGCGGGGGTTCGCGGGTCTGGGGCATCGGGCTGCTCCCGCTTGGCTGGCTGCGTTTGCTTGGCGTTCCGGCCAGCGGCTTTGTCGACCGCACCACTACGCTTGGCGGTGAGCCGGCCGCTGCTCCGCTGGCGGCGCTGTCCGAGACTGTCTTCGCCGCCACGCCCAACCCGGCAGAAGAAGCCGCACGGATCGATGCCTATCTCCTCGATCTGCTGGCCCGTTCGCCCCCTCACGAAGACGAGCAGCGCATCCGCACAGTGCACACCGCGCTGATCGATGCCGACATCGCCTCGGTGGGCGAACTGGCCGAGCGGCTGACGATGTCCTCACGCTCGCTTGAGCGGCTCAGCCTCAAGGCCTTCGGGTTTTCACCCAAGCTGCTGCTGCGCCGCCAGCGCTTCCTGCGCAGCCTGGCGCAGTTCATGCTCGATCCCTCGCTGACCTGGATCCGCACGCTCGATTTCCACTATGTCGACCAGGCGCATTTCGTGCGCGATTTCCGCCGCTTCATGGCGATGGGCCCCCGCAGCTATGCCGCGCTGGACCATCCGGTGCTGCGCGCGGCCGCGCAAGGCCGCAGCGCCGCAGCGGGCGCGGCAATGCAAGCGCTCCACCAGCCCTGATTCCCTTGCTCTCGCCGCGCACCTGCGACACAGTCCGCCGGCGCTGTGGCGGTTTGCTTGGGGAAGTACCTTGAAACAAAGTCTGGAACGCCCCCTCGCCGGGCCGCCGGTCGAGCTTTCGTTCTTCATGCCATCCGAGCCGCTGCGTCCGTACATCTCCTCATTCTACATGATGGATGTCCGGCTTGGTCCGGACGAACGGATTGAAGACTGGCTGCTGCCCGAATGGGCCAGCTTGCGCATGGCGCAGAGCGGCGGGTGCCTTGCCGGAATCGTCCCCGAACAACCGCAGCCGCGCCGCGGCATGATGGCCAGTGGCCCGACCAGCTTTGCCACCCGCATCTCGATCGGCAGCGCGCGGATCTGGGGCATTGGCGTGCTCCCGCTGGGCTGGGCGAATTTATTTCCGCTCCAGCCGCCAAGTTCGCGGACCGGATCAGCAATGTGGCGCACGAACCTGCGTGGTCAAAGCTGACGCCGGTCTTCGATCTGGCTTTCGCTGACAGCCCTGCCCCGCAGGTGGCGGCAGCTCGGCTCGAAGGTCATTTTTCGCAGCTGCTCGCTGCAAGCACGCCGGCTGAAGACGAAGAGCGGATCCGGACCACGCACCGCATGCTGATCGATGAGGAAATCGGTGCGGTGAACGACCTGGCCGATCACCTTGGCTTTTCCTCGCGCACGCTTGAGCGGTTTTGCCTCAAGGCGTTCGGGTTTTCGCCCAAGTTGCTGCTGCGCCGCCAGCGCTTTTCGCGCAGCCTCGCCCGGTTCCTGCTCGACCCGGCGCAAACCTGGACCAATACGCTCGACGACCATTATGTCGACCAGGCGCATTTTGTCCGCGATTTCCGCCGTTTCATGGGGATGAGCCCCAGCGCCTATGCCCAGGCCCCGCACCCGATGCTGGCGGCGACCGCGCGCGCGTGATGCCGCAGTCGGCGGCGCAGTCCAGGCGCTGCACCGGCCCTGACGGCAAGACGCAGGCCGCTTGCCAAGTTGCCGGGTTCATGCAAATTATCGACAATAAGAATAAGTCGAAACGGGGAAACTTCGGTGTCGCCCAATCAACAAGTAAGTGTGCGGTTTTACCCGCCACCAGAAGATTTGCGTCGGTATTTCACCACCTTTTATGTGGCCGATTTCATGCCGGCCGCCGATCAGCCTTTGCGTGATTCGCTCCAGCCCGAGTGGGCCGGAATGCGCTTCTTCGAACCCCATGGTCCCGAAGCGTGGGTCGAAGGCGGTGAGCCGCACAAAGACGTAAGGTTTTTCGCCAGCGGGCCCAGCTCTCGGCCAACCCATTTCATTATGCCGCGCACACGAATGTGGGGCATTGGGTACCTGCCACTAGGTTGGGCCCGGTACGTTGGCTACAACGCTAGTGACTGTGCCAATTTGGTCTGCGATGGACGCGTGGATGTGCGTTTGGCCAAGTTTGTGCCATTGGCCGACGGAATCTTCGGCGCCGAACCGGACGAGGCGGCCGAACTCGAACGGATCATCGCCTTTTTCCGGACGATGGATGCGCCGCCGCATGTCGATGAGCGGCGTATCGTCGCGCTTCATGCCGCTTTGATCGACGAAGGAGTCACCACGGCAACCCAACTCGTCAAACGCGTCGCGGCAAGCCAGCGCACGGTCGAGCGCATCTGCGCCCGCCATTTCGGCTTCTCGCCCAAGCTACTGCTGCGCCGCCAGCGGTTCATGCGCAGCCTGGCCCACTTCATGCTCGACCCCACGCTCAAATGGATCGGGGCGATGGACAGCCATTACCACGATCAGGCCCAGTTCGTGCGCGACTTCCGCGAGTTCATGGGGGTGAGCCCGCGCGAATATGCGTCCACCCCGCACCCGATCCTTGGCCCGATCATGCAGGAACGAAACCGCGTCTACGGCGCGGCGGTGCAGACGCTTGACCGCCCCGACAACGGCGATCCGCGAGCAGCCTGAGCGGAGCCGTTCCGGTCACCCCCGCGCGAATTAGGTTTTGCGATCAGGCCCGGCTTGGCTAAAGCGCGCGGCAACCGAAGATCAGGGACCCAAAACCGTGGATTATGCAGCAACAGGTGAGCAGGCCTTGGCCCGCATTGCGCAGGCGAGCGAAGTCGATGCCCTGGAGCAGCTGCGGGTCGAATTCATAGGTAAGCAGGGCTCGATTTCGGGCCTGCTCAAGTCGCTGGGGGCCATGTCCGCGGACGCGCGCCATTCAGTCGGTCCGCAGATCCATGCCCTGCGCGAAAGCGTCAGCGCGGCGCTGGCGGCACGCAAGGCGGCGCTGGAAGATGCCGAGCTGAGCGCGCAACTGGCGCGTGATACAATCGACCTGACCCTGCCTGCACTAGGCGCTCCGCGCGGTTCGATCCATCCGGTCAGCCAAGTGATGGATGAACTCGCCGAGATCTTCGCTGACCTTGGCTTTGCCGTGGCCACCGGCCCGGAGATCGAAGACGACTGGCACAATTTCACTGCGCTCAACATCCCCGAAAGCCACCCGGCGCGGGCGATGCACGACACGTTTTACTTCCCCGAGCACAACATTGCACAAGCTGGCACAACGGAAACTATCGGTAGCCGAATGCTGCTGCGCACCCACACCAGCCCAGTGCAAATTCGCTCGATGCTGGCGCACGGCGCGCCGCTCAGGATCATCGCCCCAGGGCGGGTCTACCGCTCGGACAGCGACGCGACCCACACTCCGATGTTCCATCAGGTCGAAGGGCTGGTGATCGATCGCGGCATCCATCTGGGCCACCTCAAGTGGACGCTGGAAACCTTCCTCAAGGCGTTCTTCGAGCGCGAAGACATCGTGCTGCGGCTGCGACCGAGCTACTTCCCCTTCACCGAACCTTCGGTCGAAGTCGATGTCGGGTTCGAACTGGTCGCGGGCGCTGATGGAAAAGAACGGCGCATGCTCGGCGGCAACGGCGACGCGCCGGGGCATGGCTGGATGGAGCTGCTTGGTAGCGGCATGGTCAACCGCAAGGTGATCGAAGCCGGCGGGCTCGATCCCGATGAGTGGCAGGGGTTCGCCTTCGGCGTCGGCGTCGACCGGCTCGCCATGCTCAAGTACGGAATGGACGATCTGCGCGCGTTCTTCGATGGCGATGTGCGCTGGCTGCAGCACTACGGCTTCTCGCCGTTCGATGTGCCAACGCTGTCAGCCGGTGTGGGAGCGCGGGCATGAAGTTCTCGCTCAGCTGGCTCAAGGAGCATCTCGATACCGCAGCGAGTGTCGCGGAAATTTCGGCGAAGCTCAACGCCATCGGGCTTGAGGTCGAAGGAATCGAGAACCCCGCCGAACGGCTGGCCGGCTTCATCGTCGCCAAGGTGCTCAGCGCCCAGCCGCATCCCAATGCCGACAAGCTGAGGGTGCTGAGCGTCGATGCCGGAACCGGTACTCCGCTGCAGGTCGTCTGCGGCGCGCCCAATGCCCGCGCGGGCATGATCGGTGTGCTCGGCACGCCCGGCGCAATTGTGCCCGGCGGCGGCTTCGAATTGAAGGTCAGCGCGATCCGCGGGATCGAATCGAACGGCATGATGTGTTCGGTGCGCGAACTGGAACTGGGCGACGAGCACGACGGCATCCTCGAACTGCCCGCCGATGCGCTGGTCGGGATGCCATTTGCCGTCTATCAGGGCAGCGATCCGGTGTTCGACATTTCGGTCACCCCCAACCGGCAGGATTGCATGGGCGTGCGCGGCATTGCCCGCGATCTCGCTGCGGCTGGACTGGGCGCGCTGCAGCCGCTGGCGGAAGTCTATCGCATGACGGCGCTGGAGCCGGTTGCCGGCACTGGTCCCGCGCCCGATGTCGCGACGCTCGATTCCGCCGGTTGCCCGGCGTTCTACGCGCAGGCCGTATCAGGCGTGGCCAACGGCGCCGCGCCCGAATGGATGCGCAGCAAGCTTGCTGCAATCGGGCAGAAGCCGATCTCAATGCTGGTCGACATCACCAATTTCATCTCGGTCGATCTTGGCCGCCCCTTGCACGTTTACGACCGCGCCAAATTGTCCGGGGCATTGGTGGCGCGCCGGGCCAAAGACGGCGAGCGGGTCGAAACGCTCAACGGCAAAAGCTACACGCTCGACAGCTCGATGACGGTGATTGCCGATGGCACCATGGTCCACGACATCGGTGGGATCATGGGCGGCGCGCACTCAGGAGTATCGCCCGAAACCACCGATGTGTTGATCGAATGCGCGTACTTCGATCCCGAGCATATCGCCCGCACCGGGCAGAAGCTCGCGCTGACCAGCGATGCCCGCCAGCGGTTCGAACGCGGAGTCGATCCGGCGTTCCTCGATGCCGGGCTGACAATCGCGACCAAGCTGGTGCTCAAACATTGCGGCGGGACGGCATCGGCGATTACCCGCGCGGGTCAGCCACCGCTCGAACCGCGGGTGATCGCTTACGATACCGGCCTGTGCGCGCGGCTCGGCGGGATCACTGTGGCCGCTGACGAGCAGCGCGCCATTCTCGAACGGCTTGGCTTTGCGGTTGACGCCAATTGGCAAGTCACTGTGCCGACCTGGCGCCGTGACATCGACGGGCCACCCGACCTGGTCGAGGAAGTGGTCCGCATCCACGGGCTGGACAATGTCGCCAGTGTCGCCTTGCCCCGCGCCGACGGGGTGGCCCGCCCGACCGCCACTCCCGCGCAGAAGCTTGAACGGAAAGTGCGCCGCGCTGCTGCTGCGCGCGGGCTCAATGAGGCAGTGACGTGGTCGTTCCTGCCCGAAGCCGAAGCCAGCCTGTTCACCTCGGGCAACGGCGGCCTGTGGCTGCTCGACAACCCGATCAGCGAGGACATGAGGGCGATGCGCCCGTCGCTGCTGCCGGGCCTGCTCGCAGCGGTGCGGCGCAATGTCGATCGCGGCGCGGCGGGGCTGCGGCTGTTCGAACTGGGTCGGCGTTACCTGCGCGGCGAAGCTGGCCGCAGCGACGAACGGTTGACGCTGGGTCTGGTGCTCGCCGGGGAAAAGACCCCGCGCGGCTGGGCCAGTGGCAAGAGGCAGAGCTTCGACGCCTTCGATGCCAAAGCCGAAGCGCTCGCGCTGCTGGCTGAAGCCGGTGCACCAACTGACAACCTGCAGGTCTTGGGCGAAGCGGGCGATCAATTCCATCCCGGCCAGTCGGGCACCTTGCGGCTCGGCCCCAAGACCGTGCTGGCACGGTTCGGGATGCTGCACCCGGCGCTGCTCAAGGCGTACGACATCGACGTGCCGGTGGCGGCGGTCGAACTGTTCCTCGACGCCATCCCGGCGAAGAAGACCAGCACCTTCGCCCGTACGCCCTACGCCCCGCCCGCCTTGCAGGCGGTAACCCGCGACTTCGCGTTCCTGGTCGATGCCTCGATGCCTGCCGGTGAACTGGTCCGCGCGCTGCGTTTCGCCGACAAGGAAAGCATCGTGAATGCGCGGCTGTTCGACGATTTCCGCGGCTCTGGCGTGCCCGATGGCCAGAAGTCGCTCGCCATCGAAGTGACGCTGCAGCCGGGCGAGAAGAGCTTCGATGAAGCCCAGCTCAAGGGCATCGCCGAACGGATCACCGCTGCTGCGGCCAAGCTTGGCGCGGTACTGCGCAGTTAGTCCTCCCCCTTGGGGGAGGATTTAGAGCGTCCGCGCGAGTTCGAGCACCTTGGAATAGAGTTCCGGCGTAGAAGTGCGGCGCACCAGCATTACCGCATGCGTCAACCTCACCCGCCGGTCCGCGCTGCCTTTGGCAAGTTGGGCGAGATATTCTGCGGTCAGGCGCTGACTTGCGCCCGGCGCGTTGGTGACCGCGCCCACGAGCAATGATGCAAGCTGCTGCTGCGCCGGATCGGCATCAAGCCGCTGCTGGCGGCGGGTGTTGTAGAGCCACAGCACCAGCGCGAAGGCCAGGATCGCCGCGAAGTAGAACCGCATTCGCCCGGCCTGCTCAGCCGCATTGCCCGCGGTGGAGCAATTTGTGGTCGGCCAGCACCAAGGCCATCATCGCTTCGACCACCGGCACCCCGCGGATCCCGACGCAGGGATCATGGCGGCCTTTGGTGCGGATTTCGGTCGCTTGGCCATCACGGTCGATCGTCTCGACGGGGGTCAGGATCGAGCTGGTCGGCTTGAACGCGACGCGGACCTTGACCGGCTGGCCGGTGCTGATCCCGCCCGCGATCCCGCCCGCGTGGTTAGTCAGAAAGTAGGGACTGTCTCTACTTTCTCCTGGCCGCATCGGGTCGGCATTGCCTTCCCCGGTCAGCCTTGCGGCAGCAAAGCCATCGCCGATTTCGATGCCCTTGACCGCGTTGATCCCCATCATCGCGCTGGCCAGATCGGCGTCGAGCTTGGCATAGATCGGCGCGCCCCAGCCTGCAGGGACGCCAGTGGCGACGCATTCGACCACTGCGCCGAGCGAAGAACCCGCCAGCCGCGCGTCATCGACCAGCTTTTCCCAGCGGACCGCCGCAACCGGATCGGGGCAGAAGAACGGATTTCTGCCGATCTCGTTGGCGTCGAAGTTCGCCGGATCGATCATGTCGCCGCCAATCTCCGCGACCCAGCCGATCACCACGACCTCCGGGATAACCAGCCGCGCCACTGCGCCCGCGGCGACCCGCGCGGCGGTTTCACGCGCCGAACTGCGCCCGCCGCCGCGATAATCGCGCAGGCCGTATTTGGCGTCATAGGCATAGTCGGCATGGCCCGGGCGGTACGCCTTGGCGACTTCGGAATAGTCTTTCGAGCGCTGATCGACATTTTCGATCATCAGACTGATCGGCGTGCCGGTGGTCTGGCCCTCGAACGTCCCCGAGAGGATCCGCACCTGGTCGGGCTCCTGCCGCTGGGTGGTGAACTTCGATTGCCCCGGCCGCCGCGCGTCGAGGAACGGCTGGAGCTTATCCTCGCTGATCGCCAGCCCCGGCGGGCACCCATCGACCACGGCGCCCAGCGCCGGCCCGTGGCTTTCGCCCCAGGTGGTGAAACGCAACATGCGGCCAAAGGTGTTGACGGACATGAATTGGGCTTTGCCGCCTGATTGCGCGCGTGTCCACATCCGGTTTAGGAAGTCTCTCATGTTCGTGGTCGTCTTCCGCAATCGCAAGCGCGCCGATATCGATGTCGCCGCCTATGGTGCCGATGCCGACCGCATGGAGGCAATGGCCCGCGCCCAGCCCGGGTTCGTCTCGTTCAAGAGCTATACCGCCGATGATGGCGAGGTCATCGCGCTCAGCGAATGGGCCGATGCCGAAACGGCCCGCAACTGGGGCAGCCAGCCCGATCACGCGCTGGTTCAGGCCCGGGGCCGCGCCGAATACTATCAGGATTACACGATCTACACCTGCGATCAGCCCCGCACGCACCGCTATGAACGGCCGGGAGAATGAGCGTCACGCTGTACGGCATTCCCAACTGTGACACGGTCAAGAAGGCGCGCGACTGGCTTGACGCGCGCGGGGTGGCCTATGTCTTTCACGACTACAAAAAGCTGGGTGCAGACGCGGCCAAGCTCGCCGAATGGGTTGCAGAAGCGGGCTGGGACGTGGTGCTCAACCGCGCCGGGACGACCTTCCGCAAGCTGCCCGATGCCGCCAAGCAAGACCTCGATCCGGCCAAGGCAGTGGCGCTGATGGCCGCCAATCTATCGTGCATCAAGCGCCCGGTGGTCGAACATCCGGGCGGGCTACTGGTCGGGTTCAAACCCGAGGCATGGGCGGCAGCATTTTGAGCGTGACCGTGATCGATTATCTGCGCGCGCACTGGACCGAATTGCTCGGCTCGGTGCTGGGCCTGGTCCAGATCTGGCTGCTGGTCCGCCGCTCGATCTGGAACTTCCCCGTGGCAATGGCGATGGTCAGCCTGATCGGCGTCACCCTGTTCGAGGCGCGGCTCTATTCGGAATGCGGGCTACAGGCGTTCTTCTTCTTCGTGAACGCCGTCGGCTGGTACCAGTGGAACCTTGTAACGGGCGATGCGGATACGGTTCCGGTGACCTGGTTGAGTAACAGCTCACGCGTGATCTGGGCCGTGATTACCATTGCATTGAGCTTGTCGCTCGGCTGGCTGATGCACCGCTTCACCAATGCTGCTCTGCCCTTCGCCGATTCGGCGGTGGCCGGGGCGAGTATCGCGGCGCAACTGCTGCTCAACAATCGCCGGATCGAAAACTGGGTATTGTGGGTCGCAATCGACGTGGTTTCTGTCGCGCTGTACCTGTACCGCGATCTTTTCTTTCTCGCCGCGCTCTACGTTGCATTCCTCGTAATCTCGGTCATCGGATTGCGCCAATGGACCCGGGCAACCCGGGCCGAAATAACAAACGGGTTCGCATGATTACAGTATGTTTCCACGGCGCCGAAAGCACCGGCAAATCAGTGCTGGCCGAAAAGCTCAGCCGCGAGCTGGGCGGCACCTGGGTCCCCGAATATGGCCGGACCTATTGCGAAGAAAAAGGCACCGACCTTGCGATGGCCGACCTGCTGGCGATCGCCGAAGGGCAGGCCATGGCGGTTGAAATGGCGGCCAGCGCCCATCCCAAGCTGCTGCTGCTCGATACCGACCAGCTGATGACCGCGGCCTGGACCGAGATGCTGTTCAGCGAAGTCCCCGGCGAACTGACCGCCTATCCCAAGGCTGACCTCTACCTGCTGTTCACCCCGGACGTGCCGTGGATCGATGATGGCACGCGCTTCTTTGGCAAGGGCCCGCTGCGCAGCCGCTTCGCCGCGCTGGCCGAAGATGTGCTGGTGCGTGCCGGGGTCAAATATGTGACGATCTCGGGCGGGTGGATCGAGCGCGAAAAGGCCGCGCGCGCGGCCATCACCACGCTGATGGCGGCACAGGCAGTGTGGCCATCGAAATAAGCTCGGCCTGCCGCATTCACCGCGATATTTAATTATTTAGCGGGTCCCTTTGCTGGTAGCTTGAGCAGACCATGACAGGATACTCCCCAATGCTCCGGCGGGCCGGCGAGACTGGCGCTTGACCCTGCTGCTGGCGCTCGCTGCGTTGACTGCTGCCGGGACCGCTGCCGGCGGTGCGCCGGGGGATCAGGTATCCGTACCGCCAACGGTTGTCACCTCCCCGGCTGAAGGCAGCGTGCCGGCAGATGCCAATTGTCCGATGCTGAATGCTCAGCCCGCTGCTGCGGAGCCTGCCATTGCCCAGGCCCCGGCAGCGCCTGCAATCGCTCCGACAAGCAGCGATCAGCCCAGCGAGATCGTCGTCAGCGGCGATCCGCTGGCGCGCAAGCAGGATCCGCTGCGCGCGATCAATGCGCAGAGCTTTGCGGTGGTCAACAAGGTGGACGACCTCTTCGTCGGTCCGGTTGCCAAGGGCTACCGGCACATCGTTCCCGAACCCGCGCGCGACGGGCTGCATAACGCGCTGTCCAATCTGACCGAGCCGGTGGTGTTCGTGAACGACCTGCTCCAGTTGCACCCGGTGCGCGCGGGCAAAACCCTGCTGCGGTTTGTGATCAATTCGACCATCGGGCTGGGCGGGCTGTTCGACGTGGCCAAGAAAAAGCCGTTTCGCATCCAGCATCACAACAACGGCTTTGCCGATACCCTGGGCTATTACGGGGTCAAGCCCGGGCCATTCCTGTACCTGCCGCTGATCGGCCCGACCACGGTGCGCGACATGTTCGGGCGGGTGATCGACCTGGCGATGCTGCCCACCCTGGTTGGCGCGCCGTTCAACAAGCCCGAATTCTCGATCCCGCAAAGCGCCCTGAAATCGCTCGACGACCGGATCACCTTCGATGCGCGGCAGACCTACATCCGCAAGCAGACCAGCGATCCTTACGCGTCGGAGCGGATTTACTACCTGCAGATCCGCGCCAACGAGGTCGCCGGGCTGCATGGCAACCATCCCGAACTGTCCGAACGGTTCGGTTCGGCGCCGCCTACAATGCCCGCAGTTCCTGCGCCGTGCGAGCGGCCGGTAACGCCGGCCCAGTGATCAATACTTGACCGCAGAGACATTTTGCGGCTTCGCTGGTGCCTAGAAACTCTGGGAGGCGACCCATGGACTTCTTCAAGGCCCTGATCCCTGGTTCGATCCTCACTTTCGTGGTCTGCATGATCATGGGTGCGGGTCACAGCACCGGCGGCTGGCTAAAGATTCAGCATTATCAAATCCAGGACCACAACCTTTACTGGTCGTGGGTAATGTTTGCGATCGGCACCGGGCTATCCTGGATGCTGATTGCGATCACCCCGAAATAGCGGCGGTCACAATGTAGTTGAGCGCAAGGTCGCGCGACAGGTGCAGGCCTTTGCGGGGCGACCAGGCGATGCCCTGCGGCTCACCCATGGTCAGGCCATCGGCAGCAAGTAATTCGCGTAGCTCGTCCGGCGTGATGAACTGGTCCCAATGGTGCGTGCCGCGCGGGATCATGCCGCTGCGCTCTACCGCCTCAACCAGCAGCAACCGTGATCGCGCGGTGCGGTTGGGAGTGGACAGGACCATCAGTCCGCCCGCGGCCATGGCAGCGCGCAGCGCGGCGATGAAGGCAGCGGGATCAGCGACGTGCTCCAGCACTTCGAGCGAGGTAACAAGATCGTATCCGGTGAGGCCAAGTGCACCCACATCGCCGCAGCGATAGTCGATGCCAAGTCCTGCCCCGGCTGCGTGGGCCTGTGCGGCAGCAATGTTTTCAGGCGCCGCATCGACCCCGGTCACCGCCGCGCCAAGCCGGGTGAGCGGTTCGCACAACAGGCCCGCCCCGCAGCCGACATCTAGCGCGCGCTTGCCCGCAAGCGGGCGCACTCCGCGCAAGTCTCCGGGCCAGTGCGCGTCGATAGCGGCGCGGATGAAGCCCAGTCGGACCGGGTTGAGCCGGTGCAGCATCGCTGATGACCCCTTGGGGTCCCACCATTCGGCGGCCAGTGCGCCGAAATGCTGGGCCTCGTGCGGAAGAATGGTACTGGTCGAACTTGCATTAGCCATGACCCGTCCTTAGAGCCTCCCTCGCTGCAGAGCGAGCGGTTCTGTGGGCAATATTGTTGCGTGAAGGGCGGAAACTCGCGTGAGTCGGATCGTGATGAAATTCGGCGGCACCTCGATGGCCGGGTCCGAGCGGATCCGCCGGGTCGCCAATATCGTGCGCCGCCAGCAGGCTGCCGGGCACGAGGTCGCGGTCGTGGTATCGGCCATGGCGGGCGAGACCGACCGGCTGGTGACCTTCTGCCGCGAGGCTAACCCGCTCTACGACCCGGCCGAATACGATGTGGTGGTGGCGAGCGGTGAGCAGGTAACCTCGGGCCTGCTGGCGATGACGCTGCAGGCACTGGGCTGCCAGGCGCGCTCGTGGCTTGGCTGGCAGCTGCCGATCCACACCGATGATGCTCATGCCAAAGCGCGGATCGAAGGGCTCGACAGCGGCGCCCTGCTGGCCTCGATGGCGGCGGGCGAGATCGCGGTCATCCCGGGCTTTCAGGGCCTGTCAGGGGATGGCAGGATTACCACGCTGGGCCGCGGCGGTTCGGATACTTCGGCGGTCGCGGTGGCCGCGGCGATCGGGGCGGAACGGTGCGACATCTACACCGACGTTGACGGGGTCTATACCACAGACCCGCGGATCGTGGCCAAGGCGCGCAAGCTTAAATTCGTGACCTACGAGGAAATGCTCGAACTGGCCTCGGTCGGCTCGAAGGTGCTTCAGACCCGCTCGGTCAGCCTGGCGATGAAGGAGGGCGTGCGGGTGCAGGTGCTCTCCAGCTTCATCGACGACGATGCCACCCCCGCAGATGAAATTCCCGGTACGATGATCGTTTCGGACGAGGAACTAGAAGGACTGGATATGGAACGCCAGCTGATCACCGGCATCGCCGCCGACAAGAACGAAGCCAAGATCATCCTGACCCGCGTGCCCGATCGGCCCGGTGCGGTGGCGACGATCTTCGGGCCATTGGCGGCGGCCAGCATCAACGTCGACATGATCATACAGAACGTCGGGCGCGACAAGGGTGAGACCGACGTGACCTTCACCGTGCCCAGCGCCGACCTGCTGCGCGCGCAGACCCTGCTAGAAGCGCAGAAGGAAGCGATCGGGTTCAACCGGATCATCACCGATGCCAAGGTTGCCAAAGTGTCAGTCGTGGGCGTGGGCATGCGCAGCCACGCCGGCATCGCCGCCACCATGTTCCGCAGTCTGGCCGATCGCGGCATCAACATCCAGGCGATCAGCACCTCTGAGATCAAGATCTCGGTGCTGATCGACGAGGACGAAACCGAACTCGCCGTGCGCGTGCTGCACTCGGCTTATGAGCTGGATGGGGTAGACTGACGAACCGTTCCTCTCCGTTTTGCCCGAAGGGCCAAACGGGGAGGTGGCAGCTCCGCAGGAGCTGACGGAGGGCTTCCACCCCACCGTCGAAACCCCTCCGTCTGCGCTGGCGCGCAGCCACCTCCCCATTTGTGCAACGCAAAAATGGGGAGGATCTCTTCTGTCAGTTCAGGTCGAAGCGATCGGCGTTCATCACCTTGGTCCAGGCGGCGACGAAGTCCTTGACGAACTTTTCTTCGTGGCCTTTTTCGGCATAGATCTCGGCGACAGCCCGCAGCTCAGCATTTGAGCCGAACACCAGGTCGGCGCGGGTCGCGCGCCAGGTTTCGCCGCCGCTAGTACGGTCGGTGGCGACATATTCCTCTTCGCTCTCGTCGCTCGCCTTCCAGACGTTGGTCATGCCCAGCAGGCCAATAAAGAAGTCGTTGGTCAGCTGGCCCGAACGCTTGGTGAAGTGGCCGTGGCCGCGTTCACCATGGTTGGCGCCGAGCACCCGCAGCCCGCCGATCAGGACGGTCATTTCGGGCACCGACAGCCCGAGCAGCGAGGCGCGGTCGAGCAGCATTTCCTCGGTCTTCACCCGCAGCTTCTTGGGCAGGTAGTTGCGGAAGCCGTCGGCCTGCGGTTCGAGCCAGTGGAAGCTTTCGGCATCGGTCTGATCGGCGCTCGCATCACCGCGGCCGCCGGTGAACGGCACGTCTTTGGCTCCGGCCATTTCCAGACCAACCACACCGCCGAGCACGATCGCATCGGCCAGGCTCATGCTGCCGCGCAGGCCGTTCAGGACTTCGAGCACCTTGGCCAGCATGTCCGGCTCGTTGACGTCCCAGTCCTTCTGCGGCGCGAGCGCGATCCGCGCGCCGTTCGCCCCGCCGCGGTGATCCGACTTGCGGTAGGTGCTGGCCGAGGCCCAGGCGGTCTTGACCAGCTGGCTCACCGTCAGCCCGCTGGCCGCGATCTTCGCCTTGACCGCGCTGACATCAGCGTCGGACGGCTTGGTCCCGGCGGGAACCGGATCCTGCCAGATCAAGTCTTCGGCCGGAACCTCTGGCCCGAGGTAACGGACCTTAGGGCCCATGTCGCGGTGGCACAGCTTGAACCAGGCGCGCGCGAAGGCGTCCTTGAACGCTTCGTGGTCATTGCGGAATTTCTCGCTGACCGCGCGGAATTCGGGGTCCATTTTCAGCGCCATGTCGGCGGTGGTCATCATCGTCGGGACCTTGACGTTGGCGTCCCACGCGGCCGGGGCCATGTCTTCAGGCTTCTGGTTTATGGGCTGCCATTGCTGCGCGCCAGCGGGCGAATGAACCAGCTCGTAATCATAATCGAGCAGCAGGCGGAAATAGTTCTCGCTCCAGGTGGTGGGCGTATTGACCCACGAACCTTCGATCCCACTGGTGACGGTATGTTCGCCGATCCCGCCGTGCTCGGCACTGCTGGTCCAGCCGAAGCCGAGCGCGCCGAGATCGCCGCCGGCGGGGGCTTGGCCCAGCAGCGATGCGTCGCCATTGCCGTGCGCCTTGCCGAAGGTGTGGCCGCCCGCCGTAAGCGCGACGGTCTCTTCTGAATCCATCGCCATGCGCAGGAAGGTCGCCTTCATGTCGCGCGCCGAGAGCAGCGGGTCGGGGTTGCCGCCCGGGCCTTCGGGGTTGACGTAGATCAACCCCATCTGGATCGCCGCGAGCGGGCCGTCGAGGTCGGTCAGACCGCGTTCCTCATCGATGCGCGTCTGCACGCCTTCGTTAACCCACTTGTCCTCGTCGCCCCAGTAGATGTCTTTCTCGGGCTCATAGACGTCGGCGCGGCCGGCGCCGAAGCCGAACACCGGGCCGCCCATCGATTCGATCGCGACATTGCCAGCCAGGATGAACAGATCGGCCCAGCTAATCGACTGGCCATACTTCTGCTTGACCGGCCACAGCAAGCGCCGCGCCTTGTCGAGGTTGCCGTTATCCGGCCACGAATTGAGCGGGGCGAAGCGCTGCTGACCCGAATTGGCCCCGCCGCGCCCGTCACCGGTGCGATAGGTACCGGCGGCGTGCCAGGCCATGCGAATGAAGAACGGGCCGTAATGGCCATAGTCGGCCGGCCACCAAGGCTGGCTGTCGGTCATCAGCGCGGTAAGATCAGCCTTGAGGGCGGCGTAGTCGAGCTTCTGGAACGCCTCGGCATAGTCAAACTCGGCGCCCATCGGATTGCTGCTGCCGTTGGCGCCAAGGATGTCGACGGCCAGCGCATCGGGCCACCAATCGCGATTCTGGCGGCCCAGCAGGGCGCGAACCGAGGTGTCTCCGTGTCCCATCGGGCACTTTGTTTCAGCGTTCATGATCAGGTTCCTTCTCAGCGGAAACGGCGAGGTCGACTCGCCGCTCCTATGTCTCTGCCGCGAATGTTACTCTGCGTGGATAAATTGGCCCATCAGATTAAACTCGATAGTCTGATCTGAAATTACGATCAGCGGCGCTTTATTCCGTAGTCGATCCGAATTCGCACCCATTCGCCATACTTCGAAGTACCGCCCAGCCGCGGCGGGCGCACCCGGAACTGCCAAGCGGCGGCGAGTACAGCCCGTTCAAGGTGAGAACCGTTGGGATATTCGTCCAGCCCGACGCAGTCCTCAACCCGGAAATCGGGCACCGTGCGGCAGGCGATCAGCGCCCAGCCGGGGCCATCGGCGGTGGAGAGGTATCCCGCAAGTTCGCTGTCATAAGGCTCGCGATACCAGGCCGCAGCATACAGCGGCTGGCCGTTAGGGGCAGTGCCAACGCTTTTGGTGTCACCCGAATTGCCCGGCGCGGGCGGGCCGAACTGGCCCTTGCCGGGCACCGCAAAGGCCGCACCCGGCTTCGGCGCAGGTTTGATCTCCGCCGCTGCCATCTGGCTTGGTGTGACCGGGATGATCGCGAACGCTGTCGCCGCTGGCAGGGGTGCCACGGCCGCTTCAGGGTTCGGCTTGACCGGTCCTGGCGGCGGCTGCAGCGAAGCCAGCGCCTTATGCTGATGGCCGGGGGCAGCCTTGAGGAATACGGGAGGCTTCTTGTGCTCCTCCTGCACGTTGATGCTGACCAGCGAGCGGCTCTTGTTCTGCAGCGGGCTCAGCCCCGCCCCGATCGACAAGACCGCCAGAACCAGCAGAACCTCGACTATAATGGCCAGCACTGCGCCGGTCAGCCGCTCGCGCGGCTTGCTTCGCAGGCCGGCGAAATCGAGATGGGCAAAGGCGCGGACTGGCTTGAGCAAGGGGCCTCGGAGAGCGACTCGCGGGGTCCATTCGGCCCGCAGGGATTAACCGCGGCTGTCCTTGGCGCGGGGACGCGCGGCGGACAAGTACCAAACTGTCGCGCTTGACCCCGCACTTGACGTTCGCCCACGCCCGGCCAATGACTGCGCCGGGATGAGTGACACACCTGACTTCGATCCGTTTGGACTGGCCCGCGGCTGGATGAGCCAGTGGGAAAAGCTGGTCAACGAACACGGCACCGAGCTGCTGGCCAAGCCGGAAGCGGCGCAGGCGATGCAGGCGATGACTGGCGCGGCGATGCAGCTGCAGGCCGCCAGCCAGGAAACCAGTGCCAAGCTGCTCGCCGCCGCCAACCTGCCCAGCCGCGCCGATTTCGAAGCGCTCGGCGCGCGGCTGGGCGCAATTGAGGCGACTTTGGCGCGGATCGAGCAAAGGTTGCGCACGGTCGCGCCCGATGCTGCACCCCCGCGTCCGCAGCCCGCGCGTACTCGCAAGCCGCCGAGCCAGAGCTGATGGCCAGCGCCGCCGCCCCTTCAGCGCCCAGCGCGGTCGAGCGGGCGATCCAGCGCAACCTCAAGGGCCTCGGCTACCTCGGCTCCTCGGCCCCGGTGCTCGGCGCGAGCCCAAAGGACGTGGTGCTGAGCCGGGGGCCGCTGCGGCTCTATCACTACCATCCGATGACTGACGAGGTGTACCGCGTGCCGGTGCTGCTGGTCATGGCGACCACCAACCGCGGCTACATCTTCGATATGGTCCCGGGGCAGAGCCTGGTCGAATTCCTGCTGCTGCGCGGTTACGACGTGTTCATGGCCGACTGGGAAGCCCCCCGGCCCGAAGACCGCGCGCTCGGCATGAAGGACTATGTCGAGGACTTCGTCGGCGGATCGGTTGCCGAAGTGCAGCGGATCACCGGCGAAGACGACGTCAGCCTGGTTGGCTATTGCATGGGCGGGGTGCTGTCGGTGCTGTGGTCGGGGATCAACCATGCCAAGGGCCCAAAGAACCTTGCGGTGTTCACCACGCCGGTAGATTTCCACCAGATGACCATGTTCAAGGCCTGGTCGGACCAGCGCTATTTCGATGTTGACCGGCTGGTCGATACGCTTGGCCTTGCGCCGGCGGAAATGCTGCTCACGGCCTTCGACATGCTGCGCCCGGCGGGGCGCATTTCGGCCAATTTTGCACTGCTCGACAATTTGTGGAACGACGAATTCGTCAAGGGTCACCGCATGTTCGACCGCTGGAGCAACGACATGCTGCCGCTGGCCGGCGAGTATTTCCGCGAAACTACCAAGCAGCTGGTGTGGGACAATGCCCTGATGGAAGGGCGGATGAAGGTCGGTGGGCGGCCAGTCGAGCTGGACAAGGTCAAGGCGCCGTTCCTCCACGTCACCGCCGAGCACGATCATATCGTCACCACCGGCGCGTCGGCGCCGCTGCTCGGGCTGATCGGGTCAGAGGACAAGGAACAGGTGGTGCTGAAAGGCGGCCACGTCAGCCTCATCGCCGGGCCCAATGCGGTCAAGCGGATGTGGCCCAAACTCGATGCCTGGCTGGCGGAAAAGAGCGTTTGAGATGAGCGATGAGATTGGGATCCGCGCGCCCGGTCGGGGCGATGCCGAGGCGCTGGCTCGGTTCGCCACGGCCATGCCACCGCATGACCTGCTGTTCCTCGCCCGCGATATCCGCGAGCCCAAGGTGCTTGAGGCCTGGCTGCGCTCGCAGGAGGACGGCCATATCGCCAGCCTCGTTGCCGTGCAGGACGGCGAGGTGGTCGCAACCATCGCCGCATTGTCTGACCGGTTCAGCTGGTCACCGCACGTTTGGGATGTGCGCCTGCTGGTCGCGCCGGACGCGCGCGGCAAGGGACTGGGACGCCAGCTGCTCGGCGCGATCGTCGACCAGGCGATCGCCGCGGGCGCGGGTAAGCTGACCGCACGGATGACCCCCGATCAGGCCGGGGCGATCACGCTGTTCGAGGAATGCGGCTTCCGCGCCGAGGCGATGCTCAAGGATCAGGTCCGCGCGCCGGACGGATCGCTGCATGACCTTGCCGTGCTGTCGCTTGATCCAGCGCGCGAGGCGGCACGGCGCGACGCCTTCGGGGACTAGCAAGCTGCTCCGCCGCCACCTATAGGCCCGGATTGGACCAGACGCTTGACGTAATGGGGGAATTCCCAAGTGCATGACAAGACCCGGGCGCTGATGCAGCGCGGGTGCCAGTTCCTTGGCACCGAATATGCGATCCTGTGCGGGGCGATGAGCTGGGTCAGCGAGCGCAATCTCGTCTCCGCAATCAGCAACGCTGGCGGCTTTGGCGTAATCGCTTGCGGGGCGATGACGCCTGACCTGCTCGATACCGAAATCGCCGCAACCAAGGCACTGACAAGCAAGCCGTTCGGCGTGAACCTGATCACGATGCACCCGATGCTGTTCGATCTGATCGCAGTCTGCGCGCGGCATGGCGTGAGCCACGTGGTGCTGGCGGGCGGGATCCCGCCCAAGGGCAGCGTCGAGGCGATCAAGGCGTTCGGCGCCAAAGTGCTGGTTTTCGCCCCCACGCTGGCGCTGGCCAAGAAGCTGCTGCGCTCTGGCGCGGATGCCTTGGTGATCGAGGGCAGCGAAGCGGGCGGCCACATCGGCCCGGTGGCGACCAGCGTGTTGGCGCAGGAGTTTCTCCCCGAATTGGCGGCCGACCACGTGGTCTTCGTCGCTGGCGGGATCGGCCGCGGCGACATGATCGCGGCTTACCTTGAAATGGGCGCGGTTGGCGTGCAGCTCGGCACGCGGTTCGCCTGCGCGACCGAAAGCATCGCGCACCCCGCATTCAAGAAAGCGTTCTTCCGCGCCAATGCCCGCGACGCGATCACTTCAGTCCAGGTCGATCCGCGCCTGCCGGTGATCCCGGTCCGCGCGCTCAAGAACAAGGGCACCGAGGAGTTCACCGCCAAGCAGATCGAAGTCGCCAAGTTGCTCGATGCGGGCGAAGTCGACATGGGCGAAGCGCAGCTCCAGATCGAACACTTCTGGGCCGGCGCGCTGCGCCGCGCGGTGATCGACGGTGATGTCGAAAACGGCTCGGTCATGGCCGGGCAATCGGTCGGGATGGTCAAATCCGAAGAGCCGGTGGCGGACATCGTGCGGCAACTGATGGACGAGAGCGAAGCGGCTTTGGCGCGTTAGGATTGGTTCACGCAGAGGCGCCGAGAAGATAGTTGAGGCGCGGAGGTGTTGCGCCTGACCGAAGGTCGTGAATCAATCCCAAGACCGCTTCAGGTGAGGCCGGAATGACAAGCGGCTTCGCCGAATTCACAGTCTTTTTGCGCCTCGACTTTCTTCTCGGCGCCTCTGCATGAACCTCTTCTCCCTTGAATGAAAAAAAGGGCCGGAACTTGCGTTCCGGCCCGTGTCAGTTGTTCGTTCGCAGGAGGAACGTGGGCTGGCGGGACCGAGGGGAGGAGAGGAGGAACCCCGACCCCGCCAATCTGGTGTGACGGGCGCCTAGTAGTTGTAAGCGCGCTCGCCGTGTTCGTTGAGGTCGAGGCCTTCGCGCTCGGCTTCTTCGCTGGCGCGCAGACCGAAGACCTTGTCGATCGCGATCAGCAGCACTGCGGATACGCCGCCCGACCAGACCAGCGTGGTGCCGATGGCCCACAGCTGGCTCTTCATCTGGCCAAGCATGTCGTAGGCACCCGGGATGGCCGGGAACACCGTGTAGTCGATCCAGCCCTGGCCGCCGAGCGCCGGGCTCGCGACGATTCCGGTGGCGAGCGCGCCGGTGATCCCGCCGATGCAGTGGATCCCGAAGACGTCGAGCGTGTCGTCGTACTTGAACTTGCTCTTCACGGTCGAGACGAAGAAGAAGCACAGCGGTGAGACGATCAGGCCGAGCACGATCGAGCTCATCGGTGAACCGAAGCCCGAAGCCGGAGTGATCGCAACGAGGCCGGCGACGGCACCCGAAGCGGCACCCAGCATCGACGGCTTCTTGTGGACGATCTGTTCGACCACGGCCCAGCTCAGCGCCGCAGCACAGGTGGCCAGCATCGTGTTAACGAAGGCGACCGCAGCGACGCCATTGGCTTCAAGATTGGACCCGGCGTTGAAACCGAACCAGCCGACCCACAGCAGGCTCGCGCCGATCATGGTCATGGTCAGCGAATGTGGCGGGGTGTTTTCCTTGCCGAAGCCGAGCCGCTTGCCGAGCACGAGGCAGCCCACCAGGCCAGCGATACCGGCGTTGATATGGACCACGGTGCCGCCCGCGAAATCGAGCGCTCCCTTGGCAAACAGGAAGCCGGAGTCGGTCGGCGCGTCGGGCAGATAGTCCGGGCCAGCCCAGTACCACACCATGTGCGCGACCGGATAATAGACCAGCAGCGACCACAGGACGGTGAACAGCATCAGCGGCCAGAACTTGATCCGTTCCGCGAACGAACCGATGAACAGCGCCGGAGTGATCATGGCGAAGGTCATCTGGAACACGAAGTAGCTGAGTTCAGGAATGTAGACGTTGTTCGAGAAGGTCGCCGCGAAGGTCCCGCTGGTGACCCCGGACATAAACGCCTTCGAGAGACCGCCGATGAACGGTGACCCGCCGGTGAAGGCAAGCGAATAGCCGACCACCGCCCACATCAAGCCGGTGATCGAAACGATCATGAACACCTGCATCAGCACGCTGAGCATGTTCTTGGTGCGCACCAGCCCGCCATAAAACAGCGCGAGGCCCGGAATGCTCATCATCAGCACCAAGACCGACGAAATCAGCATCCAGGTGGTATCGCCCTTGTTGACCATGCCGGCCTGAGCGGCGGCAAAGGCCGCATCCGAGGCCTTGATCGGTCCAGCGGCTTGCGCGAAAGCGGCACCGGCGCTGGCGAGCATTACGCCCAAAGCCCCAAGCCCGCCAAAAATCTTGCGGTTCATTGTTGAGTTCCCTCCTGTCGCGCGGCCGATCACAGCGCGGTATCCCCGGTTTCGCCGGTGCGGATGCGGGTGGCCGAAGCCAGCTCCAGCACGAAAATCTTGCCGTCGCCGATCGCATCGGTGCTGGCCACCTGCTGGATCGTTTCGACCACTTGTGGGGCAAGCGCGTCGCTCACCGCCAGTTCGATCTTCACCTTGGGGAGCATGTTGGTGTGATATTCGGCACCGCGATAGATCTCGGTCTGCCCCTTCTGTCGTCCGAAGCCCTTCACCTCGGTTACGGTCATACCCGCAACTCCGAGCGCGCCGAGTGCATCGCGCACTTCGTCGAGCTTGAAGGGTTTGATAATGGCAACGATGAATTTCATGCCGGTCCCCTGCCTGTGCCTAATTCTGGCCGTCGGCTCCGCGCCGACTTCGCAAGCGCAGCAAAGATCATGCCAAAACGCAATTATTGCGTCTTTTCAGAGTCAGTGACGAAATGAAGTGAGGCGCAGGATACCGGCAGCGCCCGAAAATTACGCGCACTGCCTACTTTTTAGGCAGCTCCAGCTTGGCCCATACCGGCAAGTGGTCCGACGCCGCAGCAGCGAGCAGGCTGTGGTGGACCCCGACGCGCTCGCAGTGCCACTCGTCCGAAACCACCACCCGGTCGAGCTGCGCCACCGGACGGCGCGAGGGGAAGCTGCGCCCCGGGGCGAGCACGCGCCAGCCGCTTTGAAATTCGCCCAATGAGCCGCCATGCTGCGACCATTCGTTGAAGTCACCCATCAGCACGGTCGGGCTGGGATGATCGCAGCGCGCGCAGTGAGCAAGCACTGCGCGGACCTGCTGGCGGCGGCGCAGTCCCGACAGGTCAAGATGCATCCCCACCACCCGCACCCGCTGCCCTTCCACCAGCAAATCGGCGCGGATCGCCCCGCGTGGTTCGAGCGTGGGCAGCGGCACGATCCCCGCCTCGGCAATGGTAAACTCGCGCCGCACCAGCAGCGCGTTGCCGTGCCAGCCGATCGAGTGGCGACCCGTCGCCAGCTGCACCGCGCGGTACCGTCCGTGGCCCTCAAGCAGCTGGTGCGTCAGCACTGCATGGCGCTCGCCAAAGCGGCGGTCAGCCTCCTGCAGTGCGATGACGTCGGCGTCGATTTCGTGCAGCACCGCCATGATCCGCTCAGGATCGCGGCGGCGGTCAAGCCCCACGCCCTTGTGGATGTTGTAGCTGGCGAAGGTAAGGTTCATTCGGTGAAGAACGGGGTCATCCCGCCGTTGGTTCCCCGGCAATGAAACGGTCGGTTGGGCGGGTCGGCAGCCCATCAATGCTCCGCGTGCGCCCGCTCATCTTGGTCACCCACTTTTCGGGATCGGACTGGGCGTGATATTTGGGCAGCGTCGCGCGTTCATGATCGACATGCATGATCGGCACGCCCCAGCCGCAAGAGGTCTGGACGCTTTGGACCGCGATCTCGAAGATCTGGCGGGTGCCGGGGATCAGGGTGAATTGCGCCGCCAGCTCGCCCCAATCGGCATCTTGCGGCAGCACCGCGCGGCTCCGGCCATAAATGCGCAGGATCAGCGCAGGTTGCTCGAAATTGCACATCATGATCGTGATGCGCCCATCTGCGGCGCGGTGCGCGTGCGTTTCATTGCCCGATCCGCCAAGATCGAGATAGGCGACGCGGCTTGGCGAAAGCACCTTGAAGGTGTCGGCGAGGCCCTTGGGCGAGAGGTTGATGCGGCCATCGGCTGCGGCAGTCGCGGTGAAATACACTGCCTGCTTTTCGATCATCGCCTCGTGATCGGGGGTAAGGGTATCGGTAAATTCCATCGGGGGAGACTAAGCGGGCAAGGCGCTGGGGGCAAGGCTAGAAGGGTTCGCGCAAAGCCCGCAAAGGGCGCAAAGGTGTTGTGCAGGCCGCAGGCCAATTGTCCCGATTTGGTTCAACGTAAGTCCCGACGTGGAAATGAGATGGCGGCTTCGCCACAAGAGCAACGTCTTTGCGCCCTTTGCGGGCTTTGCGTGAACCCCTTATCTTTCCTTGGTCGCCGAAAACACCAGATCGGGATTGCGCTCCTGCTGGTAACCCACATCCCACGCGCTACGCGCCATGAACACCGGATCGCCGTCGCGGTCATGCGCGAGGTTTGCCTTGTTGAAATCGGTGAAGCCCTTGAGCGCCGCGTCGCTGCCCTTGAGCCAGCGTGCAGTTTCAAACGGTGCGGGTTCGAGCATCGCCTCGACCTTGTATTCCGCCTCAAGCCGCGAAATCAGCACGTCCAATTGCAGTTGCCCGACCACGCCGACGATCCACGACGCGCCGATCTCGGGATAGAACACCTGGATCACGCCTTCTTCGGAAAGATCGTCGAGCGCCTTGCGCAATTGCTTGGTCTTGGTCGGGTCCTTGAGCGCCACGCGGCGGAGGATTTCAGGGGCAAAGTTGGGCAGCCCGGTGAAGCGCAGCTTGTTGTGCTCGCTCAGCGTGTCGCCCACCCGCAATGTACCGTGGTTGGGGATGCCGATGATATCGCCGGGCTCGGCGCTGTCGGCAATCTCGCGGTCCTGCGCAAAAAACAATATCGGCGAATGGATCGCCACCGGCTTGCCGCTGCCCGACGGGGTGAGCTTCATGCCGCGTTTGAAGGTGCCCGAAACCAGCCGCATGAACGCGATCCGGTCGCGGTGCATCGGGTCCATGTTGGCCTGGACCTTGAACACGAAGCCGGTGACTTCTTTGGCTTCGGGGTTGATCACGCCCTCGCTGCTCGGTTGCGGGCGCGGCGGCGGGGCGTAAGTCGCGATCGCATCGATCAGTTCGGCCACGCCGAAGTTCTTGAGCGCGGAGCCGAAATAGACTGGAGTCAGGTCGCCATTGCGATAGGCCTCAAGGTCGAATGCCGGATACCCGCCCTGCCCCAGCTCGATCTCGTCGGCCACGGTGGCGGGAATGTCGTCGGGCGGGGTGACTTTGCCGAGGAACTCGCGGCTCGGGCCTTCGGGCCGGGCGATGGTATTGGTGGCGAAATCGAGCACGCCCTTGAATTCGCCGCCCATGCCGATCGGCCACGACATCGGGCAGACATCGAGCGCGAGCGCATCGGCGACCTCGTCGAGGATTTCGAACACCGAGCGGCCCTCGCGGTCAACCTTGTTGACGAAAGTGATGATCGGCACCGAACGCAACCGGCAAACCTCGAACAGCTTGCGGGTCTGCGGCTCGATGCCCTTGGCCGCATCGATCACCATGATCGCCGAATCGACCGCAGTCAGCGTGCGGTAGGTGTCTTCGGAAAAATCTTCGTGACCCGGGGTGTCGAGCAGGTTGAAGGTGATGCCGTCCCGCTCGAAGGTCATCACGCTGGAAGTAACCGAGATCCCGCGCTGCTGCTCGATCTTCATCCAGTCCGACCGCGCCCGCCGCGCCTGCCCGCGCGCCTTGACCTGCCCGGCCAAGTGGATCGCCCCGCCCTGCAGCAGCAGCTTCTCGGTCAGCGTGGTCTTGCCCGCGTCAGGGTGCGAGATGATGGCAAAGGTGCGCCTGTTCGAGATAGGGGGAATGGCCATGGTCGGCGGCCATTAGCGGGGCGATGCCGGGAGGCCAAGCTCTTAAGGTCCCCTCCATTTTTGGCGAAGGCCACAAATGGGGGGGGATCGCCGCAGGCGAGACGGAGGGGTATCACCGCTCGTCCAGAAGCCCCTCCGTCAGTTCCTGCGGAACTGCCACCTCCCCGTTTGTGCTTCGCAAAAACGGAAAGGATCCGAGAAACCCTACCCTAACCCATCCTTAAGCAGTGCATTTGCCTGCGCCGCGACCTCGCTTAGGTCTGTATCCCCATCCATCACGCCAAACCGCAGGCCGAGGAACACATTCATCCCCATAATCGCCCAGGCGTGGACTTCGCTCGGCTCCACGCCGAGTTCCCCTTTCGCCCGCGCCGCCTGCAACCGCTCAAGAATGCGTGCGGCCGTGTTGAGGTAATGCGCGCGCCAGTCCTCCGGGGCGACGAATTCGGCTTCGTCGATGATCCGGTAGATTTCCTTGTGACTCCGCGCGAAGTCGAGGAACGCGGCGAGCGCGATGCCTTCGGCGCCGATTGCCCCGCCGCCGTGCGCCGCCAGCACCGGAGCGACGTGATCGCGCACCCGGCCGCTCATGTCCTGAACCAGCGCCTTGAACAGCGCCTCCTTGCTTTCAAAATAAGTGTAAAAGCTGCCCAGCGCGACAGCCGCGCGGATCGTGATCGAAACGATCGAGCTTTCATGAAAGCCCTTCTCGCCAAATTCCGCCGCCGCCGCATCGAGGATCGCGCGCTGGGTGCGGCGCCCGCGTTCGGTGCGCGGTTCGCGCTGAGCCTTTGCGTTGCTCGCCAGGTCCACTCGAATCTCCCCATCGCCTCGCCGCAGTGTTGCACACTTGCCACGCAGAAGCAACATTCACCGTCCTTCCCGTTGGCGCTCTCATAACAAAGTTGAAAGTTGGTTCAACTTTTATATAAGGGCCGCATGTGCCAGGCCGAACAGCGGCTGGCCGGAAGTTTTTTTGGGAGGAAACCTCATGCGTCATCACGCCTTGCTTAGCCGCGCTTCACTGATCGCCAGCGTTCTCGCGGGCCTTGTCGCCGCTCCGGCGTTCGCCCAGTCAAGCGACGCTCCTGCTGCCAATGCGGCCAACGAAGACACTTCGGCGATCGTCGTCACCGCGCGCCGCCGCGAGGAAACGCTGATCTCGGTGCCAATCGCGATCACCGCGCTGTCAGGCCAGCAGCTGGCCGACAAAGGCGCGATGGACATCACCGCGCTGGCCGAAACCGTGCCCAACGTGACGCTCGAATCGAGCCGCGCAACCAATTCGACGCTCAGCGCCTTCATCCGCGGCGTCGGGCAGCAGGATCCGGTCGCGGGCTTTGAACAGGGCGTCGGCATCTACCTCGACGACGTCTACCTCAACCGGCCGCAGGCGGCGGTGCTCGATATCTACGACGTCGAACGGATCGAAGTTCTGCGCGGGCCGCAGGGTACGCTCTATGGCCGCAACACGGTCGGCGGCGCGGTCAAGTACGTCTCGCGCAAGCTCAGCGCCAAGCCGCACTTCGCCGCCCGCGCGACCTATGGCAGCTATAACCAGCTCGACGGGGTAATCACCGCGAGCACCCCGGTTGGCTCGGATGGCGTGCTGCGCATCGGCGGATCGCTGGCGCGGCTGACCCGCGACGGGTTCGGCAAGAACCTGACCACCGGGCTCGACAACTACGACAAAGACGTGTTCGCCGGGCGCGGCACGATCGAAGTCCACGGCACCGGCATCTTCGCGCGGCTGTCGGGCGATTTCACCCACGACATGTCCGATCCGCGCGGCGGCCACCGGTTTGTGCCGGGCATGGCCAGCGGCACCCCGGTGCTGAGCAATGTCTACGACACGCAAGGCGGGCTCACCTTCCCCAAGCAGGACGTCAAATCGTGGGGCACTTCGCTGTTCCTTGAAGCGCAGCCGACCGACGGGCTGACGCTGCGTTCGATCACGTCCTACCGCAAGGACGATTCGGCCACCCCGATCGACTTTGACGCGTTGCCGGCGCAGGATGTCGACGTTCCGGGCTATTACCGCAACCGCCAGTTCAGCCAGGAAGTGCAGGCGCTGATCAGCAAGGGCCGGTTCAACGGGCTGATCGGCTTCTATTACCTCGACGCGAGCGCGCTGACCCAGTTCGACGTGCGCCTGTTCGTCCAGTATCCGACGCCATTCCTGCTCACCGCCTATACTGACGCAAACATCAAAACCGAGACGATGGCGGGTTTTGCCGATTTTACCTACGATTTCACTGACCAGCTCAGTCTGTCGCTGGGCGGCCGCTACACCTAGGACAAGCGCGACAAAGCAATCCTGCGCCAGTTTTATCTGGGCGGCGGGTCACCGGTGTTCGGCGGCGCGGGCATTGCCTATCTTGCCCCACTGACCAACTTCAGCGGCAACAAAACCTTCACCAAGTTCACCCCGAAGGCCACGCTGACCTTCAAGCCGAACAGCGACAACACGCTCTATGCGTCGTACTCGCAGGGCTTCAAGGGCGGCGGGTTCGATCCGCGCGGAGTTGGCGCCAATGCCCCAGTCGGCGTGTCGCAGTCTGACTTCCTCAGCTTCAAGCCCGAAACGGTCGACAGCTACGAAGTGGGCTACAAGGCCAACCTGCTTGGCCGCCGCCTCTACATTGCGACTGCGGCGTTCTATATGGACTACACCGACGTCCAGATCCCGGGATCGGTGGCTTGCACGGTTGGCGGCTTCACCACCTTCTGCGGCGTGGTCAACAATGCCGGCAAGGCGCGGATGAAGGGCTTTGAATTCGAAGGCCGCGCCAAGTTGATCGAGAGCGATGCGGGCAATCTGACTCTGTCTGGTTCGCTCGGCTACATCGACGCCAAGTACGTGAGCTATATCACCAATGTGGCCAGCTCCCCGACCCAGGTCGCGCAGTATCGTCACGTCCAGAACACCCCGGCCTGGTCGGGCAGTGCCAATCTGGACTATGCGATGCACCTTGGCGAAGGGAGCCTCAATTTTGGCGCGGGCATGTCGTTCAAAAGCAAGACCTACCAGTTCGAGATCGCCAATCCCTACATCGATCAGCCGGCTTACCAGCTCTATGATGCCAGCGTGGTCTACCACGCGCCGGGCAACCGCTGGACGCTGGGCGTCTATGGCAAGAACCTGACTGACGAGCATCTCAAGACGTCGGGCTACACCTACATGGCGGTCAATCCGACCACCGGCGCGATCATCACCCCGATGGTCTCGGGCCTGGGCAAGGAAGGCGTGCTTTCAGCCTTCTATGCCAACCCGCGCCAGGTTTACGTCACCGCTACGTTGACCTTCTAGTGGATAACGCCTGACACAAGAGTCCTGTTTGGGATTCCCTTTCTGATTGCGCCATGCGATTCAGCACCATGCGCACCGGGATCATATTTCAAGTT
>JAYUCG010000026.1:0-6022 GCA_043740455.1 Novosphingobium sp. | reverse complement strand
CTGCAGGGCACGCTGGCTGAAGCGCAAGGCGCGCTGGCCAGCTTCCAGCAGGTCGCCGGATCGGCCGACCAGATGATGAACGATGATTTCAAGCCGATGGTCGGGCAGTTCGACCGCTCGCTGAAGTCGATCAACAAGGCCTCCGACCAGCTCGACGGGCTGCTCGCCGATATGCGCCCCGGCGCCAAGCGGTTCAGTGAGCAGACCTTGCCCGAGGCCGAGGCGACGATCCGCGATCTGCGCGCGACCACCAAATCGCTGCGTTCGATGACCGAACGGATCAACGAACAGGGCGCCAAGGGCCTAATCGGCGGGACGCAATTGCCCGATTACAAGCCATGATGACAGGGGTAACCGCAATGCGGATCAACAAGGCCATTCCGGTGCTGCTCGCGCTGTCGCTCGCGCTCGGCGGCTGCCTCAGCCTCGGCGGTAAGGTGCCGCCAACGCTGCTCACCCTGACCCCGTCCACCACCGTCCCGGCCGGCACCGTCACCAGTGGCGATCCCAAGACCGCGATCATGGTGATGGAGCCTGAGACCGACCAGCACCTCGCCGTGGTCCGCGTACCAGTGCAGGTTGATGAAACCAACGTAGCCTACATCAAGAACGCCGCCTGGGTCGAACGCCCGGCGCGGCTGTTCCGCGCGCTGCTTGCCGAAACACTGCGGGGCAAGACCAGCGCGCTGGTGCTCGAAGATACGCAGGCCGCGGCCAGTGTCGGCACGCGCATCTCCGGGCGGCTGATCGATATGGGTTATGACGCGCGGACCAGTTCGGTCGTGGTCCGGTTCGAGGCGATCCGGACCACGACCGGTAACGCGGTCGTCTCGACCAAGCGCTTCGAAAGCGTGGTCCCGGGGATCGAGGCCAAGCCCGAAGTAGTCGGCCCCGCGCTCAACAAGGCCGCGAACGATGTCGCCGCGCAAGTGGCAGGCTGGGTCGTCGGCGGCTGACCGCTGCGCCAGTTAGCCCCATGCGCATTGCCCTCTACGAACCCGAAATCGCCGGCAACGTCGGCGCGGTGCTGCGGCTCAGCGCCTGCCTTGGTGCTGCGGTCGACCTGATCGAGCCGCTGGGCTTCCAATGGGACGACCGTCGCGTCCGCCGCGCGGCGATGGACTACATCGACCACGTCGAGATCGCGCGTCACGCGGGTTTCGATGAATTTCGTGCTGGCTTGGGCTCAAGCCGATTGGTGCTGTTCACCACCAAGGCCAGCCAGTCGCTCTACGATTTTACATTCCGCGAAAACGACGTGCTGCTGTTCGGCAAGGAGAGCGCCGGGGTACCGGCGGACGTGGCAGAAAGCTGCGATGCCCGCCTGCGCATCCCGATCAGGGCTGAGGTGCGCTCGATGAACCTCGCCTTGGCGGCGGCGCTCGTGCTGGGTGAAGCGCAGCGGCAGGTTGGGACGTTGCGCTAATCAGCCTCGCGATAGTTCGGCGAAGTTCCGGGCAGCGCCGAAAGCCGCAAACCTTCGCGCCCGGCGCTCCTCGGCTTCCGCTTCCTTGCCCCACAGGTCGGCCTGCCACACTTCCTCGAGTTCGGCTGCGGCCCACAGCGCCGCCCCATCGGCACCGGGCTCGATCGCCGCAAGCCCGATCACCAGCGAGGCGGCGAGCGAGCTCAGCGTGGTCAGTGCGGCAAGGGTTAAGTTGTCTTGCGCTGCCAGAACCTGTTCTAACCGGGCCAGCGTGGCATCGCTTTGCGGGCGGTGGATCACCCCGTTGATGCGTTCGAAGTGGATCTGCCAGCGGGCCTCGGCGGCGCACAGCGGCGGTTCCCACACTTCCAGCTGGCGGGCGTGGAGCGGTTCGTCCGGTTCGGCGCGGTAGCACAGCGTATCGGTTTCGCCGTAGCCGCGCAGCTTGGTCACCGCCTCGGCGCGGTCGGGCGCGATGACGTCGATGGCGAGATCGGCCAGGTCGCGCAACGGCAGGCTTTGCGGGTCGAACGTGTCGCCTTGCGCGGCCCATTCATCCGCCAGCGCTTCGGCCAGCGCCCTGTTTGGCACGATCTGCGCGCTGCCCGCCTGGGTCTTCACCGCCCGGCCATCGAGCATGACCTGCCAGCCGCCTTCCATTTCGGCAACTGTCGCTTCCTTCCAAAACCGCCTCATTCGCCCGGCGTCTTCCATTTGCTGGCAAGGAAGCGCGGCAGGAGCACCAATTCGAGCAGGCCGAAGATCGTGAAAGCGGCCCCGGCGGGGCGCGGAATGTTGATCTTGCCCGCCAGGATCAGCAGGCCAACCACGATCAGCGCGGTGCTGACAAGGCGGATCAGACTGAGCATGAAGAAGCGCTGCTTGGCGAGGCTCTCGTTGTCGTTCATCCGATCAAGTCCTTGAGGTGGGCAGGGCTGGTCGCAACCGCCTCAGCCCCGGCTTCGAACAGTTCGTGCGGGGTGTGATAGCCCCAATCGACCCCCAGCGCGCGCACCCCGGCGGCGGCGGCCATCGCCATGTCGAACGCAGTATCGCCGATCATCACGCAATCTTCGAGCCGCGCGCCGGTCTCTGCCAGCGCGGCATGGACCATCGCTGGGTGGGGTTTCGACGGATGCTGGTCGGCGGTCTGCAGCGTGGTGAATTGGCGGGTCAGGCTGTGGGTGGCGAGGCAATGTTCGAGCCCGCGCATGCTCTTGCCGGTGGCGACGCCAAGCATCCAGCCGTCCGCTGCCAATGCTTCGACCAGCGCGGCCATCCCGTCATAGAGCGGTTCAACCAGCGCGCCGGATTCGCGCGATGCGCGAAAGCGGCTGCGATAGGCCAAGTCGATTTCAGTTTGCTGCGCCTCGCTGGCGTCGGGAGCAAGGCTGCGGATCGCTTGCGGTAGGCTCAGCCCGACAATCCGCCGCACTAGGTGGCGGTCTGGCGCGGGCAGGCCAGCATCGGCGAAGGCGGCGTCCATCGCGTTGCAGACCCCGGCCTGACCATCGACCAGCGTCCCATCACAATCGAACAGGGCGAGCCGCACGGTCATCTTGGCGCTCATGGGGCGAGGGTGCGCATCAGCGCAGCAATCCCGGTGGACCCTTCGCTCGCCAGACCCGCGGCGACGCGTTCGCGTTCCTCGGCGCTCTTGTTCTGGCTGAGCTTGACCGTCTCGCGCCAGCCGAGCACTTCAAGCTCGAACCCGACGATGCCGGCCTGAAGTGCGTGCGATTTGGCCTCGGGCAGCTTGTCCATGGTCCACGGTTTGCCCGCGGCCACGCGTGCCTCGTGTTTATCGGACAGCGCGGTGATCTGGGCGAGCAGGCCCTCGGCGTCCATCCGCCGCACCCGGCCTTCCAGTTCGACTGCAACGTAATTCCAGGTCGGGACCTGTTCGGGATCGGCATACCAGCGCGGACTGACATAACCATCGGGGCCGTTGACCACCGCCAGCACGGTCATCCCGTCTAGATGCTTGGTCATGGCATTACCGCGCGATAGGTGGAATTGCAGCGCTCCGTCTCCGGTCCACAGCAAAGGCACATGCGCCACGCGCAGGCCGTCGGGCGTGGCGGCGAAGACCATGCCCAAGCCGATCTCCTCGATCATGGATTCAAGCAGCGCGCGGTCGGGATTGCGGAAGGCCGAGGCTGGATGCATCAGCGTTTTGCCGGTTTGACCGGCTTGGGCGAGCCTTTGCCCTTGGTCGGGCCGCGGCTTTTGGCGGGGCGCAGCGGCGCGTCCGAACGCGAGCGGCGCTCGCCGCGGCGTTCCTTGCGGTATTGCTTGGCGTGGGCCTTGGCTTCGGCCTTCTGCACTTCCTTGGTCGGCGGCGCCTTTGCCTTGAGCTCAATCACGCCGTCAGCCTCGTCGAAGCCCAGGCTCTGCATGCTCGCTGCGAAGTGATCGGGCAGATCGGCGGTCACGTCGATGGTGTCACCGCCCGGAGCCGGGATCACCAGCCTCCGCGCGTGGAGGTGCATCTTGCGGCTGATCGTGCCCGATAGGAACGAGTCCGGCCCGCCGTACTTGCCATCACCCACGATCGGATGGCCAATCGCCGCCATGTGGACGCGCAGCTGGTGCGTGCGCCCGGTCATCGGCTGCAATTCGACCCACGAGGCGCGATTGCCGGCATGGTCGATCACGCGGTAGCGGGTCCGCGCGCTTTGCCCATGCTCGCTTTCGTCGACCATCATCTTTTCGCCGCCGCTGCCGGGCTGTTTGCCCAGCGGCAGTTCGATCAGCCCGTCCTCGATGGCCGGCACGCCGATCACAAGCGCCCAGTAGACCTTGCGCGCCGAGCGGCCCGAAAAATGCTTCGAGAATTGCGCCGCGCTCCCCGGGGTGCGCGCGATCAGCAACACGCCGCTGGTATCCTTGTCGAGCCGGTGGACCAGTCGCGGGCGCGGGTCGCTCTCTTGCGCCAGCGCATCGAGCAGCCCGTCGACATGCTCGAACGTGCCGCTGCCGCCTTGCGTGGCAAGGCCCGGCGGTTTGTTGAGCACGTAAGCGCTGGGGGTGGTGCGGATCACCATGTCGAGCGCCAGCTCGCGCTGTTCGAGAGTGAGGGGCTTGCGCTCACGCTGGCCCTTGATCGCTGGGGCATCGCCGCCGGGGGGTACGCGCACGACCTGGCCGGTGGTTACCCGGTCGGCCGGATCGGCGCGCTTGCCGTCAACGCGGATCTGTCCGGTGCGCGCCCAGCGGCTGATCGTGGCGAAGCCGATCTGCGGCAAGTGGCGCTTGAACCAGCGGTCGAGGCGGACGCCGTCGTCGTCGGGCTCGACCGTAAACTGGCGGACGACCTCGCTCACGCTGCCACCCGCATTAAAGCCAGCCCGGCGAATAGCGCAGTGACGCCGGCGATCACCGAAACGCTGACATAAATCGTTGCGGTAGCCATGGTGCCGCGCTCGATCATCAGAGCGAGTTCGAGGCTGAAGGCGGAAAAGGTGGTGAATCCGCCCAGCACGCCCACGCCGAGCAGCAGCCGCCAGGCCTCGCCCCCGCTGCCATGCCGCGCGAGCCAGCCGGCGAGCAGGCCCATCAGCAGGCTGCCGATCACGTTGACGGCGAGCGTCGACCACGGGAATTGCGCGGTGCTAGCGCCCATGCGGCCAAGCACCACGCCCGCCGAATAACGCGCCCACGCCCCGGCAGCGCCGCCGGCGGCGACGGAGAGCGATGCATTGAGGAAACCGGGTGCAGCCATCGACCACCTCTTAGAGGGGGAACCTAGGCGGGGACAAGCACCGATAGGTAGCATGATGGAGCACATGGCCAAGCGGGGCGGTATTGAGCAAGTGGCGGGAAGATTAAATTTTCTCTGTTTGATCGAGTCCACTAGCCTTTGTCAGTCAACTGGATTAATAAAAAAACGGAACACGTTGCAGCAGGGGAGACCAAACTGTGTCGGCGTGAGTATCGGCTGTTGCCGTTTTACGAAGTTGTTAATTTTAGTCGCCTTTAGTCTGTCGAGACGTCCGCAAAGGGCGCTCAGGGTCGTACATCTCAACGCCAGCCTGGCTGGGCACCGCCTATTTTGGAGAAGATGATGCGTAAGCTTTCCGTTCGTTCGGGTCTTTACACCGCCACCGCCCTCACCGGCGTGTTTTTCGCAACCCCAGCCATGGCCGACTGCGTATCGCAAGCGCCGGTCAATCCTAATCAGGTCATCTGCGCTGCACCGGGCGGCCAGGGCTGGAACGGCGCGGCGACCAACGGCATTGCCGTAACGGTCAACAGCGGCGCAGTCATCAACACCAATGTTGGCGGACCCGCCGTCATCAGCACCGGCACAAACAGCGCGGTGATCAACTTCGGCGGGCTGTTCAATGGCGGCGCCAGTACAACTTACGGCATCGACGCCGGCTCCAACACCAATCCGGCTTTGAATGTCGGCGGCGGCACCAGCATCACCAACGATTCGGGTGCAGCAATCCTGGGCTCGGTGACTTTTGGCAATGCTACCGGCACTGCGACCAACATCTTCAACAACAACTATTCGGCCTCGGCCGGCTCAGCTGATCTTGAAGGCAACATCACGGCTGTTGGCAACCTGACCATCAACAACCGTGGCTTCAT
>JAYUCG010000025.1:0-6716 GCA_043740455.1 Novosphingobium sp. | reverse complement strand
GGTGCCATCAACTTCATCACCACTATTTTCAACATGCGCGCACCGGGCATGACGCTGCACAAAATGCCACTGTTCGTGTGGTCGGTTCTGGTCACGGTGTTTTTGTTGTTGTTGTCACTGCCGGTTCTGGCTGGCGGCATCACCATGTTGCTGACCGACCGTAACTTCGGCACATCATTCTTCGTGCCATCAAAGGGCGGCGATCCCGTTCTCTTCCAGCATCTTTTCTGGTTCTTCGGCCATCCCGAAGTTTATATTTTGATTTTGCCGGGCTTCGGCATCATCAGCCAGATCATCTCGACCTTCTCGAATAAGCCGGTGTTCGGCTACCTCGGTATGGCTTACGCGATGGTCGCGATCGGCGTGGTTGGTTTTGTCGTGTGGGCGCACCACATGTACACCACCGGGATGAGCCTCGACACCAAGATGTACTTCACGCTCGCCACCATGGTGATCGCGGTGCCCACCGGCATCAAGATCTTCAGCTGGATCGCGACGATGTGGGGCGGTTCGATCGAGTTCAAGAGCCCGATGGTCTGGGCGATCGGCTTCATCTTCCTGTTCACCGTCGGCGGCGTCACCGGCGTCTACCTTGCCAACGGCGGGATCGACGACGAGGTGCATAGCACCTACTTCGTGGTTGCGCACTTCCACTATGTGCTCAGCCTCGGCGCGGTGACCTCGCTGTTCGCCGGGTTCTACTATTGGTTCCCCAAGATGAGCGGCAAGTTGCACTCTGAGTTCCTGGCGCATCTGCACTTCTGGGTGTTCTTCGTCGGCGTGAACATAATCTTCTTGCCGCAGCACTTCCTCGGCTACCAGGGCATGCCGCGCCGTTATCCGGACTATGCCCCGGCGTTCGAGTACTGGAACACGGTTTCGTCCTACGGCTACGTTATCATGGCGAGCTCGATGGCGATCTTCTTCATCAACGTATTCTGGTCGCTCGCAGCAGGCAAGCCGGCTCCGGCGAACTACTGGGGCGAAGGCGCGACGACGCTCGAATGGACCCTTTCGAGCCCGCCGCCGTTCCACCAGTTCGAAACACTGCCGATCATCGAGGACGCGCCGCACCATTGATGCGGTTGGCACTTGGCTAAAATACGATAAGTCCCGGTCCGAGTGGCCGGGATTTTTCGTTTTGAGGAGATGCGCAATGCCTGAATTCCGAATGATCGATGTCGGCGAGGTCACCTTGCGCTGCGCCATCGAGGGGCGCGGGCCGCTGGCCATCATGGTCCACGGTTTTCCCGAAAGCTGGTATTCTTGGCGGCACCAGATCGGCGCGATCGCCGATGCCGGGTTCACCGCCTGCGCGATCGACGTGCGTGGCTATGGCGGCTCGGACAAGCCGGCCGATGTCGCCGCCTATGCGATGGAGCGGATCGTCGGCGATCTGGTCGGTCTGAGGCAGGCCCTCTCGCCGGACCAGCCGGTGGTGCTAATCGGGCACGACTGGGGCGCACCGATTGTCTGGAATTCGGCCTTCACGAACCCGCAACACTTCCGCGCAGTCGCGGGCCTGTCGGTCCCGTTCAGCGGCGCGCCGCAGCGCCCCTTTACCGAGGTGTTCCGGGAACATTTCACCAGTCAGGGTCGGTTCTTTTACCAGGAATACTTCCAGCAGCCCGGCGTTGCCGAAGCTGAGGCTGAGGCGGACCCGCGCGATTTCGTGGCGCGGATGATGTATTCGATCTCGGGTGACGTACCCGAGGGCGACTACTGGTCGAAAAAGCTCGGAGCTACGTTCCTCGATGGCCTGCCCGACCCGCAGTCGGTCCCCTGGCTGAGCGAAGCGGACCTCGATTATTATGAGGGCGAGTTCAAGCAATCGGGCTTTGCCGGACCGCTGGGTCGCTACCGCAATCACGAGGCCGATTTCGATTGGCTGCGCGCGTGGCAGGGCAAACGGATCGAGCAACCGAGCCTGTTCATCGGCGGAACCCGCGATCCCGCCACCACACTGTTCGGTGCGGTGGCGGACCCGGTGGCGATGATGCGCCTGTTCGCGCCGCGCGTCGAAGGCCACGTCTTGCGCGGCATCGGCCACTGGACCCAGCAGGAAGCACCGGTCAAAGTGAACACACTGCTGATCGACTGGTTGAAGCGGCTGTAAGTCGGGCCTATAGGCCGCGCAGCCATGAGCACCGCCCCCGCCCAGCCGATTCCTTTGCCCGCCGACTGGCGCGATTTCTGGTCGTTGACCAAGCCGCGGGTGATGAGCCTGGTGATCTTCACTGGCCTCTGCGGGTTGCTCGCCGCGCCGGTCCCGATCAATCCCATTATCGGCTTCACCGCGATCCTGTGCATCGCAGTGGGTGCAGGCGGTTCGGCCGCGCTCAACATGTGGTGGGAAGCCGGTATCGACGCCAAGATGAAGCGCACCGCGAACCGCGCGCTCCCCGCAGGCCGGATGGACCGGACTGTCGCGCGCGATTTCGGGATTGCGCTGGCGGTCGGCTCGGTGCTGGTGATGGGGCTGGGCGTAGGCCTGCTCGCCGCCGCGGTGCTGGCCTTCTCGATCCTTTACTACGCGGTGATCTACACGATCTGGCTCAAGCCGCGCACCCCGCAGAACATCGTGATCGGGGGCGGGGCAGGGGCCTTCCCGCCGATGATCGGGTGGATTGCCGCGACCGGTGACATCACGCTGATGCCGGTGCTGCTGTTCGCCATAATCTTCTTCTGGACGCCGCCGCATTTCTGGGCGCTCGCGCTGTTTGTCGAGACCGACTACGCCGCCGCGGGCATTCCGATGATGCCGGTGGTCGCGGGGCACAAGTCGACCCGGCGGCAGATCCTGATCTATGCGGTGCTGCTGCTGCCGATTGCGCTGGCGCCGTTCCTGCTAGGGCTGACGCACTGGCTATACGGCCTTTCGGCCCTGTTGCTCGGCAGTGCCTTCCTGCTACTCAGTGTGCGCGTCGCGACCTTCCGCACGGCCGAGAACGATGCCGATATGCGCGCCGAAAAGCGCCTGTTCGGATTTTCGATCCTCTTCCTGTTTGCGCTGTTCGGCGCGCTGGTGGCGGACCGTTTTATCCTTGGATGACAACCCATGACCGACCTTGATCCCATCACCGAACGTGCCCGCATCATCAAGGGCCGCAACCGCGCGCTGGCGCTGGTGCTGTTCAGTCTTGCGGTTCTATTCTTTGCGATCACCATCGTCAAGCGGATGCCCTGATGCAGCGCGATCCGCGCCGTAATCGCAAGGTCGCGACATACGCTGCAGTCTTTGCGGCGTTCATGCTGGCGATGGGCTTCGCCTCGGTGCCGCTGTACCGGATGTTCTGCCAGGTCACCGGCTTTGGCGGGACTACCCAGCGCGCAAATGCCGCCGAAGCAGCCAAGGTGAACGTTGCCGATCAGCGCATTTCGGTGCGGTTCGACGGCAACGTCGAAAACGGCATGCCATGGCGCTTCGGGCCCGAGCAGGTGACCCAGGAAATGCGCATCGGCGAACGCAAGATCGCCTATTTCACCGCCGAAAACCTGTCCGATCACGCGATCACTGGGATCGCCAGCTTCAACGTCGAGCCTGATCTGGCCGGGCTGTATTTCAAGAAAATCCAGTGCTTCTGCTTCAACCAGCAAACCTTGCAGCCGCACGAAAAGGTGCGCATGCCGGTGCTGTACTATGTCGATCCGGCGATCCTCAAGGATCCGGAATCCGCGGTGACGACGCAGATCACGCTGAGCTATACCTTCCACATTTCGGCTGATCAAAGCGCCGCCAAAGCCGCGCCGGTGAAAGCTGCAGCAAAGACACTGGACCGGGCGCAGGCGGCGCGATAAGGGCCTAATCGAGTTTTGCGCCGGCGGGCTTCGCGCCTCCGGCAATTTTGGCACAACAGGGACCGAAAGCATCATGGCCGGCACCAAGAACCACCAGTACCACATCCTCGATCCAGATATCATGCCGTTCATGGGCGCCGTCTCGGCACTGACCATGACTAGCGGCCTGGTGCTGTACATGCACAACATTGCGGCGGGTAAGTTCATCTTCCCGATGGGCTTTGCCGCCGTGCTGTTCACGATGTGGCAGTGGTGGACCAAGGTCGTCGCCGAAGCGCACCAGGGCCATCACACCCCGGTGGTGCAGCTGCACCTGCGCTATGGCATGATCACCTTCATCGCTTCGGAAGTGATGTTCTTCGTCGGCTGGTTCTGGGCGTTCTTCGACTTTTCGCTGTTCCCTTCGACCATTTCCGATGTCGTCGGCGGGCAATGGCCGCCCAAGGCGCTCGAAGCGGTGATGAACGCGTTCGACCTGCCGCTACTCAACACGCTGATCCTGCTGTGCTCGGGCACCACCGTCACTTGGGCGCACCATGCACTGATCCACGGTGACCGGGATGGCCTGAAGAAAGGCCTGTGGGCCACGATCCTGCTGGGCATGCTGTTCACCAGCTTGCAGGCCTACGAATACATCCACGCGCCGTTCCCGTTCGGCAAGAATACCTATGGCAGCGCGTTCTACATGGCGACCGGGTTCCACGGCTTCCACGTGATCATCGGCACCATCTTCCTCGCGGTCTGCCTGAAGCGCACCTACAATGGTGACTTCACGCCAAAGCAGCACTTCGGCTTCGAAGCCGCCGCCTGGTACTGGCACTTCGTCGACGTGGTTTGGCTGTTCCTGTTCCTGGCGGTCTACGTCTGGGGCAACTGGGGCTTCGCGGTCGAGTAATGCCGGGCCAAGCGCCTGAACAAAAAGGGCAGCCCGGGATCGCCCAGGCTGCCTTTTTTGCACTTTGCCCGAGCTGCGGTGCCAAGGGGCTGTTTGCGGGACTGACCGGCTTTGCCCCGCGCTGCCCGAGCTGCGGGCTCGATTATTCAAGCTTCAACGTCGGCGATGGTCCGGCAGCATTCCTTACCATGATCATCGGCGCACTGGTGCTGGGTTTCGGCCTGTGGGCTCAGCTGACATTTGAACTGCCCCTGTGGCTGCTGCTCGTTCTGCTTGCTCCGGTAATCGCAGGTGCGACGATTTGGGGCCTGCGCGTCAGCAAGGCCGCCCTGCTCGCCGCCGAGTTCCAACGCGGCGCGGCCGAGGCGACCGACAAGGATGTGAGACCCGAATGACCCTGCGGCGCATCCCGATGATCCCGACTGTTCTGGTGCTGATCGCGGTTGGCATCATGATCCGGCTGGGGTTCTGGCAGATCGACCGGATGCACCAGAAGGCGGAACTGCTGGTCCGCTACGAGGCAGCGGACCACAACTCAGCCGACGTGCCACCAAGCCAATTTGCCGGTGACCGCGACGCCATACTCTATCGCCACACGGCATTTCCTTGTGATCAGGTCACCTCAAGGTCGGCGATTGCCGGGCTCAGCGCCAAGGGTGCAAGCGGTATCGCCCATACCGTGCAGTGCCAGGCGGCAGCAGACAGCACTGCGGTGCCGGTTACCGTCACCCTTGGCTGGTCGACCAATCCCGCGCCGCCGGCATGGGACGGCGGCCAAGTTGCGGGCATCGTCGCGCCGATGGGGAAGACCGGAATTCGCGTCGTCGCCGATCCCCCGCTCGCTGGCCTCCAGCCCAATGCCAAACCCGATCCCAAGGACCTGCCCAACAACCACTGGTCTTATGCGATCCAGTGGTTCCTGTTCGCGGCGACCGCTCTGGTGATCTACAGCCTGGCGCTGCGCAAGCGGCTTGCCGCGACTGACCCTGCGGGCTAACGGCGCGCGCATGGAATACGTCTCCACCCGCGGCTCTGCACCCACCCTCGATTTTCCTGGCGCGACGCTCGCGGGCCTCGCCAGCGACGGCGGGCTATACGTGCCGCGCGAATGGCCCAGGTTCTCCGAGGCCGAGATCGCCGACATGGTCGGGCTGCCATACGCCGAACTCGCCGCGCGGGTCATGCAGCCGTTTGTCGGCGACAGCCTCAGCCCCGAAAAGCTCCGCGAACTCACCGCGCAGGCTTACGGCCGATTTACTCACACCGCGGTCACCCCGCTGGTTCAGATCGACCAGCAGCACTGGCTGCTCGAATTGTTCCACGGGCCGACCTTGGCGTTCAAGGACGTCGCGCTGCAACTGCTCGGGCTGCTGTTCGAGGAGTTCCTCAGCCGCGGCGGCGATCCGCTGACCATCGTCGGGGCAACCTCGGGCGATACCGGTTCGGCCGCGATCGACGCGGTAGCGGGCCGGGCGAACATCGACATCTTCATGCTTCACCCCAAGGGCCGAGTTTCGGAAGTGCAGCGCCGCCAGATGACCACGGTGCGCGCGCCCAATGTCCACAACATCGCGGTTGAGGGCACCTTCGACGATGCCCAGGCCACGGTGAAGCGGATGTTCAATGACCCGGCGATGACCGGGCGGTTCGCGATCGGTGCGGTCAATTCGATCAACTGGGCGCGGCTGATGGCGCAGGTGGTCTATTACTTCGCCGCCGCGCTGCAGCTCGGCGCGCCGCAGCGCAAGGTGGCCTTCGCGGTACCGACCGGCAATTTCGGCGATGTGTTCGCGGGCTATGTCGCGGCGAAGATGGGGCTGCCCATCGCCAAGCTGATTGTCGCGACCAACGTCAACGACATCCTCCACCGCGCGCTCAGCGTTGGCGACTATTCGCAAGGGACGGTTGTTCCGACGCCCAGCCCGTCGATGGACATTCAGGTTTCGAGCAATTTCGAACGTCTCCTGTTCGATCTCGGCGGCCGCGACGGGCACGCACTCGCCGCGCAGATGCACGGGTTCGA
>JAYUCG010000024.1:0-1231 GCA_043740455.1 Novosphingobium sp. | reverse complement strand
TGAAATGGCGACCGAAGTAATTTGTCAATCGAGTTACGCTTTTGGCGTCCCCGCCGGCGCGGATATAGGCCAAGGCAATTTCAGAGAATGTTAGCTCTGGCCTTCCCGTAATTTCACCACGTTCGATTTTTCGCTTAGTAGCATTAAAGATTTGCTGCGCGAGGGCTTTGTCTGAAGTTTCTGTAGTTCTGTCCAGACTAGCTCCGAGGTAAGTCCCACGGATGCGGTAGTTTTTTGAACGGCCTTTTTGCGGCGGGATGAGCTTGAGAGGCATCGGGCTTGTGTCCTGTCTTTAGGTAAGTTAGCGATTAAATCCTTCAAATCGTACGGCGTATCGTTGTTCATTGGTCATGGGGTGGGTTCCTCAAATCTAATATATTTAAGAGTAAATACAAAACCAGAATTGGGGTAACAGTCCATTACAGCGCATAAACGGAAGCCGTTCGGATGTATGTCCTGAACTGTGTATTTAGGAAAATAAAACCTACGCATCATACGCTCTCCTTTTCTTCAGTGGCTATCCTCACAGCATCACCTCCTGTTTCACTGGCTTGGGTTTTTCAATGAAGAAATCTGGCTGTTTTAGCGCGTCGGAAATGCGCTTGACGGCAATGTCAAAATATTTGGGTTCGCGCTCAATTCCTATGAATTTGCGGCCCATTTTGACAGCGGCCACACCTGTGGTGCCTGAGCCGAAAAACGGGTCTAGGATGGTCTGTGCCTCTGGTACAAAACCAATGCACCAGCGCATAAGTTCAACTGGCTTTTGCGTTGGGTGTTCCTTGCCGCCCATTTTATTGCATAATGTAAATTGCTTCAGCGCTTTATTGCGTGAAGTCCAGGCTAATTCACCGTCCGAAAAGTCCCCGCCCATAAGTTTTGACCAATACAACCAGCCTTTTGATGCGGGTAAAAAATCTGCAAAATAATTGCCACCCCAGATTATTTGTTGATCCGAAATATTAATTATCATTTCAAATATATCACGCTCTGGTCGTGACGAATCCCAATTGAGCTTTTCAAGAACTCTATGGCCTCCATCTTTTCGATCTCTGAATTTTCCACCATCCTCACCAATCCCATACGGCGGATCTGTGATGCACGCATCCACCTTGCCAAGCGTCGGCAGCACGTCGCGGCAGTCCGCGCAATAAAGCGTGACGCCTTCTGCTAGAGTTTCAATCCTCACGGCGTTACCTCCCCACATTCGCAGTGCCACATATAACAAGAA